>JAIKWD010000024.1 GCA_024685175.1 Bacteroidales bacterium
ACACTTGTCGTGCCACTCTTGTTGATCTTCTTGCGCACAAACATGCCGCAAAGATAGTCAATTTCCGGGGCGAGGCACCCAAGACACCAAGGCTGTTTTTTGGATATTTCTGTTTTACAGCGGGTTACAAGGATGAAAAAATAGCTGTCAAAGTCAGGAATGCTAAAGATCAGAATTCAGAATTCAAAGTGGATTCTCTCTAATCTCTCATCCTACTGCTGGACACAAAAAAATCCCCCGAGGAAACTCGGGGGATTTTTTGAATAGGGTTATCGAGAATTAGCGGGCAACCGTGAATTTGGTGTTGGTTACGCCGTTCTCGGTGGTGACTCTCATCAGATACATACCGCTGTTGTAAGCGGAGGTGTTGATGGAGACTTGGGTGTTGTTGGCATCGATAGCGTCAACCTTCTGACCCATCATATTGAACACTTCCACGCTTTGGATGTTGGAGTTGGCGTTCACGTTGAGGATGGTGTTAGCAGGGTTAGGATAGATGCTTACGATGTTCTCGAAATTCTCAACACTGACTTCATCTCCGATGTAGATGTCATCAATCTTCATTCTGAATTGGTCAGAACAATTGTTGTGAACAAAGGCGATGTAGATGTTCTGACCAGCATAGTTGTTCAAGTTAACACTTCTTTGCTCCCATTCGCCGTTGGAGATGGTCTCTTCATAGACAGAGGTGAAGCTGGAGAGAGAAGAATTTGTGCTGGAGATCTTAACTTCATAGTGATCAGCAGGATAGTTGGGATCTTGAGCATCAACCCACCAGCTGAGAATAGCACCGCTAGCAGGGATGATAATTTGCGGGGTGATCAACCAGTTGTCAGGATTTAATGCAGAGCTGCCAGAGTAAGACTCAGAAGTGTAGCTACCTTGACCAAGGTGCGCGTCACCAACGGGCTCCATTCTCCAAATATGACCATCACCATCGTTGTCGATGTTCTGCCAGCATTCGTCAAGCTCGTCCTCGAAATCTTCATAGAACGGCAGAGCTCTAGGAGTACACTCAATGGAACTACCTTCAACAGAAATGGTAGCACTAACAGTGCCGCTAGTCAAAGTTACGGTACCAGTTTGGGAACCAGCTGTGGTCGGATTATAACGCACATACAAGCTGCCAGTGGTTATAGTGCCGCCGGCAGTGATGGTGGCAGTGGTGGCAAAGGTGTTGCCATCGGCGGAAACCTCAAAGGGAGCGGTGGCGACAACTGCAATATCTTCGGACAAGGCCATGCCAGTGATGTCAGCAGTTTGCGCGCTGGTCGGGTTGCCGACAATGCTGTTGAAGGTCATGCTGGTCGGTGTGACTGTCAGAGATTCTTCACCAGCATTGATGACTTGGAAGTTGGAGACATAAAAACGAAATCTGTCAGCAATAGATTCAACCTTGATGGCAACTTTGATAGTCTGGTTGTTATAAGCGGAAAGATCAATGTATTGAGTTACAGGAGTAGTGTTGGAAATCTCTTGGGTGGGTAAGACACAAGTTGCGTTAGCGTATGTCTGACCTTCTTCAATTACATACACGGAGAATCTTTCTTGGTAATTTGCTGATTGGACAGCAACATCAAAAGTTGCCATGAGGTTAGTTCCTAATTCTAACTGAGGAGAGATGAGCCAGTCTTCGGCACCATTACTTGAAGAGTAGGTATAGAACGCATTGTCGCCGTTATTGTAGGAACTGTAATTGAATGCGAAGGTATAACCATCGAGGTTGGCATCGACAACTTCCCAGCAATTTATAGTTGGAGAAGTAGTGGAGAAAGTCTCTACGAACGGGAACGTGGTGATGGCAAGACACTCAATAGCAGTACCGGAGACATTGATGCTAAGAGAGGTGGTGCCGTCAGTGAGAGTAACTACGCCAGTGTGGCTACCAGAAGTTGTAGGAGCGTATTGGATATAGAGTGTGCCGCCAGCTGCAGGAATTGTGGCTGTTGAAGCATAAGTTGTTCCATCGCTAGAAACTGCGAAGTTAGCAGGAGCTGTTGCCGTCATGTTGTTGCTTACCATTGCCGTAAAGATGTCCACAACGCTTTCTTTAGTATTGCCTACAATAGTGGTGGGGAAAACAACGTCTTCGGAAGAAGCCATGATGAGTGCTTCGCTAGCTGCGGTTATGGAAATGTTGTCTACGTAAAGATAGTTATCGATGATGAATATACCAAAGAGATTCTCTTGGCCAATCTCGGTGGCTTCGATGGAAACATACTTGGTTCCAGCAGGAAGCACTGCAATATAAGGAACAAAATCTGCATCTTCACCACAAGTTACTTCCGGCAGATAGGTAAAGCTGGAAGCGTTCGTATTTGTGGAAGAATAGCCTACCTTGAAAGAGGTGGGGTAATCAAGAGATTGCAACTCAGAGGAATACATGAAGGAGAGCAACAAGCTGTCGTTGTTGGCGTCGTGGATTTCAGGGGTGACAAGTCTGTCAACGGCCAGGAAAGTGATGCCATTGTCCGTTTCAGAGATTTCTAAGGCATTGAAATTTTCAGGATCGTTTACCGTCCAGCATTGTGGAGGATACTCACCCGTGTTGAAGTCGTATGAGAAAGGAATAGTGATGCCAGCAGAGCAGTCGACTGCAGTAGCAGTCAAAGCGATGGTGACATCGGTAGCGCCGGTAGAGGCGAGCGTGACGTCGCCAGTGTCAGCGCCGCCAGCGGTCGGGGTGAATTGAATGTACAAGGTGCCACCGGCTGCAGGGAGGGAAGCGGTGGTGCCATAGGTGGTGCCGTCAGCGGAAACTGCGAAAGGAGCAGCCGTGGTAGCGGTGATGCCAGTGGTCAAATTGTAGCCGGCAACATTTGCGGTCGTGTTGTAAGTGCCAGGATAAATGACAGAACCGAAATTGTATGATTCAACATTGGAAGAGATGGTAGGAGATGTAGGAGCTGCAGTGACAGAGATGTCATCAAGCTTCATGGCGAACATGTCCGAAACCTCGTTGTGAACGAAGGCGATGTAGATGGTCTGACCTGCATAACTAGCAAGACTGATTGTCTTTTGAGCAAACTCATCGCTTGACAAAGTTTCTTCGAATACGGAGGTGAAGCTTGTCGGCGTTGCGTTGGTGGTAGAAATCATTACCTCGTAGTGCTCTTCAGGATAACTAGCGTCTTGAGCAGCAACCCACCATTCAAGGATAGCTCCATTGGCGGGAATCGTGATTTGCGGGGTGATCAGCCAGTTGTCAGGAGTAAGGGCAGTGTATGAGTCATTGTCATAAGAATAAGACAAAATAGCACCATCACCAGTGTGGGTGGGGATGGAAGATGGATTGGTGCTCAACGTCCAATTGAAGCC
Organism: Bacteroidales bacterium; assembly: GCA_024685175.1. Classification (GTDB taxonomy): domain Bacteria; phylum Bacteroidota; class Bacteroidia; order Bacteroidales; family WCHB1-69; genus F23-D06. The sequence goes on from JAIKWD010000024.1 coordinate 3,319, forward strand.
GTCACCATCGTTGTCTACAGTAGTCCATCCAGTGGGCAGCGTGCCATTGTCAAAACTTTCTGAAAGAAGCGTCTGCGCATTGGCAGAAATCATCAATGCAAGAAATGCAAAGACTAAGGTAAATAACTTTTTCATTTTTTTTTTGATAAATTGGTTAATAATTAGGTTGATAAATGTGTTTTTCTTTTTTTTGGTTGCCGTGTTGGCACGGCCATTAATAATAATCTGCAAAAATAACATTTTATAGTTAATGAATCACATTTTAACTCAAAAAAAAAACATTAATGAATGTTAACAGATGTATCTTATTCAATAAAGGCTTTTTTGTATTTTTGTCATCAATAATCTAAAAAATGTTACAAATAATATTTCGTTATGAATGAAACCATTAACACCCTATACGACCATGTCACAGTGCGCGAGTACAGCAACCGCGAGGTGAGTGACGAGACTCTTGACGCCATCCTCAAGGCGGCTTGCAGTGGCTCCACGATGGGCAATATGCAGCTTTTCAGCATCATCGTGACCCGCGACGAGGAGATGAAACGGAAAATGGCTCCCTACCACTTCAACCAGCAGCAGGCGACGCAGGCCCCTGTCATCCTCACCTTCTGTGCCGACTTCCGTCGCTTCAACCGCTATTGCGAGTTTCGCGACGCCGACACGACGGCCTACAGCAACCTCCAGTCCTACCACTGGGCAGTCATCGATGCCCTTATCGCGGCCCAGAACGCCTGCGTGGCCGCCGAATCGCTCGGCCTCGGCCTCTGCTGGCTCGGGACCATCACCTACAACGTGGACCAATTTGCGGACATCCTGCAACTGCCCCAACACGTTGTGCCTGTGGCCTGCATCACGATGGGCTATCCGGCTGTGACGCCGCCCCTGACACAAAAACTGCCTTGGAAAGGTCTTGTGCACCAAGAAATCTACCACGACTACGACAAAGAAGCCATCGACCGCTTGTATGCCGAAAAAGAGGCTTCCGAAGAGACGAAACAGATCTTGAAAGAGAACCAACTGCCCAATCTGGCACAAGTCTTCACCCAAAGACGCTACACAAAGGCAGACAATGAGCATTTCGCCGAAGTGTTACGCGATTTTCTTGAAAAACAAGGATTCACAGTGTAAATGAACCAATGAACCAATGAGGAGATTTTTTGTCTTATGGTGTTGTTTTTGCTTGCTGCTGTGCGGTTGCCAAACGCGCAAAGCCGAGCAGGCGGAGCTGATTCGTCATCTGAGTTCCCATTTTGGATGTGTCACCAACGAGTGGCAGTTCCAATATAACGGCGAATGGTATCCCGCCACGGTCCCAGGCAGTATTCATACCGATTTGATGGCCAACAAACTTATCCCGGACCCGTTTTTCTCCACTAACGAAGACTCCGTACAATGGGTGGCGGATAGCGTCTGGACGTATAAGTTGATCTTCGATGGAAACTGTTCGAATGAACGCAATTACAAGCATCAAGAGCTGGTCTTTGAGGGACTGGATACCTATGCGGAGGTCTATCTCAACGGCATACTTCTGCATAATGATGCAGATACTTTCTTGGCATTCAATATGTTCCGAAAGTGGAAGTATCCGTTGGCCGAGCCGCTGAAGGAAAAGGGCAACGAGTTGGTGGTCAAGTTCTATCCGACTGCCCTGCGCGACAGCATCGCGGCAGCCAAATTGCCCTATGCGATGCCCGACACGCGCGTCTTCACCCGCAAGGCCCAATATGAGTCGGGATGGGATTGGGGTCCGAAACTCAACACCTGTGGCATCTGGAAGGATGTCTACATCCACGGATGGGATGATTTTGAATTGTCGGATGTCTATGTGCGCGACAGCAAGCCCACATACGATTCCACCGCCACTTGGACGACCGACGTAGAAGTCAGGGTTACGGCCAAGCATAAGGGTAGGGCCAAGGTTACGGTGCAACTCGCCGACCCAGAGGGCGCGTCGCTGGACAACACTACGCAGCGCGTGCGCCTTCAGCCGGGTGAGAATATCGTGACCATCCCCATCTCCATAAAGAAACCGCGCCTCTGGTGGCCCAATGGTATGGGCGACCAGCCGTTGTACCAATATACGGTCACCGTAGAAAGCAATGGTCGGGCAACCGCGTCCAATCCGATCCTGCACGGCCTGCGCACCATCGAACTGAAAAGAGAGAAGGACAGCATCGGAGAGTCTTTTGCGTTCCTCGTCAACGGCAAGCCCTGCTTTATGCGCGGCGCAGATTGGATTCCCGCATCTTCTTATGTCGGCACACTCAACACACCGGAGGGTAGCGATGTCTACTATCGCTTGTTGCACGATGCCAAAGAGGTGAATATGAATATGTTGCGCGTCTGGGGCGGCGGTATCTACGAGAATGAGGCCTTCTATCGCTATTGCGACCAACTGGGCCTGCTCGTGTGGCAGGACTTCATGTTCGCCTGCAATCCCTATCCCGGTGACGAGTCCTTTATGGCCAATGTGACACAGGAAGTGACGGAACAGGTGATGCGCCTGCGCAACCATCCCTGCATCGCCGTTTGGTGCGGCAACAATGAGGTGCACAATGGCCTCGAGGATTGGGGTTGGCAAACCGCTCTCGGCTGGACCGACGACCAATACCAAGGGCTGATGGACGACTTCCATCAGTTGTTTGAACAAAAATTGGCCAAAATCGTTGCGGAAAAGCATCCTAATGCGCCGTACGTCTCAACGTCGCCCACCTACGGTTGGGGCCACGCGGAGTGCACCACCCACGGCTGCTCTCATTACTGGGGCGTCTGGTGGGGCGAACTGCCCTTTGAGGTGTGGTGGGACAAGACGGGGCGTTTTATGTCCGAGTATGGCTTCCAGTCTTATCCCGAATGGTCCACGCTCAAGACTTTTACCCGTGAAAATGAGCGGAAATACTACTCTTCAGCTCTGAAAAGCCATCAGAAGCATGCGCGGGGAACCCAGATTATTGGGAAAGCGATGCTGGCCTATTTTGATTATGACAAGATTGATTTTCTTAATGAATACGCCTATGTGAGCCAGTTGGTTCAGGCATACGGCATTGAGCAGGCGGTGGATGCCCATCGTATTCAACGAGACAGATGCCGCGGCACATTGGTGTGGCAACTCAACGATTGTTGGCCCGTGGCCTCGTGGAGTAGCATCGACTACGAAGGCCGCTGGAAGGCTTTGCAATATCGCCTGAAAGATGCCTTTGCCAATGTGGCGATTGCCGTTCACCAAAACGAAGACCAATCATTGGATTTTTATGTTGTAAATGACTCATTGAAAGAGATCTCCGGGCATTGGGAACTGTGGGTGGTGCCGTTGGACGGTACTCAATCCAAGCGTTTGGATGCACAAAACGTGCGTGTGGCTAGTGATGGCGGAAAAAAAATGCTCCGTTGCAAGTTGTCAGATCTGGGCACGCTACGTCCCAAACATGTTGTGTTGCACGCCATCCTAAAGTCTGGCGACAAGGTGCTGGCCGAGAAGATCACCGCCTTCGTGAAACCAGGCAAACTCAATTTGCTGAAGGGTGACATCAAACAGGAAATCAAATACTTCGACGACCACCTCGAGATTACGCTTACCTCACCCGTGGCGCAATATGGCGTCTGGCTTAGCGATAATAACGACAAGGATATCAAGTGGTCAGACAACTACTTCTTCCTCTTGCCCAATACACCTAAGACCGTTTTCGGCTACTACGACATTTCCGCTGACGACAAGCCTGACATTAGGATTCTTTCTAGGTCAAATTTGATAGAATTCGATGTTTTTATGCTGGATTCAGACGATAGTATGAAAATCCGTAGCTAGTATTTAATTTATTGAAAATCAATACTCTATTACAAATAATGAAAACGCTGGTAAACATAATCTCTAAAGAAAACCCCATCTCTGCGTATCTTTTCGTAAAGGAAATGTACGAAGCGGGAGATCGTCTGTTGTTTTTTTCTGCCAAAGACACGGAAGATACGATGCGGCACGTAATCAAGTCGGTTTCTCCGTTTGTCAAATCGTCCGTTGTGGATACCGTGGTGTTGGAACGGGAGGGCGACAAGCACTTCTATGAGCGCATCTGTCGCGCCCTGCGTGATTCGGGATATTTGAAAGAAGGCAATTGCTACTATGTGAACCTGGCTGGTGGAACCCGCTATATGGCCCTTGCCGTGCAACAAACCTTTCGCAAGTACAATGCGGAGTATTTCTACACCGATGTGGTGAATAATATGATCATCCATACGCTTTACGACGACAGCATCGATGACAACGACGACTGCTTCCTGTCCATCCGCCACCGCATGAAAATCGGGGAGTATCTGTCGTTGTATGCTATTCACCACGATGCCGATCAACCCGACATTCACTTGCCCATCCGGTCAAAAGAAGACGCCCGGCGCATCTTTGACGGCTTTACGCTAAATCAGCTCTCCGAAGACGACTATTTAGCCATTGACAAGTTGCGCAACGGCTATCGCAATGCTCTTTCTCGCCAAGGCCACCAGCAATTGTATCGCCTGAAACGGAAGGATAACATCTCTATTGAGCAAATAGAGAATCCGTATGATCCTGAATGGATTCCGATACATAACCTAAACAAGTTCTTGAGGCATATTGAATTCGTTCCGTCCACCAATGGAATGCTTTCCAAGGATGAGATCGACTACCTGACGGGTGGTTGGTTTGAGGAGTATGTCTACTATCTGGTTCAAGATTTGTGCAATCCGGACGATGCGGCCATCAGCGTGCGTGTGTGGAAGGACGAAAGTCACGACAACGAGCTTGACGTGGTTTTCACCAAGGGCAACAAACTCTATGTGATCGAGTGCAAGACGGGTGTGGACAACAAAAAAATGTTCAACGAGATAGTCTACAAGGCCTGTGCATTGAAAGAGGCCCTGCTCGGAATCTCCTGCAATTCCTTCATCTTCTCTTTGAAAAACGACAAAGAAGGCCTGTTGAAGAGTACCGCCAAGAATATGGATGTCACGTTTTGCGATCGAGATCGGATGATGCGTCCCGACGAATTGCGCAAGCTCCTTTCCAAACGCGGTTAAAATAAAACCCGAATTGCTGCGTTATCCTTGGGTAACTTTAAAACAAAAAGAGAATATGAACGGTAGAATACTTTGGGCCGACGACGAAATCGATTTGCTGAAGCCCCACATCCTTTTTTTGCAAGCCAAGGGATATGAGGTGATTCCCGCGCTCAGCGGCACCGAAGCCCTCGAGATACTCAAGAAAGAATTTGTCAATATCATCTTCCTCGACGAGAATATGCCGGGACTTAGCGGATTGGAGACGCTCCAACGGCTGAAAAAACAGTATCCCCACATTCCCATCGTGATGATCACAAAGAGTGAGGAGGAGCATATTATGGAAGATGCCATTGGCTCCAACATCGCCGACTATCTCATCAAACCTGTCAACCCGAATCAGATCCTGCTTTGTCTCAAGAAGAACATCGACAACAAGAAACTCGTCAACACCAAAGTGACGGAAGACTATCAGCAGGCATTCCGTGAAATCTCGATGCGTATTTCCGACAGATTATCCATCCAAGAGTGGGAAACTTTATATAAAGATTTGGTTGATTGGGAGTTAAGAATTGAAAAGATAGAAGATGAGGGAGTTTTGGAGATGTTGAACGCCCAGAAAAACGAGGCCAACGTTCAGTTTGCCAAGTTTGTGCAGCGCAACTATCTGGATTGGGTGAATGGTCGTGCAGTTGAGAAGCCTCTTCAGTCGCACACCGTGCTCAAAGAAAAGCTTTTTCCTTTTTTAAGTGAAAACAAGCCCACGTTCCTGTTTGTCATCGACAACTTGCGCTTTGACCAATGGCGGGCTATCTATCCGTTACTTCACCAGTATTATTATGTGGATGAAGAGTCTATTTGCCATAGTATCTTGCCTACCGCAACGCACTATGCCCGTAATGCATTCTTTTCGGGTCTAATGCCATCGATGATTGCCAAGAAATATCCGCAGATGTGGCTCAACGAGAATGATCAAGGAGGGAAGAACCAGTTTGAGGAACAGCTTTTAGGTGAGTATCTGAAACGTTACGGCAAGAATGTCAAGTATTCGTACGCCAAGATCCTGAACGCCGATTTCGGCAAACGTGTGTTTGACAACTTCCACCAGCTGATGGACAACGCGCTCAATGTGGTGGTGTTCAACTTCGTGGACATGCTTTCGCATGCGGGTACGGACGTGAACGTGGTACGCGAGTTGGCCGACGATGAGAAGTCGTATCGTAGTGTTACGGCTTCCTGGTTTGAGAACTCTGTGTTGTTGGATATGCTTAAATATCTGTCGGAAAGGAAGATACCTGTATTTATCGCCACCGACCACGGCACCATCAAAGTGGAGCGCCCCTTGAAAATGGTTGGTGAGCGCGAAGTAAACACCAACTTACGATACAAGGTGGGGCGTAGTAGCATGGTCTATCCTGTCAAGGAAGTGTTTGAAGTCAAGAATCCTGATGATGCTTTCTTGCCGAAGGAGAGTTTGACCCAACGCTTCATCTTCGCCACCAAGTCCGATTTCTTCGCGTATCAGAACAACTACAACCAGTACGTGAACCTCTACAAGCACACCTTCCAGCACGGCGGCATCTCGATGGAAGAGATGCTCACGCCCTTCGTCAAGTTGTTGCCGAAATAATCGGTTGCTTCAGTCCTGGCTGGTTGTGATTTGCTTTAAAAACGTGTATCTTTGCGACAAAGGTAGCATGCGGTTGTGCAAGAGTGTGGCATATTGGCACACGTCACGCTATCGGGTCCCCGCAGTACTTCCGCCGCAGGCATTTCGTGCAGTGCAGTCCCATCCAGACCTCGTCGAACTGCTGCATGGCCTGGCGCACCAGCTGCGCCAGTACCGCGAGGAACGGAAGCGTGCCGTCCCCGACTTTCACGTAGAGGTCTTTGATGTCCGCCGTGCCAATCCACAGCGACTTCCTGACGGAGGCCACGCGGGAGAGGACGAGGTTGTAGTGGTCAGTGTTGGAAATGTAGGTGGTTGGCATAATCTGGACAATTGTAAAAATCAGTTGCAAATATAGAGTACAAATGTGCCAATGGGTGGCATAGTGTGGAAAAATGGCATTCTGCTGGCATTTACCTGATCCTGTCACACCAATAACAGGGCATCATCCGTACAGGAGCGGCATCGGAAAAGTAGTTGAGATTGACGACATAGCTATAGATTCCGTTTTCGCCCAAGTCAGCGGCAAGATTGGTAAGGGATGGGATTTTCAATGGTTTGGTGCAATGCTGCGACTTGCATTCAACCAACAATTTACGTTCTGGTCCGTCCATCACAAAATCCACCTCGGTGCCATTGAGGGTACGGTAAAACAACAAGTTATCACCTGCCCTGCGGTTTCGCCAAAGTTCGAGCATCACTTCGTTTTCAAAAATCGCCCCTTTGTCAGTGCGAAACTCCAATTCATTAAAACTGTTATACACCATATTACGCAGTCCGAGGTCGTAGAAGTACACTTTCTTCATCTGCGAGATCGTTTTTCTTTTATTGACGAACATCGGCTCTATCATTCGAATGATATACATATGCTGTAGAAGGTGTATGTAACTTTCGCAGACCGCATATTTCAGTCCACTTTCCCTGCTCAGTTCGTTGATATTCACCAAATTGCCAATTTGAGCGGCCAATAGTCGTATCAGACGGGTGAAACCCACAAAATGCTCGTTGCGTATATATTTGCGGACATCGTTGAGCAGGTATGTCTGGTAAATGTCATTGATGAGCGCGATTTTGTCAGTGTTTTTGGTAGCCAATGCCACTCTTGGCAATCCGCCATAAATCAGATATTCG
>JAIKWD010000002.1 GCA_024685175.1 Bacteroidales bacterium
TGCAATGACGGGTAGGAAGTCCGATGCAATGTCTTTGTGTACAAGCAAGCTCTCTATCGCATTGCAGACCGACGGTCGCTGGGTTTTCGCGTTGTCGGTGATGTTCACGGCCATCTCCATGTTGGCGGACGCATCGACGTAAACGTGGCAGTTGCCGGCTCCAGTCTCAATGACAGGGACAGAAGCTGTGGCGACAACGGCCTGTATCAGTCTTGCGCTTCCCCTTGGGATAAGCACGTCGATGTAGCCGTTGAGCCTCATTAATTCATTCGTGGTCTCTCGCGAGGTGTTGTCAACCACCTGTATCACATCAGCGGGAAGTCCCACGCTCACTATAGCTTCACGCATAATGCGTCCTAAACAGATGTTGGAGTTGATGGCCTCCTTGCCGCCTTTGAGTATGACCGTGTTGCCAGCCTTGAGGCAGAGCGCGGCTGCATCAACTGTGACGTTAGGGCGCGACTCATAGATGATGCCGATGACGCCGAGCGGTACGCGGATCTTGGTGATGTGCAGTCCGTTGGGTCGCGTGCCGCCGCCGATGACCTCGCCGATAGGGTCGCTCAGGGCGATGATCTCGTCCACGCCCTTGGCTATGCAAGCAATACGGCTCTCATCGAGCTTGAGTCTATCTTGCATAGCGACAGAAATGCCGTTCTCTTTTGCCGCTGCGAGGTCCTTTGCGTTCTCGGTGATTATCACATCAACGTTTTTGACAAGAGCCTTCGATATAGCAGCAAGCGCCTCGTTCTTCAGGGCTGTGCCTGCACTTGCGATTACAGGCTCGGCAGCCTTTGCTTTTATTCCCAAATCCTGTGTGTAACTCATTTCCCAGCCTCGGTTTAGATTATTTTTTCGCCTTGAATATTGTGCCTATTTCCGCGTCCTCGAAGAGGTCGTAAAGCTTCTCGGGCTCTCTGCCGTTCATGATTACCATATCTATGCCTGCCCCGGTGGCTATCTTGGCGGCGTTGATTTTCGTGGTCATTCCGCCTGTTCCGAGGCTTGTGCCCGCACCGCCTGCGACGCGCTCTATATCGGGTGTTATCGCCTCTACGATGTGTATCGGCTCCGCGTCGGGATTTGTGCGGGGGTCATCGGTGTATAGCCCGTCGATGTCCGAGAGTATCAGCAGGAGGTCGGCGCCTGATAGGTCCGCAACAAGCGCGGAGAGTGAATCGTTTTCACCTATCTCGAGCTCTAACTCGTCAATGGCTATGGTGTCGTTTTCGTTGACTATGGGGATAACGCCCATGCCCACAAGGGTTTCAACTGCCGTCTTGAAGTTCGCGCAGTGGTTGGGATTGTCGATTATCGCCTTGGTGAGCAGTATCTGCGCCACGGTGACGCTGTATTTCGCGAACATGTCGTCATACACGTGCATGAGCTCGCACTGCCCGATAGCTGCAACAGCCTGCTTGATATTGGTCTGCTTCGGCTTCTCGGGGAGTCCGAGCTTGCCTGCGCCGAGCCCCACCGCTCCCGACGAGACCATGATTATCTCACGTCCCGCATTGTGAAGGTCGGATATGACCCTGACAAGGTCCGTCATCCGGCGGATATTGAGCTTGCCCGTCTTGTGGGCTAACGTAGAAGTGCCGAGCTTGATGACCACTCTCTTCTTTTCAGATATATTTCTCATAGGAATACTTCTTCAGATGATTTTAATTCTTTGTAATCCCGTCGCGGTCTTTTTCGATAATGATCGAATAATACGTAAACCTGCTTTTTTGACGCGGCAAAGGTACAACAATTATTTGAATTTATCCATTGCAATCATTAGTGGGGTGAAGTAGCCGTGATTTTAAGTCATTGGCAAAACCGTGTCGGAATTTTTTCTATTTTTGCAGCGTCAATATTTTGCTTTTAATGGTTTGGTATTTGAACGACCATTAATGATTTATGTATTTCAGTCTTGGTAAAACGGCACTCCAAATGAGACAACGAACCTTTCTGGCTTTTCTTTTTCTGACCCTCGCCCTGACTGCCTTCGGACAAAACCGTCTGCAGGTGATGAGCTATAACGTGCGCCATTGCGCGGGCATGGATTTTGTGGTGGACTATGACCGTACCGCCGCTGTGATCAATCGTGTCCGGCCGGATGCGGTGGCCATCCAGGAATTGGACAGCATGACCGGCCGGAGCAGCCGTCACGACCAGCTCGGAGAATTGGCCGTACGCACGCAATACCATCCTGTTTTTGCCGCTGCCATCGACTTCAACGGGGGCAAATACGGCGTGGGCATCCTCACACGGGAGACCCCGTTAAGCACCAGACGCATTCCCTTGCCCGGTGAGGAACCTCGCGTGTTGTTGGTGGTGGAACTGGAGGATTATGTGATCGCCTGCACCCACCTCGACCTTGGAGAAGAACAACGACTGGCTTCTGTCCCGATAATCGTGGCGGAAGCGCGGCGTTGGAAAAAGCCCTTCATCCTCGCCGGCGACTGGAACGACAGGCCCGGATCGAAACTGCTTCAGACTATGAAAGAGCAGTTCACCATCCTGTCAGGTGACGAATACACCTTTCCCGCCGATGCGCCCTCGGAATGCATCGACTATGTTGCCGTCTTCCGCAGCTGTCATGCAAAGACAATCGAATCCCACGTGCTCAATGAGCCAAAGGCATCTGACCACAGGCCGTTGGCGGTGAAGCTGAAAATAAGGAAATAATCCACCCATGGCACAGGCAGCACCTCGGCCGCCATCACAGGTATGAATTCTCCAATCAAAATAATGTAAAAAATGAAGAAAACTCTGTTCTTATCCATAGTTGTCGCGGTATTTTGTTCGTGTTCGACACATCCTGAGGCCACAGACGACTACAACATTTGTGCTTTTGTATGGCCATCCTGCCACGATGATTCCCTTGGCCGCACCAACTGGGAAGAGGGGATAGGCGAGTGGGAGGTCATCAAAAAAGGGAATCCGAGATTCGAAGGCCATTACCAACCCAAGATCCC
>JAIKWD010000007.1 GCA_024685175.1 Bacteroidales bacterium
CCGCAGGCGGCGGGCGTCATCCACAGCGACCTGGAGCGCGGCTTCATCCGTGCGGAGGTCATCAAGTACGACGACCTGGTGAAATACGGGTCGGAGCTGAAATGCAAAGAGGCCGGCAAGTTGGCGGTCGAAGGCAAGAACTACGAAGTGCAAGACGGCGACATCCTGCACATTCGATTCAACGTATAATGGACTAAGGTGAATGGCATCGGTTATCCCATTTCAATAACCAATAACCCATAACCAATAACCATTACAAAAGCGGTAGTAGCTCAGTTGGCAGAGCGGCGGCTTCCCAAGCCGCAGGTCGCGGGTTCGAACCCCGTTTACCGCTCAAACGTCTCCAAAACAATCAGTGTCAGCAACTTACAACGGTGGGTTGCTGACTTCTTGTTTAAAATCGGGACAGAAACGGGACAAAATGCTTTTTTGGTATTCGCTGGCCGAAAACCAACAAATCGGGTTGGTTGATTGAGTACTATGTGGAGAATCCACAGACACACATCCTTGTTTTTTCAGATAATGACTTTTTAGAAAAAATAGTGTATTTTTGCGGTTGAAATTTGGCCTGGGAACAGCTTTTTACGGAAGGTCAAATATTATTCATTTTTATTTTTAGGATTATGGATAAAGAAATTCAAGAAAAGGTCAATCTTTGGCTTTCGGCCGATTATGACCAAGAGACACGTGACGCGGTCGCCAAGCTCCAGAAAGGTGACCCGAAAGAGTTGTCGGATGCCTTCTACCGCGACCTCGAGTTCGGCACAGGCGGCCTGCGCGGCATCATGGGTGTGGGCACCAACCGAATGAACAAATACACGGTAGGCTCCGCCACACAAGGTCTTGCCAACTACCTCATCCAATGTTTCAAAGGCAAGGAACTCAAGGTCGTCATCTCGTACGACTCCCGTTTGCACAGCCGTGAGTTTGCGCAAATCAGCGCCGAAGTACTGTCGGCCAACGGCATCTATGTCTATCTATTCGAAGACTTGCGGCCGACACCAGAGCTCTCCTTTGCCGTACGTTATCTCAAATGCAATGCCGGCATTATGATCACCGCCTCGCACAACCCCAAGGAGTACAACGGCTACAAGGTCTACTGGCAAGACGGCGGACAACTGGTGCCCCCGCATGACAAGAATGTCATCGCCGAGGTAAACAAAATCACTTCCGTGAAACAGATCCAGTGGGAAGCCAAAAAGGATCATATCGAAATAATCGGTGAGAAGGTGGACAACGCCTATCTTGAATTGGTTCACGGGCTCACCCTGCATCCCGAAGCCATCAAGAAAGCCAAGAAGTTGAAGATCGTCTACACTCCGCTGCACGGCACTGGCATCACGATGGTGCCCAAAGCCCTCAATATGTTCGGATTCAAGAATGTTGTGTTGGTGGACGAGCAGTCGGTACCCGACGGCAACTTCCCGACAGTCAAGTCGCCTAACCCCGAAGAGAAGTCTGCCCTAGAGTTGGCGCTCAAGAAGGCCGACGAAGTCAACGCCGACCTCATCCTGGCCACCGACCCTGACGCCGACCGCGTGGGTATCGCCGTACGCAATGCCGAAGGCAAGATGCAACTATTCAATGGCAACCAGACTGGTTCGCTGTTGTTCCACTATATGCTCTCGCAATTACAGGAGACCAAGAAACTCAATGGCAAGCAATTCGCCGTCAAGACCATCGTAACCACCGACCTCATCCGCCGCGTGGCCCTCGACTACAATGTTGAGTGCTTCGACGTCCTTACCGGTTTCAAGTACATTGCCGAAGCCATCCTCAAGAATGAAGGCAAGAAACAATTTGTCGTGGGTGGCGAAGAGAGTTACGGCTACCTTGTAGGCGACTTCGTACGCGACAAAGACTCCGTATCCGCATGCTGTATGATTGCCGAGATGGCTGCCTACTATATGACCACCAAGTCGCCCAACCATCAGCTTCTCACAGACGCTTTGCACGACCTGCATTGCCAATATGGTCTCTTCAAGGAGGCGTTGCTCTCCATTACCGAGAAGGGACAAGAGGGTGTGGCCAAGATTCAGCAGATGATGGACAAATTCCGGTCCAATCCGCCCAAAACCCTTGGCGGACAGCCAGTGGTTATGATGAAGGACTACAAAGCCAGTCGTTCCTACGACTTCGTCAACGACAGCAACGAGCTCATAGACCTGCCCACTTCCAATGTGTTGCAGTTCTTCACCGCAGACAACAGCAAAGTAACGGTGCGTCCATCTGGCACCGAGCCTAAGATCAAGTTCTATTTCGGTGTTGTGGAGCCCGTGGATAAGAAAAAGGATTACGACCAAGTCTCCAAGCTGCTGGACGATCGTATTGAAGTCCTGAAAAAAGACATTCTTGCTTAATCTTTTTCTATGAAAAAAAGACTCGTCAACCTCTACAAATTCCTCAACCCCAGATACCAGAAACTCTATATGGAGTATCCGGTAGAATTCAAGCCGAGATACACTGCAGAGCATCCGCATCCGGAGTTGTATGGTATTGTAAATGCCAATCGCCAGCAGTACGAAAGTCTGCTGCAGGAGGCGTTATCCGACAAGGAGGTCTTCCAAAGCATTCGCAAGAACGACGAGGAGACCGATTCGATGCAGCCCACCTACAACAACGAATACCTTCCCGGGTTGGACATTGTCGGCATATACACCATCCTCAAGAAGTTCAAACCGGCCCGTTATGTGGAGGTCGGGTCCGGCTTCTCCACAAAAGTGGCGGCCAAGGCCGTCCGCGACAATCAATTGGGAACCAAAATCATCTCCATTGATCCTCACCCGCGGGCCGAGATAGACGCGTTGGCAGATGAGGTGATTCGCAAGCCATTCGAGGACACCGATTTCAACTTCATCTTCGACCTTCAGGAGAACGACATCCTGTTTATCGACAACTCCCACCGTGTCTTGCCCAACTCCGACGCAATGGTATTCTTTATGGAGATACTGCCCCGCTTGCCGAAAGGTGTTATCGTACACATTCACGACATCTACCTTCCATACGACTATCCGCAGTTTATGTGCGACCGATTTTATTCCGAACAATATCTCCTGGCTGCTTTCCTGCTCGCCAATCCGAACAAATACCAAATTCTTCTGCCCAATTTCTTCATTTCTTCCGATGAACAGTTAAAGTCCATCCTCAATCCTCTATGGGAGCATAAGAATCTTGAGGGTGTGGAGCGTCACGGAGGTTCTTTTTGGATCAGAATACAATAGAGGAAGACATTTAAAAGCGTATTTTTGCAGACTCAAGATTATTAAACAACTCATAACCCATAAACTATGATAAATCCCAAACTGATAGACCCGAAAAGCATCGTCATCGTAGGTGCTTCTTCCAACATCAACAAGCCGGGCGGGAAAGTCCTGCTCAACCTCAAGAACAGTAATTTCAAGGGTACCATTTATGCCGTCAACCCCAAAGAAGACGAGGTGCAAGGCATCAAGTGCTACAAGCAGGTAGAGGATCTGCCGCAGGTGGACTGTGCCATCTTGGCCATTGCGGCCAAGTTCTGTCCGCACACCGTTGATGTGCTGGCCAACCAAAAAGAGACTGGTGGTTTCATCATCGTCTCCGCAGGCTTCGGCGAGGAGAACGAGGAGGGTGCCCGTCTGGAGAAGCAGATCGTGGACACCATCAACAGCGTTCACGGCTCGTTGATTGGTCCTAACTGTACGGGATTCCTCAACGTCAACTATTGTGGTGCGTTCGATTCGCCCATTCCGACCTTGGATCCCAAGGGTGTGGAGTTCGTTACCGGCTCCGGCGCCACAGCCGTATTTATCAAGGAATACGGCATCTCCAACGGCCTTACCTTCAGCAGTGTATGGGCTGTTGGCAACTCCGCGCAAATGGGCATCGAGGACGTGCTCGAGCACTTGGACGAGACCTTCGATCCTGAGAAGAGTTCCCGCATCATTATGCTCTATATGGAAAAGGTTTCCAATCCACAGAAGTTGTTGAAGCACTCTCGTTCATTGATCAACAAGGGTTGTCGCATTGCCGCCATCAAGGCGGGCAGCTCCGCTGCCGGCAGTCGTGCCGCCTCTTCGCACACGGGTGCATTGGCCACCTCCGACGAAGCCGTCGAGGCCCTGTTCCGCAAGGCGGGCATCGTACGTTGCCACAACCGCCAGGAGCTGACCACCGTATGCGGCATCTTCACCTATCCCGAGATCAAAGGACGCAACATCGCCGTCATCACCCACGCTGGTGGCCCGGCCGTGATGCTCACGGACGTACTCTCCAACAACGGTTTGGAAGTGCCTCACATCGAGGGTCCGGCCGCCGAGCAGTTGTTGACCAAACTCTTCAACGGCTCTTCCGTCGGCAACCCCATCGACTTCCTCGCCACCGGCACCGCCGAGCAACTCGGCGCCATCATCGATGCTTGCGAGAACGAGTTCGACAACATCGACGCGATGTGCGTCATCTTCGGTTCCCCTGGCCTCTTCGCCAACTGGGAAGTCTACGATGTACTCGACCAGAAGATGAAGACCTGCAAGAAGCCTATCTTCCCGATCCTCCCATCCATCATCAATGTCAAGGATGAGATCCAGGATTTCATCACCAACAAGCACAGGGTCAACTTCCCCGAGGAGTGCGTGTTCGGCAACGCGTTGGCCAAAGTGGTCAACACGCCGAAGCCGCAACCCGAAGTGGTGCCGCAACCCGATGTCGACATGGCCCGCATCCGCAAGACCATCGAACGCTGTCAAAGCGGCTATTTGGAGATTGCGGACTACAACGAGTTGTTGGATGCCGCCGGCATCAGCCGCAAGAAGTCGGTGGAAGTGTCGAAAAAAGAAGACGCCATCGCTTTTGCCCAAGAAGTCGGATGCTCCAAGGACGTTCCTTTGGTTATGAAGGTAGTAGGTCCTTTGCACAAATCCGACGTGGGTGGCGTGACGCTCAACGTGAAAGACATAGAGACGGTCAGCAAGGAGTTCGACCGCCTGATGGCCATCAAGGACACTTACGCAGTGGAGATGTATCCGATGCTGGACGGTACGGATGTGTATATCGGAGCCATCAAGGATGAGAAGTTCGGCCATCAGATCTTCTTCGGTCTGGGCGGCATCTTCATCGAAGTGCTCAAGGACGTGCAATCGGCATTGGCGCCCATCACGGCCGACGAAGCCAAGGATATGCTCAAGAAATTGCGGGGATACAAAATCCTGCAAGGTGTTCGCGGACAAGAGCCCGTCAACTTGGACCTCTACGCGGACCAGATTGCCCGTGTGAGTGCCTTGGTGCAAGCCGCGCCCGAAATCGTCGAGATGGACCTCAACCCACTATTGGGCAACCCGCGCTACGTCACCGCCGTCGACGCCCGAATCAGAATCGAAAAATAAACAATTCCAAATATTGCAAAACGGGATGGCGAATGCCATCCCGTTTTTTTATTTCACCGATATTTCATCCATAAACAACCAGGCCTGCGATCCCGGGCTGATGTGCCAATCGGGCATCTTGCCATAATTGGTGATCTTGACCTTCAGGTATCGGGCGGTGACATTTCCTTTCACCTCAAACTCGTGCAGTTTGGCATCCTCCGATTTCACGGAACCGATGCCGTCGGTGGAGCCGAACAGCGTGTAGTTCTTACCATCGTTGGAAGCATAGACTTCCACCTTTTTGGGGAAGAAAATCCACGCGCGGACATCCTCCAAACAGCATGCCGACACAGAATGCACAGGCTTGTCTTTATGAAGGTCTATCACGGCCTCGAAGTCGCCAGGAAAGCCTTGCCAGCCGCCCACGCGCCAGTTAGCCAGCGCATGAATCTCATCGATGAGCCCGTCTTGCCCGCCCGCAAAATATTGAGGGCTCGGCATGGTGATGTAGTTCACCGTTTTATCTTTGTTGAAATGGCGGTATGTGGCCTCTGCCACTTTGCTGGCCCCCGACACCTTGTTGTATGCAATGGCTTTCAGGGTGGTGGTCCCTTTCAGCGTGATGGGCTCCGTGTATTTCATGCCGTGGGTGGGCGCAGGTGTGCTGCCGTCCAAGGTGTAGAAGATGTCCGTGAGTGCAGACATGGGCGCGGCACCGGGCACATTGCGCTGGTACAGGTTGATGGACACGGTGAGCGAGTCGGTGAAACTCGGCTGGTCGGTGGAGAAATAGGGCACCGTGGTCACCGTGGGCGTGATGATGGACTTGGGTGTGTTCTGGTAGCCAATGCCCCAGGTCTCGCTGGGCTTGTCACCCATCTTGAACTCCAACAACCCCCCATCTTTGATTTGGTTGTAGGTGATGTAGGATACATTGAGCGGTTCTCCGTTGTACAGAACCGACTGGATATAAGGGAGATCCTTGTCGCGGGTAATAACAAATTTAGCTCCGTTCTCCAAGTTTACCGTGGTTTTGTCGAACAGCGGATAACCGATAATATATTGGTTCTTGCCCGGGCAAACGGGATAGAAGCCCATGGCGCTGAACACATACCAGGCCGACATCTGGCCGCAGTCCTCATTGCCGCAAAGCCCGTCGGGTTGTGAGGTGTAGAGTTCCGTCATGATCTTGCGAGTCAGTTCCTGTGTCTTCCACGGCTGGCCGATGAAATTGTACAGGTAAGCGGCATGGTGGCTCGGCTCGTTGCCGTGTGCATATTGTCCGATAACACCAGTAATGTCCGATTGTTCCCGGCCCGTCATTTTAGAATCTCCGTGGAAGAGAGAGTCCAGAAATACGCCCATGGCCTTGTCGCCACCCATGAGATATACATAGTCGGTGACATCGTGAGGCACGTATGTGGAGTATTGCCAGCAGTTGGCTTCCGTGTAGAAGTTGTTGACTTCTGTGGGGTCAAACGGGGTGGCGAAGGCGCCGTTGCGCTTGCCGTGCATGAAGCCGTTGGGGTCCAATATGTTCTTGTAGAATTGGGCACGGGCGATATATTCGTCATAAACTTCCTGATTCCCAATCTCTTTGGCAAATTGTGCAATACACCAGTCATCGTAGCAGTATTCCAATGTTTTGGATACGGATTCATTCTCCGATGTGCCAGGAATGTAGCCGTATTTGGCGTAGTCGGGTCTGCCCAACTTGTTGAGTGTGGCACTGTGGCGCATGGCTCGCAGCATCTCATTCACATCGTACGGGCGCATGCCTTTCACGTATGCGTCCAAAATGACCGGTACGGAGTGATAACCGATCATGCACCAGGTTTCGTATGCCGACAGTTCCCACACGGGCAGCATGGTGCCTTCGCGGTAGTGTTGCATGAAGGTATAGAGAAAATCGCCTGTGCGCTTCCGGTCAATAATGTTTAACAGCGGGTGCAGGGCACGGTAGGTGTCCCACAGTGAGAAAACGGTGTACATCTGATGTTTGCCATCACTTTCATGTATTTCACCATCCTGTCCGCGATAGCGGCCGTCCAGATCGGAATAGAGATACGGTGATGTAAAACAATGGTACAGAGCGGTATAGAATGTCTGGAGATACTCTTTGTTATTGGACTCGACTTGGATTTTGCTGAGTTCCTTGTCCCAAGCGGCCACGGCCTCTTCCTCTACCTGCTCGATGCTTTTGCCCCGAAGTTCATTCTGGTTGTTCATGGCGCCAGCAATGTCCACGGCGGAAATCGCGACATTCAGTGTGACCATTCTCACTTTTTCGGAGAAATAGACAACGGCCTTGCAGTTCTCGCCGCGCACGTCGGTCTCCTTCACGAGTTGGTCATCTTTATAGAACTCGATTTTCTGAATCGGGGAAGAGGGGATGATGGAGAAAGCGCAGTATTGGTCGGGGTTCCAAGCCTCAGAGCGGCGGAATCCCACTATCTCGTTGCCATTCAATTTGATTTCCGAATCCAACACCTTGTCGCGGTGCGTGAGGTCGATGACGATGCCGCGCGGCCCTTTCTTTGGGAAGGTGTATCGGTGCATGGCCACGCGCTTTCCTGCTGTCAGCTCCACAAAGATGCTGTTGTCGAGCATTACATGGTAATAACCGGCATTGGCGTGTTCGTTCTTGTGCGAGAAGGTGCAGGAATACTCGTTGTTGTGGATGGACGGAGTGCCGGTGAAGGGCATGATGAGGATATCGCCGTAGTCGCTGCAGCCTGTACCGCTGAGGTGGGTGTGCGAGAAACCGTAAATGCGGTTGTCGGTGTAATGGTAGCCGGAGCAGCCGTCCCATCCGTCAAGGCGTGTGTCGGGGCTCACTTGCACCGCGCCAAAGGGCACAAGAGCACCCGGAAAGGTGTGTCCGTGCTCAGCAGTGCCCACTAAGGGGTTCACGTATTCGCTTTGGGAGAAACCGGTTGCGGCGAGAAGGATGGCTATCGCGCACAGCAAAAGTATCTTTTTCATAAATGATTCTGTTATAATGTTATGCAATTTTTTTGTTGTTGTTCATCAATGCCACGAAGCCCAGATAGAGCAGGCAGGTCAGCGTGACGATGAAGGCGTATTTCGGAGCCGCATTGGCGGCGGCACCCGTGATGAGCGGCACAATGGCGGCACCCACGATGGCGGTGGTCATCAAACCGGAAATCTCGTTGGTCTTCTCCGGCATCTTATCCACACAAATGGAGAAGATGAGCGGGAAGATGTTGGCGAAGCCGATACCGATGAGGATGAAACTCAACCAAGTGGTGAAGGCGTTGTACGGCAGGAACAGCAACACATTGCCGATGATGGACACTAAGATGGTGAGCACCAGAAAGACGGTAGGTTTGATATGGCGCAGGCACACTCCACCGAGGAAACGGCCCACAAAGAGAGCGATGATGAGCACAATGTTGCCCAACGCTGGTGTGATGCCCGGGTTGTTCTCAATCAAAATGGAAGGAATACGGTTGAACATGGAGGCCTCGGCGCCGCAGTAGAAGAAAATGCCCAGGAACATCATCAAAATGTAGGGGTGGGCCAGCGCCTTGAGGCAGGTGCCCAGCGTGGTGGGTTGGGTCTCCTCCTTCTCGGCGTTGTTGGGCACGAAAAGGACCACCAGAATCAGTGTGATGAGCAACACGGCGGCGAAGATGGGGAAGAGGATGCGGAATCCCATATCGACAGTTTCCGTGGAACCCTCCGGCGTGAAGGAGAACCAGCCGTATTTCATCAGCGAGGTGCCAATCAACACAAGGATAAGAGATGTAGAGAGCGTGCCGATGGCCTTGACCGACTGGGCGAAGGAGAGCATACTCGAATATTTGCCTTCGGGTGAGACATCCCGCATAAGCGGATTGCCGGACACCTGCAAGATGGTGGCTCCGGCGCCCATCAACAGCACCGCCAACAAGATGATGGGAAAGTTGAAGGCCATAATGGGCAAAACAGCACCCAAAAGGAATAGTATCAAGCCGATGGTCAACATCTTCTTCTTGCCGATCTTGGACTGCCAGACACCCGTAGGCACCGAAAGCACGCCAAACATGATCATGCCAGCGAAGGACACGAATGAGGCCATAAACGGCGAAATCCGGAATGCCTTCTCCACGACGGAAACCAATTGGCCGGCGGCATCGCCGAAACCCATGGCCAAAAAGACGAAGAATACAGAAACAAGGGATAGAGATTTTTTCATAAACAATAATTTTAATGAGTTGCAAAAATACGAAAATAACTATCTTTGCAGCAAATTTTTTCACTATGTATGAAAATGACAAAAGAATAGTAGTGACTCTCGATGCCGGGGGCACACATTTCCGTTTCAATGCTTTGCGCGGCAACAAGCCGATGGTGGAGACGGTGGAGTATCCATCAGAAGCACATAATCTTGACCTATGTCTGGGCAATTTGGTGCGTGGATTCGAGCAGGTGATCAACCAGCTGCCCGAGCGTCCGGTGGCCATAAGCTTCGCCTTCCCTGGTCCCGCCGACTATCCTAACGGCATATTCCCCACCCGACTGACCAACTTCCCCGCCTTCGAAGGCGGAGTGGCGTTAGGACCGTTCTTGGAACGCAAGTTCAACCTGCCGGTATTCATCAACAACGATGCCGACCTGTTCGCGTACGGTGAGGCGTTGGCCGGCGTATTGCCTGAGGTCAATACCCGACTGCGTGAGTTGGGCAGTGTCAAGGAGTATCACAACCTCATCGGTTTCATCCTCGGCACGGGCTTCGGCATCGGCATCACGAGCCACGAGCAGATGTATATGGGCGACAACTGCTGTTCGGAAATCTACTGCACCCCCAACAAGTTGGAGCCCGAGCTCATCGTGGAGGAGGGCGTGTCGCAACGCGCCGTGTTGCACAACTACAGGTTGTTGGCCGACGACGTGCACAAGGCCGACTACAACGACTCACTCGACATATTCCGAATTGCGGAGGGTGAACTTGCCGGCGACCGGAAAGCCGCACAGATGGCTTTCGCCCGCTTCGGCGAGGTGGCTGGATACACCATCGCACAAGCCGTCTGTATGCTCGATGGCATCATCGTGCTGGGCGGCGGACTGTCGAAGTCGCACAAATACTTTATGCCCGCTATGTTGCAAGAGTTACGGGCCACGATGCACACACGCATCGGTGCCACCCTGCCCCGCGTGCCGTCATACGTCTACAACCTCGAAGACGAAAACGAGTTCCAAGCCTTCGCCAAGGGCGAGCAAAGACGCATCCCCATCTACGGCACCGACGAAAGCATCGTATGCGACACCCAGAAACGTCTCGGCATCGCCGTTTCCCACATCGGCACCAGCACGGCAGCCACCACCGGCGCCTACTGCTTCGCCCTGCACAACCTCAAATAGACAATGCAATGAAGAAAGTTGTCATAGCCACACTGGTCTTACTCTCTTCCCTGCTCCTGACAGTGAATGCCCAAGACAGCGTGCAGATGCGTCATTACCTCAAGGACTTATGCTCGCCAGCCATGCATGGACGCGGCTATGCCTACAACGGCGACGCCATCGCCGCCAACTACATCCGCACCCAACTCAAGCGCATCGGACTTGCTCCTTTTGTCTACCCCGACTACTACGAACGCTACGGCTTCAATGTCCACGCTATGGAGGGACCCGTCTCGGCCACGCTCAACGGCGACACCTTACGACCTTGGGAAGATTTTGCCTTCGCCCCTCATACCCGATCCGCCAACGATGAATTCACCCTATTGCCCATAGAGCCCGAAACATTAGCCGACCCACGCGCCCTAAAGGAGTTCTGCAACAAAAACACCCGCCATCTGGACAAGAGCCTGCTATATGTCGACTTGAGTCAATGCGAGGACAAGAAGACCGTTGACAAGGTCAATGAGATGTGCCATTTCATGCACGTCTGGAACGGGCAATACGAGTTTCCCGGACTGGTTATAGGCGTAAAGGAGATTCCGGTCTGGTCGTTCAGTTACGCCAAGAGTCGCTGCGACTACATTATTGCATACGTCAAAGCCGGTTTGGTGAAGAAGCGCAACTCCAAGATACAACTGCTGTGCACCAACGAGTACATCTTTCACGAAACACAGAATGTCTGCGCCTTCATTCCGGGCAGTGCCGTCCCCGATAGTTTCATCATCATCACCGCACACTACGACCACTTGGGCCAGATGGGCGAGGACGTGATGTTCCCGGGTTGTCACGACAACGCCTCCGGCACGGCCACGGCCTTGGACTTGGCGCAATACTTCAAGGACCATCCCTTGCGCTACTCCACCCTGTTTGTCTTCTTCAGCGGCGAGGAAGCCGGCCTGATGGGGTCGTTTTTCTTTGTGCGCGACTCGATACTCGACTTCTCCAAGATTAAATTCGTACTCAACCTCGACCTTCTGTGCGGCGGCAACGATGGCATCACGGTGGTCAACGCCAAAGCGGACAACACGAAGGATTTCTACAACGAATTGGTGAAGATGAACGAAAAGAAGCACAAGTTGAAAGAGGTTCGGGCGCGCGACAACGCCAACAACAGCGACCACGCCCCCTTCGTCATGAAAGGGTTGCCTGCCGTGTTTGTCTACACTATGGGCGGCAGGACAGGCGGCTACCATGCCCCGTCCGACACTCCCGAGAACGCCGGTCTGGAGCATTATCACAGGATTGTGAGCCTGCTCATCAAGGGTATGGAAAAAGTGTGCGGAGGAATGTAGCGTCAATCGTCATGCGATTTATTTCGACAAGACCAACACTACTAAAGTCCGTCAGGCGGCGTATGATGACTTGTAGAAGGAACGCCGCTTTCTTCCGCACGCAGTCCTACGGACTGCATCGCTTGGTAGCGTTGGGATGTGAAGAGAGGAAATATCGCACGCCGTAGGTGTGCGGGAATACATCAAAGCTGAACAATTCCTTACCTCACCCGCGGTGCGGGGTGCGCATGCGTTTATGTGAAAATGAAATCGCCGCGGAAAGGGAGGATTCGATAATGAAGCATAGCAAATTAATTAAGATAATCCATTAGATTCCTCGACCTACTCGTGTGATACAACTTTCTAATAGCTCTGTCTTTAATCTGCCGAACGCGTTCTCGCGTTAAGTCATATTTTTTGCCAATCTCATCAAGAGTCATTGAGACACAGCCCCTGAGACCAAAGTAACATCGAATCACATCAACTTCACGCAGTTTCAGAGTGGAAAGAGAACGTTCCACCTCAATTTGCAACGACTGATAAATAAGTTCTTTTTCAGGAGTACAAGGTAAATCACTTTCATAATCATCCAACTCTTCAATGCAGACTATGTCTTTAAGATTATCAGGCAATTGGAAAAGAAATGATAATTTTTCTCCATCGAGAGATTCATCCAACTCCACATCATTCACAGAGGGCGAAAAACCTGTTAATTGTTCAAATTTTTCTTTAAATTGTTGTATTTTCCGATAACTAATCTGTTGATTAATGGGTAATCTTATTAAAAATGGCAAATACGTCATTGAATATGCGATTGCTTGACGGATCCAATATTTTGCGTAATTGTAAAAACTAAAGTTTTGTGAATCATCAAAATGCTCTATAGCTTTGAGGAGACCAAGATTTCCTTCTTGTATTAAGTCCTCAAATAAAACGCCGTCTTTCCTATATAGATAAGCAATGCCAACGACCAATTTCTGCTGACTTTTTACAATCAAATCATACGCATTACGGTCACCATTTTTGTAACGTCTGAATAATTCGACAATCTCTTCATTTGAATACAACCGATATCTTGACAAATTGAGAACATAAGCGCGAAGAGAATCACTAATGAAATCTTGAAGATAACGCTCAAAATTATACCGCTTTGGCTCTGCAAGTGGAGCTATCAGAGGATCTTCTTTTGATTCATCTAAATAGATCGCCCCTTCTATTGCAAACCATAATGAAGAACTATCTTGATACCAATAAGAGATATTATCGACAGAGTACATAACTTTTGCAACATAATACTTGTCTAAATTCAATTTTCTTGCAATTTCTTTGATCTTAAGACCTGTACTATGTAAAAGCAGTACGTAAATACTCTTAATTTCCTCCATTATCCTTTATCTATCGTCTTCATAAACTCTAATATCTCCTCACACCAACCTATTAGACATTTTGTTCGACGATCAATAACTGCTTCACCATATTCCGGATAAAGAGCAGCAACAAGCTTTTTCCCGTCTTTAATCACTTGTTTCTTAGGATACAAAGCTGTTTTGGCAAACAATTGACCAATAAGTTCGTGCTTTATGATTAACTCAAATATCCTTATTTTGGTTTTTGGGGGGTCTTTCATAATATCCTCTCCCAATGGAGTCAATGTGAGATCTTCATTGATTAAATCTAGAAAATAACATGCATTTGAATAATAGGAGGCCTGACGTAATTCGAATTCATTAAACGATGCTATATCTGCCAACGTACAATTCATTGTATTACCAATGAGTTTGAACGTCCTGATGACTGTTGCCAGTGTATTTGCTTGAGGGAGAAGCTTTTTCATATTTTAAATATCCATTAGGTCATTCTGAACCAGCATAGTATAATACTTATGCAAGATGGTATATCTGTCGTTCTTGCTTTTGTCTGCAAAATCCACCCCAAGTTTTTTACATAGAATAGGGAAACCTCCGTTTGCATAACACTCAAATGCTTCATACATTTTATTTCGATCAGGATCATCCTTGTCTCGTGCTTGTAATACGGATTGATTACCCTCCTTCATATAGGCGAGGAAATTCATTATCTCCTTTTCTCGTTCTTCGAAAAAAGTCACCTGAACGGGTTCTGCCTTATTGGAAAAAGGAACGTATGCCTGATTCGCATAACCGATTAGGGAGGAGATAGTCAGTATTTGAGGATATCCACTGAAAACCCTCAAATCTCTTACTAAATATCGCATCTGCTCTTCTTGGTCTTGGTTGCGATTTATACGATAGGTGGTATCTATATTGATTGGCATGGCGATTTATATTATGTAAGTTATACTTTCTTTTTCATTTTTGAGTAGTTTTGTCTTGGAACACACTTCGGGTTCAACAAAAGCAGCAACCCCTCCATAGCTCTTATCATCAGCCATTAGAATTATTTGACTGGCAAAAGTATGAATATATTGGGCCACATTCTCTAAGTTTTTGCCACTCAACTCTGTAAATGGGGAATCTATGAGGAAAGGATAATCATGCGAAACTTTCAATTTATCCGTAGTTCTATCCTCATTGGAATAATCCAAAATAGCTTTGGCAAAGGCCAGTGAATTAACTTTGCTCTGTCCCGTTGATTTACCCTCGACAACTTTAAGGATGATCTTTTCATGTATCTCACTTTCAGACAAGCCTTCATGTTGCAGAGTTTTCAGCTCTCCACTATTTGTCCATGCAGTACGCAACGTGTCATATTTGCTCTTCACGTATGTTACAAGACGATACTTGTCTTTTTTTGTATGTTGACACAAATAGATGCGTCTTCCCTTATCTTCACTTAGCATAGAATATGCCTTTGTAAGATAATCATTGATACTTATTAGGGATAATTCGCTATTACGTTCACCAATTTTCTCAATTGCAGCTTTGTATAGATCCAATACGTTCAACTGTTCTTCGAGATACTTGAGCACCTCTTGGCTTCCTGAAGCAGATTCTAACTCTGTTTTTGCTTCTTTCAGACGTTTTTCTTTTCGCTCCTTTTCTCGAGTGATTCGTTCTTCGTCTTTATTCAAACCACCTTGCTGCTGTAATAGTCTGGCTCGTTCTGCTTCAAGTTCTCTTATAATTCCTGAAACGTTAGTTACCAATGATTGTGAGATTTCTGAAAGATCGGCCTTAATAGTTGCAACTTCTTCTTCGTCTTTTTTCATAGCATCATAAGCTTCCTTCAACAATTTCCCTGTACGTTTCTTCTCACCTTCGAATTGTTTGGCCATATATAAAAGTGTGCTACTGATATTATCTGGAGGAAGTGTTGACAACATATCCTCTAAATGTTTGATAACATCAGTACTCATATCACAGCCACAAATGCATTTTGGGCGTTTTAGAATGCTTTTGACAGCCTCTACAGTTAATCCTGCAGGAATATCGACATTGTCAATTGAATTCTTAACATCAATAACTAAACGATCTGTTACTAATGCATATCCATCTGACAATCTTTGATAAAATGTCTCAGTGCTTTTATCAAAGTTTCTTTTAGCCCTATCTAAATCTTTCTCTAACCCTTTACGTTTCTGTTCAAGTTGCTTCGCGTCTTCCAGTTCAGATAATCGTTGTGAAATTTCTTCCAATTTGCCAGACACTTGTCCTTGGTTGATTTCTATTCCGTGAAGATTAATGTCAGCATCTTCAATACCTTCTTCTAATTCCTCTATTTCCTTTTCAAGTTCTTCAGCAGAATTATTACCGGTATTTCGGCTTATTCTTTTTTTGTCATTATGAATATCTTTTTTTACATCTTTTATTTCACCCATACAAAGTTCAAATAACTTTTCATTTGTAACGAGCGAAATTACATTCTTAATTGTAGTCTTAGATTGGTCGTCAACCATGTTGAGTTTCTTCATGCGTTCACCATCGAATGTAATTCCTTCCAAAATCGATTTTGGTATTATTCTGGATAGTAATTCCTCAACTATTTCCTTATTTGTTTCAGGTATTGTACGTGCTCCGTTAGCTTCAGTATGACTTAACTCCACTTTTTCGTTTGAGGTTACTTTATCATTCAATCGCATGAAGGTCTCAGTACGCTTGACGAAATACTCCGTTCCTTTGTTAGTAAAGGATAGCTCTACCCAGCAATCTACAGAATTTGCGTGCCTCTCCACTTCTAGTTTATGGTGTAGGGCAGAGTTTAGAGAATAAGGGGTCTCTTCCTTCTCGCGCATACTCTTGAAGTTAAAACCATAAAGCACCCACTGGAAAGAGAAAAGCATCTCTGTTTTACCAGAACCATTGACACCCATCACCAATGAAATATTCTTTGTGTTTGTCGTGTCAAACTTAATTGTAAGGTCCTTGAAACAACGATAGTTGTGGTATCTTATATAATTGATCTTCATAGGGCTAATCATTATTAACAACACTTCTCACAACCTCTTCAAGTTGTGATTTTAATTGCTTATTATTTCCTGTTTCTTGACAGGTCTTAGCATAATTCAAGAACTTCCAAAAGCCCTCTTTTTGAGCTTCCGTGAAATGAAGTTCTTCTAACACTTCTTCAATCGGGTTCTGATTCATATTCTTGGGATTCAGTTATTGTTATATGATAAGTTTCTTCTATGTCATTAAATCTAATCTCATTGGCATCCTTATTCAATGCCAACCTATTGTACTCTTTAGCTCTGGTCAACTCTATCTTCAGGAGCCCATCGCTACCGTATGTTCCTGCTTCGATTGCCGGTAGTACTACCATATCGTAAATATAGGCTATTGTCTTACCGCTCTCTTTACACTTACGAAGCACACGCCCTCGACGCTGAACGGTTTGTCTCAAGGCACTGTCACTTGCCATGATGTAAATCTTGTCAAGTTTAGGAACATCAACACCTTCATCAAAACACTTTATGGCTACTAAAGTATCAAAATATCCCTGTTCAAATTCATACAAGACTCTCTTTCGATTCAAGGTCCTACTGGTAAATTGTGATACCACAAAACCTTTATCGTGCAGAGTCCTTGTAACAGAGTCGATGATAAGTTCCCCCTCGTTATCTTTTCCTTGACCGCAATAGACAACTGAATTGACGAAGTCCTTTCCTTCTTCTATTAGCTCTCTTAACTTCTCAATTTTTCCGGATGCTTGTTTTAAGACAAGGCTTCGTTCTCTGCGAAGCTTATCAACAATATCTGGGTCAGGATCTTCTTTATGTAATTCTTGGGCGAGTTGTTTACTTTTATATTGGAACTTGTCAGTCTCTTCTTTTGTTAGTTGAACGAATATGGGATGATACTCGTATTTTGAAAGAAAGTCGTTCTCTATAGCATCTTCTATACCGAAATAAAAAGTATCACCATCGGTAAAGAAATTAATGATTGCATCGGATTCACTTTCGTTGAAACGCTGAATCGTAGCACTAAGTCCCAGTTTATATTTTGGATTTAGCTCCTCCAATGCGGATAGATTTCCTGGTGTCAGATTGTGAGCTTCATCAACGATAATGAACACAGGTTTAATCTTGCGAATTTCAGAGTACATTTTTGAGAAAAATGTGTCATATACCGCTACACAAATTACATCATCGTCATTTGTACAATAATCAATTGTTGCTTCAGCAATAGTCTTATCAAAAGAGGAACCACTCCCTCCAAAAAGATAAATCTTGTCATACCCCTCTTCCCGTAAAGCAGCCTCCCATTGAACTTGTAAATCTATCTGCGGCACACATACTACGACAAACAATTTTTCATTCGTCTCCTTCTTTAGGCGCTCTATTGTTCTAACAGAAGTAAAAGTTTTACCTGTACCTGTCGCCATCTCATAGAAATGACGATAGCCATTATCGCAAAATTCATCGATTGCTTTCTCTTGATAAGGATAAAGTTTCTTCTTTCCCGTAGAAAATCGTCCTGCTATATATTTCTCAATGGCCGCATCAAGAGTCTCGCTACGCTTATAGCAGTTTAACAGTTCATTCTCTACCGCTTTTGGGAAATCTATAACAACAACAGATTCTTCCTGATTGTTCCAAAGAGAGGAAAAATAACCTTGTTCGTCATCTATGAATCTTGCGGTATTTTCATTTTGCCAAGAACAATCCACACGGACACTTTCTTGATTATGAAGCAAAGCACTCTTTGTTTCATTCATGGAGCCATTAAAATAGACTTTGTTGCCTGCTTCATCAACAAATATGCCGAACTTTTCATGGAAAATCCCCAAAGGCTGGTAAGCTATTTTAATTTCCATTTTACCCTCACAAAGCATATTGCAAATCACATCCAACTTGTCTAATTCTTCATCCGATAGTTTACATTCGGTTATCGAGTTTAATAGCGACTTTGTAATATGGTCTGCGTCTAAGCTGACACAAGCATCAATCAACTCTGCATCAGACTGCGAAAGTTCTGGACTACAAATAAGGTGTATCTGGCCTTTCTTTTGAACAAACGAAATTACACCATCTATTGACAGCGTCAAGGAATGTAATGAGAAATATCCCGCTGCTCTTTCAAGTTTAACGCTTTCACTAAAGCAAGGCACATAGAAATCTCTATCAATAGAATCTCGATGAGTCCTATATATGGGCTGATATTTTATCTTTTGCAACATAACACCTAACAATTATAATTCCTGATAACAATCTCTTCTAACTCATTTCGCTTTTCCGGGTTGGCATTAATGAATCTTGGTGCTAATACCCTACTGAAATTGTATCCTTCATACAATTTTTCGAAATAACAGACATCATTTTGCTCCTTGCTGTCAGAATTACTCAGCATAACTTGACAATTACGCATAGAGAGTCTGTCGCAAAACAACTTCAATTCTTTTTGTTGTTCATCTCCAAATGGACTATTAGAATATGTCTTAAAATTGGATGAACCAGAAAGAGGTCTATAAGGAGGATCAAGATACACAAAGTTTAAATGATTCCTACTAAGGTTCCGTCCGACCAACTTATAGTCACCTGGCTGACGAATCACCAATTCAATGGAATTTAGCAACCTATAGTCTGCCATTATCAACTCTTCGTTGCAGATGACAGGTCTCTTATATCGCCCGTATGGGACATTGAATTTACCCGAAGTATTCACACGATACAATCCGTTGAAGCAAGTGTGGTTTAGGAAGATAAATAGAGCAGCTCGTTTGTCAGGGTGGATTCCTTCACTATTATACTGATCGCGATAGGCATAGAAAAGTTCCTTTCTTGCAAGATTGTCGACACCACAATATTTGTTTTCCAGAACTTTCAAGTGTTCTATGAGAATTTCAGGTGTCCTTGCTATCAATTGATAACAGCGAATGAGGTCTGGATTGATGTCGTTGATAACGGCGCGGCGGATACTCTTATAGCGTTGCAACATATGGAAAAGCATTGCACCGCCGCCAACAAAAGGTTCTATATAAGTTACATTTTGAAGATCATCGAAATTAGTTGGCAGTAATGCTTCCAACTTCTGAAGAAGATTTCCCTTGCCGCCTGCCCACTTAACAAACGGTCTAGCCGTGATTATTCTCTTTTTAATCGACATCTTAAGATCTTTAGCATAAATACTTTGATTATTCTTTCTCCCTTTCTAATCTAATCTCCCACAGTGTCTTCCCTTGATAGCTGAAATACTTCGGTCCCTGGTAGGATTCGCTCTTGTTGTGCATTTCTTCGGGCAGGTAGGTGCCGCAGAAAGCGGAGAGGCTCCAGAGGCGGCCTTCATACTCCACTTTGTTTTTGCCTGCTACTTTTACAGGAAGGTTCAGTGCATCGAATATGATGGTGTCACCCACATTCAGACCAATCATTCCGAAATCAAAAGGTTTGCGGATTTCTTTTTTTTCTATTTTCTCTTTGATTTTTTGACCTTCAACAATTGGATAAATCTGATACGGCTTATCCGCATAGTACCGCATAATTACGGCGTCCTCAATAGCACAAGCTATATCCCTAAAAATGTCAAGCGCCACTTGTGGATCAACATTGAAAAACTCCCTGTTTTGACGGATACGCAAGTCAGTAAGGCGGTCGATAGTTTTATGAACCAATTTTTCCACCTCATTGTATTTGGTGGTTCTCATCGTAGCAAAAATCTCAAATGGAAGAGGAACAGCCGTGTTGTCCAATTCTTTTGAACGGACATCCACGGGACGGGAACTCTTCCCAATCTTCACCCAATCCTCCTTAAAACTGGGATTCGTCAGGATATAGACATACCCTTCTTGCGGCTCTTTGGTCATACAAAATGTTTTAGACAATTACCCTGCAAAAATAGCAAAAAACCATGTAAAAATAACACATTTGCGATGGGAAATGGCAGGTGCGGTGGGGACGGATTTCATGGTTTTCCCCAACATCCGCATTTGCCCGGTCCCGTTCGGCAACGGGTACCATCGTTTTGGTGTTTTTGATTCCCCGGAATCCCATCATCATATTCCCGTAGAGACGCACGGCCGTGCGTCTCAATATGCGGTTATTTTCCTTTCATCAGTTCGTTATACAAAGCCAACCCTTTCACCGTCAGCAGGTATTCTGCGGTGGGATGGATGTGCAGGTAGCAACTGCGGACGGCCACCTCTCAGATATGGTTGCCTAAATAATAGTAAGTTATTGATATTTAATATATTAAAAAGGATTGTAAAAAATAATAGATTGGAAATTAGGGGAAATTTATGGAAAATTTCCCATCTTTTCCCAAAAAAAACTGTATCTTTGCCACGAAAAAAGAATGAACAATGAGAATAGAACTGACTCCAAGATTGAATCCAGAGAAGCTTGCGGATGCTTTCCTAATGCTTCGTGACCATAAAATGCGGCCTTTGTTCCAGAGAATTAATAGTGAGTATTTGTATTGGGACAAAGTGAAATATTTAGGCCCCAAGGACATTGACAAGACTATATTATGGCAAGCGGTGAGGATTCAGCGTGATATTAATGCTCAATCCCTTCGGTTTGGCAAGCACACCTTTCGCTTTACGATTACGAAGAATATGCTGGCTTTGCTTCACGATTTTGACATGAATTTGGGCGGAAGCCTTGGCACTGAAAACATTATCCCCACAACTGACAAAAACTACTACTTGATCAGTTCTATTATGGAAGAAGCTATTGCTTCCAGTCAAATGGAAGGAGCCTCCACAACGCGGCGGATAGCCAAGGACATGCTTCGCAAACAATTGAGACCCAAAAACAAGAGTCAACAAATGATCGTCAACAATTATGAAACCATAAGCAAAATCTCAAAAAACTCGAAAGAAGAGTTGACGGAAGAAAAACTGCTTGACATTCACCGTTCGATAACAAACAAGACTTTGGATGATCCTGAAGATGAAGGCGTGTTTCGTAAAAACGACGACATCTATGTGGTGGACGGCATCACTGGTCATGTCTCGCACACACCTCCTTCCTATACCGAAATTGATGAGTTAATCCATGCTTTATGCGATTTTGCCAACAATGATGATAGTGACAATTTCATCCATCCCATCATCAAGGGCATTATCATCCATTTTATTCTGGCTTACATCCACCCATTTTCTGACGGTAACGGAAGAACCGCAAGATCCCTCTTTTATTGGTACATGATCAAAAAAGGTTATTGGCTGACAGAATATCTTTCTATCTCCAGAATCATTTATGTCAATAAAAAATCATACGAAAAGGCCTTTCAATACACTGAGAGCGACGGCAACGACCTATCATATTTCATTCAACATCATCTGAATGTAATGAAAAAGGCCTTCGAGGAATTGAAAAAGTATCTCCAACGTAAAATTGACGAACAGCAGAACATCCTTCAATTCGTTGGATTTTTGAATATTAATGAACGTCAAAGGTATGTTCTTAAAATCATCTCTGATAGCAAGAGAACTATCTTTACCCCAAAAGAGTTGTCCACTCAATTTAACATTTCAACCAGAACTGCCAGAACAGATTTGCAGGAATTGGTAGGAATGGGATATTTAAGTACAATAAATTTGAATAAAAGAGCAATAGGTTATATTAAATCACCAAATTTCGAAGAGCTGCTTCAAAAATCTTCGAAGCGTTAACAAAAGGAAATTAGGGGAAATCTATGGAAAATTTCCTCTAATTTTATCCTATTGGGTGTCCCGAATTTTTGAAAATAAGGATGTACATTCTTTTATACAACTACCCCGCCCTTCGGGCACCCATTGAAGGCTGCGCCTTCTTTTCCTCTTCACTCGGCAAAGTCAAAGCCAGCTTTGCCTCTGCACTCGTTCATCCGTCAAATCTTGAGAAGAAGGGGAATTTGGGTTGGTCATAACTCACCCGTGCGTTTTAAATCTAGAATTGGAAATAAATAAACGGTTGCAAATCGGCCGTGATGAACTGGTAGAGCACAAAGACCGCCACCACCACGATGAGCCAGATGAGCCAGATAGGCAGCATTGCAAAATTGATTCGATACCAACGTTTCCAACGGTCGGGCAGCCAATGGATGACCATACCGACGACAAAGAGCGTGAACACGGGCCAATAGTTGAGCAAGATATCGGGGATGGCCGCCACATTCCAGTGACCGCCAATGCTGTTCACCATCGCCTTGGCGGTGTTCCAGGCCGTCTCGTTGGCCACCGCCGGATCCAAATTGGAGCCTGAACGGAAAAACAAACGCGTGAACGAGATGAACACGAAGGTCATCAATACATTCCAGCTGAAATTCAACCAGTTAATATCCTTGTTGGGCCAGATGGCCGAGTAAATGCAACGGATGAGCGTCCCCACGAAGAACACGCCCGACCATACGGTGAAGATCATCAGCACCGGTGCCGGCCAGAAGTAGTTGCACACGAAGAACGCGGCGAAGATCAGGCCGGAGACAAGACTCCGGAGCCACTGGGCGAAATGCCGCCAAATCTTGAACCCCAAGATGCCGAAGCCGTTCAAACCACCCCAAATCATGAAGTTCCACGACGCGCCATGCCACAAACCACCCAACAGCATGGTGTTCATCATGTTGATGTTGGTACTGATTTTCAAACGCGCCTTTTTGCTGATGAGGGAGATGACGGTGAGTATGACCGCCAACCCGACAATGATGCTCGTGATGACGGCGTTCTTGGTGAGCAATATGATAACCGCCCCAATCATCAGGATGCACAAATAGGTGCCAATGGTGGCGTTGCGGTTGCCGCCCAACGGGATGTACAGATAATCTTGCAACCATTTGGAGAGCGAGATGTGCCAACGCTTCCAGAAGTTGCTCGGCGAGTCGGCCTTGTAGGGAGAATTGAAGTTCTTGGGCAGATAGAATCCCATCAACATAGCCACGCCGATGGCGATGTCAGTATAGCCCGAAAAGTCGGCATAGACTTGCAACGAGTAGATGAAGAGCGCTGACAGGTTCTCGAACGAGGTGAACAAGGTGGGATTATTGAACACGCGGTCCACGAAGTTCACGGCAAGATAGTCGCTCATAATCAACTTCTTGGCCAAGCCATTCAGGATCCAGAACACCGCGATGCCGAACTGCTTTCGCGTAAGGAAGAATGGCTTGTACAACTGCGGCACGAACTGGTCGGCACGCACGATGGGACCCGCCACCAACTGGGGGAAGAAACTGACATAAAAGCCGAAGTCCAGAAGATTGGACACGTGGCGGATTTTCTTTTTGTAGACATCCACCAAGTAACTAATATTCTGGAAGGTATAGAACGAAATACCTACCGGCAGCAGAATCTTGGAAGCGTCGAAATAATCCTTGCCGGTCAAGTCGTTGGTCCATTGCGCCAACCAGTTGATCACCTCGTACTGGCTGCCCACAATGGTGTTGTAGGCATCGGTAAAGAAGTAGGCATACTTGAAATAACACAACACCAGCAAGTTGACAACCACGCCGAAAACCATGTGGAACTTCCTGAATCCCTGCCGTTTGGAACTATCCATCACGATTCCGAGATAGTAGTCCAGAAACATATCGAAGATCAGGATGAGGACGAAAAGGCCGGAGGTCTTGTAGTAGAAGAATATGCTGGCGAAGAAAAGAAAGCTGTTGCGCAGCAATCTTTTTCTATGGAAGATGGAGAAGAAGGCGAAGACTATTGCGAAAAAGGCCCAGAAGTTGAACTGCGTGAACAGCAACGGATACTGGTCGTTGAAGGAGAACAGGTTCGTGAAAAATATCTTGAGACTATCGAGATTCATCTGTTCCTTTTTTTAGTTCACGTACGAAGGCGTCCCAAAACAGGTCGCCGATAAGATTATAGCCCGTGGCGGTGAAGTGGACACGGTCCTTCTGCGCCAGTCCCTTCTTGCGCCAGGTCTCCATAGATTTCAGTCCGCCCATAACGGCAAACTGGTCCCACACGGCTCCGCCCGTCCGGTCGGCCAGGCGATACATCGCCTCCTGTACCAGTGGACCGGTATTGTTGACATAGTAACGGCCTTTGCGCCCTTTCTTCCAGGTGTCGTTGTTGGTCACGAAGATAAAGTCGCAGTCAGGGTTGGCCAGATGAATAATATCGGCCAGCCGCAGATAGTTGTTCTGAAACGCGACGGTATCGAAATGGTCGCCGTAGGCATCATTGACGCCGATATTGAAGATGACCATGTCAGGTTGGAGCAGTTCCATATCGCGGGCAAAGTTTTGGCAGCGCAAGTAAGAAGTCACTTGTGCGCCATTCACGCCGATGGACGAGAGTGTTACGCCAGGGCGGCCGTTCTGCATCAGAATTCCGTTCACGATGAAGGTGTCACCCTTGCTGCAGGGGAAGAAGAGGGTGAATTCATCCACAGGGTAGTCGAGATAAAAGTGATAGCGACCGTTTTTCGTGTCTACGCTGTCGGGAAAATGATAAACTGTATCCTCCTTGAGGATGGGATCGATCGGCCAACCGCAGGTCTCACCGAGCAGAACGATGGTATCGGCGCCAAAATCGTAGCCCTCCGCCCGCATCTTGATCGTGATGGAGTTGAGGGTATCCGCCGTCCACACGGCAATGCCGCTGGCGCCCAACGGGAAGGTATGGTCATTGTACACATTGCGAATCAGATTGAACGGTTTGGCCGCGGTGACCTTATAGTCGTACGGGTTGTTGCATTTGCTGGCGGCGGAGTACGGGAAGATGAACCCTCGTTCGGCGGGTTCGCCGCCAAACTCGTCCAAGAGATGTTTGCGGAAACGGTGCGTCATCGTGCCCGCCTGAATGTGGGAGCCGCCTATCTGCACGATGTGCAAGTGTCCCTTTCTGGTCGTCATCAGATCCTTGAGCATATTGAAGAAGCTCTCCAAGTTACGACCTTCAGGGCCCTGGTAAAGCGTGTCAATGGCATATTGGATTCGGGTGTCGTCGGGGTCGTACAACTCTTCGGCGATGACAGTGTCCGTTGCAAGCGAGTCAACAGCGACGGGGAGACACGTGAGGGTGTCAATGTCTATGAGGTTGATGCCCATCGTATCGGTAACGGTAGGGATGTCGGGAATGGAGTCCGACTCGCCGACCACCTGCGCCATTGCGGGGAGTGCAGAGAACAAGAGCAAGAAGGCGACTATCTGGCGGATACGTTCCATAGGGTATCGAATTGTTGGGCGGGAATATTCTTGCGGGTGCGGTAGAAGGCGTACATAGAGGCGAAGTTGTCGGCCAGTGCCTTACCCACCTTGTTTGCGCCAGCGGGGGTGAAGTGCACGTAGTCGGGGCCGGCGAGGCCGTTGCGCGCCCAAGTCACCATAGAGCCCTGGCCACCCATCACCTCGTAGATGTCCCAATAGGCCACGTGGTTGCGCAAGGCGATGGTGCGCAGACTGTCGATAAGGCGCGGCAGCATCGGATAGGTGTCCAGCTTGCCACCGCGGCGCGTACTCATATCCGACGGGCCCACAAAGACGATGGTGGCACTTGGACAAGCCTGATGCACCCGCTTGAGCTGGCGGTCGATGCTCGTGCAATAGTTGTTGAGCGACTTGTCGTTATAGATGACCGGCACGGAGTTGCCACCGAACTGGAGGATGATCATCCCCACATTGGCTTGTTTGTAGCAACTGCGCAGCAGTGTGTCGTTGATGAGGGTGAACTGGTTACCAGACGAACCGCGCAAGGGGATGTTGTCAACGGCCACGCCGTAGCCGTCATCCAGCATAATGCCGTAGATGTCGGCACTGCCCTGCATAGAGATCTGCAGCGATGTCGTGGCCGAGTCCATCTGCCAATGGCACGTGTGGATGCCCACAAGTCCGGGCTCTTGGGTCTCGCGATACTCGCTCTTGCGATCCTTGAGTGTGGCGGAGAAGTTGCCGACGCGGTCGTTGTACAGCAAAGTCACGTTGGAGAATTTCTTCACGCGGGCGTCGGTACTGCTGTGACGGGAGGCGTTGGCGCCGAAGGTGGCCCCGCCGCCCAGTCGATAGCACTTGGCCATCAGGCCGTAGTTGCCATTGGTGCGGGCACCGTCGCCATAGGACGAATACAGCGTCAAGGCACCCGATGCGTACTGGCTCACGGCAAACGAGGGGATGGATTGGATGACAGGCACCATACCTGGGCCACCGCCGCCGAACGTGCGCTGGAAATAACTGCGCAGGTTGCACGAAATGCGGTCCATCTCAATCTGAGAATCGCCGTAGTGCAAGATACGGACCACCTCATGGTTGGCCCGAGCCTGCTCCACTTTGGCGAAAAAGCGGTCGAAGAAGGTAACGTCGTCGTCAGGCAGGTAAAAATGCCCGGCCTGTTCCGTCACCACCTTGCGGAACTGTTCCAGGGTGTCTTTCAAGTCGTTGAGATGCCTCAACTCCACGGAGTCCACCTCTTCGATTTCCACCACCTCAGGTGAGTGGGCCGTCATCACATCATCCAACGATGGAAAGTTCAGTTGCATTTTACCGATCTTGAGGCCATCCTTTGGATAGAAATAAGCCGCAGTACCCAATGCACTTATAATCAATATGATAAACAAAAAAATCTTGTACGGTTTCATCCTTGAACACCCTATATTTTTTAGGGGGGCAAAGATACAAAATTATTGAGTACTGAATCTGTCGCGTCCTTCGCGTTCATCGTGAGTGGTCGAAAAAAAGAAGGAAGCCTTTATAAAAGGTTCGGGTCACCTTGAAACATTGGTTCTTTATCGTAACCATCTTCTTATCTATTCTATTTATTTTCTGACAGTTAACGACTGTAGAGCGATTAATCTTCAAGAATTTATTAGCAGGCAATTGTTTGACGAAGTTTTTCAGGTTTTTCTTGTCATAGACCGGCGAGCCTTTTTCAAGGACCACCCTCATCTCATTACCCACACTTTGGGCAAACAGGATCTCGTCACAAAACAGGCGACAATATCCATTCTTTTTGTCTTGTATGAAGATGAAGTCTTTATCTGTCTGAAAGGCTATTCTATCTTCGTTATAGGAAGCAGGCAACTCATGGACTTGAGAATTATGTTCTGTCAGTGACAAGAGGTAGCCATAGATATTAAGAATCTTACTCATGACATTCTGCACATTATCCTTTTCTATAGGTAAGAAAATAAAATCAGAGAAGCCTTGGCCCAAACAGTCCTTGATTTTTTTATACCCATTAACTGTTCCCACGCCAACCACGTAGGGCGGTTTTTGAATCAGGTTTAGAATTTCGTGCATTTCCAAGTCAAGGATAAGAATGGGAGATTTGTGTTTCGTCAAATATTCCAAAGCTTCACTCCTATTACGCAGAATACTATCTATCTCAAAAGAATAAAACTCCGAAAGGATGGCTTTTAATGCTGTTTGTATTTTCTCATCGGTTACAAACATAGAACAATTAATAGATTTATCATCCATAAAACTTTATTTTGTTTAATTAATAAGAGGTATGGCAAAAATACGTATAACATCTATTTTTCCACAATGGAAAATGATAATCAGGCACACAATCGGGGTTCTTTAGCAACAAAACAACATCATTTGTGCAAATACGGATGTTTTTTGTAACACAAAGAGCTATAACACCGATATTTTCAGGCCTTAAAACGGCAAGGTAGCCAAGCTATCATCAGAAGCCTAAAATCTGCTATTTTTTGTATCTTTGCCGCCTTAAACAACAACGATATGGATACAGTAGTCAGTGGCATCAGGCCAACAGGTTTTTTGCATTTAGGCAACTATTTCGGAGCTTTGCGCAACTTCATCAAGATGCAGAACGAGAATCGGTGTTTTTTCTTCATCGCCGACTATCATTCTCTTACCACGCACCCCACCCCGACAGACCTGCGCACCAACGTCAAGAACGTGCTCATCGACTACATCGCGGCGGGATTGGACCCCGAGAAGGCCACCATCTATGTGCAGAGCGATGTGCCGCAGGTGTGCGAGCTCAGTCTGCTGCTCTCGATGAACGTCTATGTGGGTGAGCTGCAGCGTGTGGCTTCCTTCAAGGAGAAGGTGCGCCGCCAGCCCAACAACGTCAACGCCGGTCTGCTCAACTACCCCGTCTTGATGGCTGCCGACATCCTGTTGCACCGCGCCGACAAGGTGCCCGTGGGCAAGGACCAGGAGCAGCATCTCGAGATGACCCGCGACTTCGCCCAGCGTTTCAACCATATCTACCAGCACGAGTATTTCAAGTTGCCCGTGGCCTACAACTTTGGCAACGAGCTGATCAAGATACCCGGACTGGACGGCTCCACCAAGATGTCCAAGTCCGACAACGAGGGCTCCTGTATCTTCTTGTCCGACGCACCCGAGGTGGTTCGCAAGAAGATTATGCGCGCGGTTTCCGACAGCGGCCCCACCGAGCCCGGCCAACCCAAGTCGCAGGCCGTGGAGAATCTCTTCAGCTTGATGAAAGCCGTCTCTACCCCCGACACTGTCCAGTATTTCGAAGACCAATACCAGGCCTGCCAGATTCGCTACGGCGATATGAAGAAGCAACTGGCGGCCGATATGATTGCTTTCACTCAACCCATCTACGAGCGCATTCTTGAATTGCGCTCCAAGGACGACTACATCAGTCGTGTGGCCCGCGAAGGCGCCGAAAGAGCCCGCGAAAGCGCCGCCAAGACAGTCAAAGACGTACGGGAAATTATCGGATTCAAAGCCCTTTAATCTTTCACTATGGCTCTGCTCACCAAATATTCTCTTTGGTTTTTGCCACTCATCTTGCTCATAGGAGCAGGCTATGCCCTCTTTCTCTACTTCAAAAATGACAACATTGTCTTTGAGAAACGGGATCGCATCATCATGGCCACCTTACGTGGTCTTGCCATGTCACTCTTGGCTTTCCTTCTTCTCACCCCCATGCTTAAACTCATTCTCAAGCAGACGGACAAACCCTTAATTCTGCTTGCTATTGACAACAGCGAGTCGTTGCGTGCGAACAAGGACTCTGCCTACTACATAAATGACTACCCGAAGGCCGTGCAGAATCTGGCGGCGGCAATCGGAGACAAATACGAGCTCAAAACCTATCTTGTTGGTGATGAAGATCACCTGCTCGGCAACGATGAGGCTTTCAATCTGGATTACTCCGACAAATCCACCAATCTGTCCTCCATCTTTGACCAAATCAATATGCTCTATGCAAACCGTAACGTAGGCGCTGTGGTCCTGCTGAGCGACGGCATCTACAACACGGGAGCTAATCCATACTACAAAGCTTCTCGCTGCAGTTTCCCCGTTTACACGGTCGGATTAGGCAACACAGACCTCACTGTCGACCTGTTCTTCTCCAATGTCACACACAACAAGCAGGCCTTCAAGGGCAATATGTTTCCCGTGGAGTTAACCGTGGCCGCCAACAAGCTTTCCGGCAAAACCGCGGAACTCACCGTCATGGAAGGCAAAGAGCAAGTGTTTCACAAGACTATAAACTTAAGTGGCAACCGCCATTTCGAGACTATAAAGCTCAACTTGGAGGCCAAGAGCATCGGCACCCACCACTATCGTGCAGATTTGACCGAACTGGATGGAGAGGTGACGCACAAGAACAACCACATCCATTTCTACGTTGATGTGGTTGAGTCGAAAGACAAGATTGCCATCGTATACAACTCACCCCATCCTGATGTGGCTGCAATGAACGAAGCGTTGTCGCAGACAGACAACTATCAGGTGGAAGTCTCTGCTGCCAACGAATTCAAGGGCAACCCATCCGACTACAGTCTTGTCATCCTGCACCAGCTGCCATCCAAGACAAACTCTGCCTCCAACCTCATCTCGCAGATACGAAAAAGTGGCACTTCGGCGCTATACGTGTTGGGCACGCAAACCGACCTCAACAATTTCAACACCCTAAACACCGGTCTTACCGTAACGCAGAGCAAGACGCTCACCAACAACGCAGTTCCGATGTTCAACCAGAACTTCACCTCGTTCACTTTCTCCGAGGAAGCCAAACAGATGCTCGGCAAGTATCCGCCCATCAAGACCATCTTCGGAACCTACAAGACCAGCGTTTCCGCCAACGTGTTTATGTACCAACGTATCAGCGGTGTGGAGACCAAATACCCATTGATCGTCTTTAACGACCAAAACGGCGCCAAGACGGGCATCATCACCGGAGCTGGATTCTGGC
The DNA here is from genome assembly GCA_024685175.1 of Bacteroidales bacterium. Classification (GTDB taxonomy): domain Bacteria; phylum Bacteroidota; class Bacteroidia; order Bacteroidales; family WCHB1-69; genus F23-D06. The sequence goes on from JAIKWD010000007.1 coordinate 30,509, forward strand.
AATGGAAACTCTACAACTACATATACGCTGACAACCACGAGGCTTTCAACGAGATCATAGACAAAACGGTTCTTTACCTGGCAGCGAAAGGAGACAAGAGTCAGTTTCGGGTGCGCCATGAGGACGTGTTCGCCGAGAATGCAGATGTCGAGTTCTCCGCCGAATTGTTCAACGACAGTTACGAGCTCATAAACGAGCCCGACGTCAAGATGGTTATCAAGGGCAGTGGCGACACCACCTACGAAGCGCAATTCTCCAAGCAGAACAAGGGTTATTACCTCAATATGGGCGAACTACCCACCGGCAACTACACCTGGACGGCCACCACAAAAGTGGGCAACAAACGTCTAGAGCGAACTGGCCGTTTCTCAATCCAGGAAGTAATGCTCGAAACCGCCAACCTCATCGCTGACCACGAACTACTCAAAAGCATCTCTACCGCCACCAACGGCAAGTTCTTCGAAAAAGACGACATCGATAAAGTGGCACAAGCCATCAAATCCAACGACAACATCAAATCCATTGCCAGCTACCAGAAAAAATACACCATGCTACTCAACTCTCCTTGGTATCTGGCCGCCATCGTACTACTGCTCGGCATAGAATGGTTCCTGCGCAAATGGCACGGAGGATACTAATCGCGGAGCGATTAAAGATTAAAGATCAAAAAACAAAGACCAAAGTAATATAAGACGCAAGACTTCATTCCTCATTCCTGACTCCTAACTTCTAACCCCTAATCGCAATGAAAAAGATACTTGTCATATTCCTCCTCAGTTTGTTTGTCGCTCCGCTCGGGGCGCAACAAATCGCGTTGCTCAAGTACAGCGGAGGTGGCGACTGGTACGTCAACCCCACCTCCTTGCCCAACCTCATCAAATTCTGCAACGCCAACTTGGGAATGTCGTTGGATGCCAAGCCGGCGACCGTGGAAGTAGGCAGCGCCGACATCTTCCAATATCCCTTCGTGCACATGACGGGCCACGGCAACATCGTCTTCAACGATGCGGAGGTGGACAACTTGCGCACCTACCTCATCTCCGGCGGCTTCCTGCACGCCGACGACAACTATGGTATGAACCAATACATCCGAAGGGAGATGAAGAAAGTGTTTCCCGAACTGGAGATGGTGGAACTGCCGTTCAACCATCCCATTTTCCATCAGAAGTACAACTTTTCCAACGGTTTGCCGAAAATCCACGAGCACGACAACAAGCCGCCGCAAGCCTTCGCCCTGTTTTGGGAAGGCCGTATGGTGTTCCTTTTCACCTACGAGTGCGACCTTGGCGACGGCTGGGAAGACTACATTGTCCACAAGGACTCTGAGGCCACGCGCACCAAGGCCCTACAGATGGGCGCCAACATCTTGCAGTACGTGTTTACGAATTAGGAATTATTTGTTAAGAAACAACAGATGATTCCTGGCGACTTTGAATTCTGAATTTTGATCTTGCGTTTGCAGTGCGAATGCCTACATCGCCCACACCAGCAGGCCTCCACAGATGATAAGGCCACTGACAAAGAGGTCGATGAGGCAGAATCCCATAATATCTTTAGCGTTCAACTTGGCGATAGCCAGCGCGGGGATGGCCCAAAAGGGCTGAATAAGGTTGGTCCACGCATCACCCCATGCGATGGCCGTGCCAGTAAGGCCGGGATCGACGCCAAGGTCAGCACCTGCTGCAAACATAATGGGTGCCTGAATGGCCCAGTGTCCGCCGCCCGATGGCACGAAGATGTTGAGCACTGCGGCACACAGAAAGGTCAGCAACGGATAAGTGGTTGGCGTGGAAATGGAGATGCAGGCGTCACTAATAACAGTGCCGAAACAGATACCCGAGTGGCCAATGCCGGTGATAATACCCATAATACCGGCATAAAAGGGGAACTGCAACAGGATGCCCGCCGCTCCTGACGCAGCCTTGCCAAAAGCACGCACGTAGGCCAGCGGCGTACCGTGCAGGATGATGCCTACGAACAGGAATAACATAATGACGGCATTAAGGTCCAACGAGCCGCCACGGACAAACAACTTGATTATCAAGTAGCCTAATCCTAACAACGCGACAAGCCAACTCAGCACACGGCTGTTTTCCATCTTCTCGGCAGGGGTGACGGATTCCACCTTCGGTGCAGGAGCCTCTTCCACAAGCAAATCCGGGCTTACGGCTACGACCTGCTCGGCTTTGGGGTGCATCAGCGAGTTGACGACAACCAATGCGGCGATGACGAGCACGACCATCACGATATTATGCACATCGAGGATGGTCTGCGATACGGGTATGGGACTGGTCAGCACGCCGTTGGTAGCGGCTGTCAGGGCCTCACCAGGCGTAGCCATCGTCAACGGGATAGAGCCGGAGAGGCCGGCGTGCCACACCACAAAGCCGCTGTACGCCGAAGCGATAAGCAGGCGGTAGTCCACGCCCGGCAACTTGCGGGCTATCTCCTTGGCAAAGATGACACCTACGATAAGTCCGAAACCCCAGTTGAGCCAACAAGCCACGGCGGACACCCCTGTCACCAAGGCAATGGCCCCTGCAGGCTTCTTGGGCAACGAAGCCATGGCATTGATGGCACGCTTCACCACGGGCGCCGAAGCCAGTGTGGAACCACAAACCAACACTAAGGCCATCTGCATGGCGAACGCCAATAGATTCCATACGCCATTGCCCCAATGCTCCACCACCTCCAGAGGAGTCTGACGGCAAATGGGCATGGCCAACAAAGCGGCCACAAAGGTCAGGATAATGGCAAAGATGAATGGTTCCGGCAAATAGCGCTGCACCAACTTGACACAGCCCGATATCAACTTGCGGAACATCTCAATCTATGATTTAATGACGACTATTGTACTAATATCTTACGAATGGTCTTGCCCGACTTCGTATCCATCTGTACCATATACAAGCCGGATGCCAAATTGGAGACATTCATCGTATGCAAATTATCACCAAGGCTGGCGTCGAAACTTTCAGCCAGCACCACTTTGCCTGTAGCATCCATGATCTTGCAGTTCACGACTTGCGACTCTTGCAAGTTGAAGCTTACGGACATGTTGTCGGACACGGGGTTGGGATAGATACGCAAATCTTCGATACCGCTATGGTCCTCAACACCATCGAGAGCCCAATAGCGCAACTCAAAGCCATCTGCCTGATCCCAGTTGTCGGACACGAAGTTGACTCTCATCTTGCTAAAGTTCACCAATTCAGTGCCTGTAGGAGGATTATATATGTCGAAACGTTTGTACAATGTCGGCGGCATGGTGGTATTGTCATAGACATCGACAAAATCGCCATAGCCGAGGTCAAACTTCGGGAAGGAGATAGAGAAGCCGGAGATATAGTTCAGAGACACACTCCATGTGCAATTGGTCTCCGGATGATAATCCTCTCCTTCTGAAGAGCCGTCGGTGATGGCCATTGTCCAGTCATGGATTAGGGCATTGGTACAAGTAGGTGCTTCCAGTTGGGTTTGGTAAGACAAGAGGAAACCATAATAGTCCGTATTGGTTTCAGGGCCATTGCCATTGGTCGTGAACGTGATAAGGACGCTGTCAGCCGTCACCGTTATCTCCTCTTCTGGCACATTTGTACCCGTATACACGGCTTTTACGCCAGACTCAACCGTAGGGCCATTATAAATAGTCAAGAAATCCACATTAGGATTCAGATCCAGACGGTCAAAAGAGAACGTGTAAGAAGTAGCTGTGGGAACGGCAACCATCCACGAGCAATCGGGGCCGGCCTTATAAGGTCTGATGGTTGCGGAGCCGTCCATCACATAGCCGAAGGAGGCAGTCAAGCGTTTATGGCCTTGGCATTCGGTGTTGAGAGCTGTATAGTAGGGTAAGATATGGATCACAGCCTCAGCATTGTAGTCGTAGTGTGTCCATCCGGCCACAAAGTTATCTATAGCATAAAAGCCATCGGAAGCGCCGCCCCATCCGTAGTTTATGTGGAGTTTATCCGTTTCATCGTAGCCATCTACCACATAGGCATGGCATGAGCTCTCCGAACAGCCGGCAAAATAGACCGGACATTTAAGATCGATCTCATTTTTCAACAGATTGACAAAATTGCCTATTGTCGAGCTATCATATATGGCGCGAGAGAAGGTGTTGATGCCTGGATCATAGTCGAAGGTTTGATACAACTGTTTTCTTGCCGTTTCTGTGGCAGCGCCAGAGCCATCAGCAGTATAGCCCATTTGAATGGCTACGCCAAAGTGATGGACCAATTTGGCGATTTCGTTAGCGTAGCTCATAGGTCTGTTACACATAGCATCCCAGTTATAGGTGTGCTCGCTGAAGTTTACATACTGCATAGGGTATCCCGCCGGGATGTAAAGGGAAATACCGTGTCCGGATTTAGGATGATGGTGATAATTCATGATCTGAGCGCAAGCCAAGGCTACACAACCATTCGGCACGCGATAGTCATAATATTCACCCGATTGGACATCCCAAGGACAATACGTGTTGTAGAATTTGTTCTGATTCCAGTGAGTGGTAAGCAAATAGTTATATCTATCTCCTTTCGTTAGGTTGGGTTCGAATTCGGCTGCCAAATAATGATCCCAAAGACTCTTGGCACTCTTCGTCGGCAACAACTTGGAGGATTCCGCAAATTGGATCTGCTGTTCATAATAATGGAAGAGGTCTTTTACCGGCGGGATCATCTCGAAATTTTGATCCAAAGAATAAGCCAAAACCGGAGGAGCCAACTTGGAAGCCGAGACGATCACAAAACCCAAATTACCAATATCATAGCGATACAAATAATTCATGTTTTCATTAGCGATAACCTCTTGCAAATACACTTGAACAGGTTCCTTGGACATGGACATGTACTTTTCAGTCACGAAACGGTTGGCCACCATGTCGGCCTCTTTTTTCGTCACACTCTGGGCCATGAGCGCGTTGACTATCATAAAACAAGCCAGCGTAAATAAAGGGATAAGCTTTTTCATATACATTAGTTCAATAAAGCTGCAAAAATAACAAAAAAAAGTTCCAACCCTCAAAAAAACTTCAAGGCTTGGAACTTTGTTTATATTTTGCTGCGAGCAGCGGTTATTATTACAATCTGTCGATGCAGTTAAGGTCGGAGAAAGCGACTTTAAGACGCTCCACTACCGATTTTTCACCTTCACGCAAGAAAGCACGCGGATCATAGAACTTCTTGTTGGGCTTGTCATCGCCTTCAGGGTTGCCAATCTGCGATTGCAGATAAGCCTCATTCTTGATGTAATATTTGCGGATGCCATCCCAGAAAGCCCATTGCGTGTCGGTGTCGATGTTCATTTTCACAACACCATATTGAATGGCTTCCTTAATCTTGGCGGGTTCTGAGCCGGAGCCACCATGGAAGACGAAGTTGACGGGATTCGGCTGGGTGTTGTACTTCTTCATGATATACTCTTGGGAATTGTGCAAGATAATCGGTTCCAATTTGACGTTACCCGGTTTGTACACACCATGAACGTTGCCAAAGGAAGCGGCAATGGTGAAATTAGGACTGATCTTGCTCAGTTCTTCGTATGCGTATGCCACATCTTCAGGTTGGGTGTAGAGACGAGCACTATCGATGCCGGTGTTGTCCACGCCATCTTCTTCACCGCCAGTGATACCCAATTCTATTTCGAGGGTCATTTCAATCTTCGCCATGCGGGCAAGATACTTCTTGCATATCTCAATATTCTCTTTCAGAGGTTCTTCTGAGAGGTCAAGCATGTGAGAGCTGAACAGCGGTTTGCCATATTGGGCATAGTACTTCTCGCCTGCATCCAACAAGCCATCGATCCAAGGCAGAAGCTTCTTGGCAGCATGATCGGTATGCACGACCACGGGCACGCCGTAGTACTCTGCCATCTGATGGATGTGCATGGCGCCGGATATAGTACCTGCAATAGAGGCAGCCTGTCCGTCATTGCTCAACGATTTGCCGGCATAGAACTGACCACCACCGTTGGAGAACTGAATCATGACGGGAGAGTTCACTGTCTTGGCCGCTTCCAATACAGCATTGATGGAGTCGGTACCCACCACGTTCACTGCGGGAAGAGCAAAATGTTCTTCTTTAGCGATTTTGAAGATTTCTTGAAGATCTTTACCATAAACCACACCGGGTTTTACTTTTTCTAAAATTTTTCCCATAATTTTAAATTGTTTTATTTGATAATGAATATTATTTCTTCTTTTTTCTTTTCCGATTCCATAGCCAAGAGGCAATATTGCTAGCCAACACGATAGCGGTGGACCATTTCGACTTGCCTAAAAGACCTGTGGCTTCACCTGCCATGCGTGTCACTTGTCCGATACCGCTCTCTGCGGCTCTTTTACCGAAGTTCCGGATACCCACTACTGAGCTCCACACCCTTTTAACGGTGTCCACATCTTCCGAATAGGCTTCGAAGTCTTTGCCCAACTTGGCCTCTTGCTTGGCAATCTGCCTGCGCAATTCACGCTTGCGGACCTCAATATCGTTCAAATTCCTGAACTTATCACTCATGATCGCCTCCTTCCTCATCCAAGACTTCCACTTCGGCAGTTTTATCTTCCTCGCCATAGAGGATGCGACTGAACTTACGGATAAGCGGCCTTACAAAGAGTTTGTCCTTAAAGATCAGCACCACCGCAATAATCAGGATAAACACGCCACACACGATAATGTATGCCCATGCCGCACTGGTGGCCTGCACTAGCCAGCTGATCAAGGCTGACGACAGGTAGATGAGCACCGCCAAGGCACACACCAAGACGATAAGCATGGACAAGATGACGGATAGCAATTTCGATGATTTTTCCATCAACTCCAATTTCAGAAGGTCATAACGCTGCGACAAATAGATCTTCATGTCTTTAATGGTCCTGTCGTTGCGCTCCGACTTCCCGAATATTCTACTAAAGAAATCCATGTCCGCGATTATTCTTGACTGTCATCATCAAACAACTCTTCATCTTCGGTCTCATCGGCCTCCGAAGGAGCATCCTCACGCTGGCGTTTCAGTTTCTCTATCAATTTGTCTATCTCTTCTTTCGAAAGATTCTTTTTAATCTCTTGGCGAAGTTCCTTACCTTTTTCAGTGGTAAACAACAAGGTTACACCGGCAGCGGCTGCCGCGCCGGCCACAAATGCGAAAATTTCTGATGCTTTCATTTTTGGATATATTAAAAGGTTTGTCGTTTGTCGTTAATGGTCAGTAGAGTAAAGGTGTTAGATTCTTTATCGGTTCATTGGTTTATTGGTTCATCATCAACCGCTTTGCTGTTATTTCTTTATGTCATCATAACCTATACGTTCCACTTTCTCTATCTGATCTATTTTCTCCAAGGATTGCATAAGATTCGTCAAAGCACGAACACTCTGTATGTACAACATCAGGGTGCCAGTGAAGACATTGTTCTTTGTCTCAATATTAAGGGATCGAATATTAAGATCCATTTGGGAGGTCACGATGTCAATGATTTCCTTAATTATTCCTTTCCTATCGAAGCCTGTAATGCGTATGCCGGACAAGAACGCGATATGCTGACCTTTTTTCCACTTGGTCTTGATGATACGATTACCAAATTTGGACATTTGCTCTATAGCATAAGGGCAACTGGTCTGATGAACCACAATCTTATCGTCGGCCACTTGGAAACCCACCACTTGATCACCAGGGATTGGATTACAGCAATCTGCAATGACATACTTGATAATATCATACTTTTCATCAAGCATGAACACGTTGGGCGTAGCGGTCAGTTGTTCGTCAATGAGTTCATCAAGAGTCTTGTTGGAAATCTCTTCGGACACCTTCTGCTGGAACTCTTTGAGCTGTTCATCTTTTTTGTTCTGACCCCGAGCATCCAAAAGACGTTGCGCTTTTTCAGAACGAAGAAAATCGCGAATGCTGCGCCGCGCCTTAGGCGTGCGCACAAACTCAAGCCATTCAAGCTTGGGTGACTGCCTTTTCGACGTGATGATCTCCACTTGATCACCATTTTCAAGCACCTTATCTACGGGCACTATGTTATAGTTGACTTTGGCACCGATACAACCGTCTCCCAGCTTGGTATGAAGAGCATACGCCAAATCAAGAACGCATGAGCCGGCAGGCAAGGTCTTCATGTCGCCCTTGGGGGTGAAGACATAGACCTCCTTAAGGCCAAGGTTTAGTTTTACTTCGTTGAGAAAGTCCAAGGCATCTGCATCCTTGCTGTTGAGGATTTCCCGCGTCTTGCGCAGCCAATCTTCCAAACGATTGTCCATTTCGCTATCCTGATCGGTCTCTCCTTCCTCTTTGTATTTGTAATGTGCTGCAAGACCTTTCTCTGCAATTTCGTCCATACGTTTGGAACGAATCTGCACCTCCACCCATTTGCCGGCTTTGCTCATGGCAGTCACATGCAAAGACTGATAACCATTGGCCTTCGGGTGCGTAAGGAAGTTGCGATCGCGTTTGGGATTCGTTTGATACAACAAACAGACAATCTTATAGATACGCCAACAAATTTCAAATTCCTCTTCTACTGGACTGTCAAAGACAAAACGAACGGCAAAGATGTCATAGATATCGTCAAAATTGACCTTCTTGCGCAGGATTTTTTGATGAATGGAATAGATGGACTTCGTTCGTGACGACACCTCGGCGTGAATGTCATTGGCTTCCAGGGATTCCTTGATAGGCTTCACAAACTCGGCGATCAGCGCAGCACGCTCCTCTTCCGTCTCTTTCATTCTAGCCGCAATGGCATAGTAATCGGCCGGATCGGTATAGCGCATGGCATAGTCTTCCAATTCGCTCTTGATGGTGTACAAACCTAGTCTATGAGCAAATGGCACATAAAAATAAGAGGTCTCCGACGCAATCTTAAGCTGCTTCTCAGGAGGCATGGAGGCCAACGTCCGCATGTTGTGCAATCGGTCGGCCAACTTGATAAGTATTACACGCACATCCTTTGACATGGAGAGGAAAATCTTTCGGAAATTCTCTGCCTGAATAGAGCTACTACGGTCGTCCAACACCAAGTCTTCAATCTTCGTAAGACCGTCTATGATTTCCGCCACCGCATCTCCGAACATGTCGCGCATGTCTTCCAACGTGTATTCCGTGTCCTCCACGACATCGTGCAACAAAGCACAGACCACTGAAGTAGTACCGAGGTTCATCTCCTGGCAGCAGATCATAGCCACTGCAATGGGATGATAGATATACGGTTCGCCGCTCTTGCGACGAACACCGTTATGGGCATTAGTGGCCAAGACAAATGCCTTACGGATGAGCTTCCGATTCTCTTCGCTCGTCTTATGATAGAGCACGGTGAGCAATTCACGGTACTTCCGGACAATCATCTTGTTCTCTAATTCCTCGTCAGGAACATACTCGGTTATTGGTCCATGTTCAGTTTCCATATAGATGGTTTGATTAGGTTCTGTAGAGATTGCTTATTGTTTGATCAATTTCTTAGAGACGGTTTGCACGCCGTCATTTAAGCGAAGCAAGTAGTATCCAGATGGTAGATCATTAATATTCAATGTATTAACACCTGGCTCAAGTAAGTGATTTTGAACTTGTCTGCCCGTCAAATCAAAGATTGCACATTGGATTTGAGGTTGTTCCGAACGCACAGACACATAGCATTGTCCGCTGGTGGGATTCGGGAATATAGAATAGGCGGATTGGGATACATGCAGATGCTCTTCGATACCGACAGTTGTAAGTGCTTTTAACACAGCCTGGTAAGCATTGATTTTGCCATAGCCGAAACGATTGACCCCCGCGCTTTGGGTGTAGTTGTCGTTAGTAGCCGTCTCATCAATAATACTACGTACCTGTTGCATGGTCAGGTACGGATTGGCTTGCAGCATCAGAGCCACCACACCAGCCACAAAAGGCGAAGACATAGATGTTCCCGACAAAGAAACAAATCTATACGTGCGTCCATTAAAGGAAACCGAGCCGTTGTATGTGCCCGAATATGAATTCGTGTAGGAAGAAAGGGCTGCCGTCACATTCTTCCCAGGGGCGGAGATTTCCGGCTTCAAAACTTCATGGAAGCCGGGACCGGAGCTGGAGAAGTCTGCTATGTTACCACCAAAGACAGCGCCAGCCGGGTTTTGACTTTTTGCCTGATGGGCAGCCACGCAAATAATTTCGTCTATGTTGCCTGGAGTGCTCACTCCATATTCAATATCGCCCGCTATCCAATCAGGATGAGCGGCAGGCGTGAGGAAGTCAGCGCCCCAGTTGCCGTATGCTTTAGTGATCTCAGCCACATTCCATGCGTGGAACATACCTTGACTTGCCGTGACTGCCAAGCCAAATTTGTATTTGGTGACTTTTTTCACGCGGAGTCTGACAGAAGGTGCCTGGTTGTATTCATTAGTGGCGTGGATTTCGTAGTTGTAAAGAAGCGTGTCGCCATTAACCACGATGAATGTGTCCACATAACCGTCATTGCCAGTGGTTAGGACAAACGGGGTGGATGCGATAATGTTGAAAGAGTTATCCATGATATTCATCGAGAAAGCGAACGGACTGTTGGCAGAATTGGTCATCGAGATGGACGAGCCCCAGAGATTACTCGAATTATAAGGGAAATCAAACTGGGTACGCATCGTGTCATTGGCGTTTTGAGAGAAGTCATACTTGAGGTGGAAGTTGACATCGCCATTATTGCCGGCGGAGGTCACAAAAACAACACCAAGATCGGTGAGACGTTTCACTTCGTTGGCCAACACACCTGTACCGTCCATGTTATCCAGGATATACACACCCCAACTCATGCTGATGACTAGACGTTTGCCTTCAGCTTGGGCCACGTTATACATCCAGTTCCAAGCATCGATGACTGCCTGATCGGTCAGGTCGAGTGTAGCGAACAGAAACTGGACTCCGGGAGCCACGCCCTTATAGGCCGTACCCGCGCCTGCGCCTCCCGCTATGGATGCGCAATGGGTGCCGTGATAAGCATAGTCGTAAAAATTAATCGTGTCACAATGGGCATTGAGGAGCTCTTCCGGTCCTACATATTCCGTACCGTAGTTGAAGCCCGCCGGAGCCGGACCGGATGTTTTGAACTGATCCCAGGCACGTAGGACACGATAGTTTATCATATTCGTATCGTAGAACACTGGATGGGTATAGTCAAAGCCCCAGTCGGTAAGACCAATGATCACACCTTCGCCGTCAAAGCCTTGGGGTAAGCCCGTCCCGGCCCATACACTATCCACATGTCCGTCCACCACGGCATTCTTTAGCCATACTTGACCTGAGACTATGGATATACAGGCCATCATTATCGAAAGGATAAATACTTTTTTCATCATCGTAATATTAATTCAAGTAATTGTTTTTCAATCTCTTATTCTAAAATTCAACTCCTTGAGAAAATCCGCCAGTTTAGGATTTTGCTCCATCATATTCTCCACTTTATCTTCAGCGCTGTAGATGATTTTTTTCGTCTCCATATTATCATTGATAACAATCTCAATATCATCTACATTGATTTTGAAGTGACTCCTCCAGTATTCAAGTATAGCGCGTTTGCGCATCTCGTATTGCTCTTTTTGAAAATCATTGAGCACTTCAACCTTGATAACACCATCTTCAAAAGCAGGGGCCTGATCCTTTAAAGGGTGGTAAATCATGTGCACGCTGGAGAAAATCTCCTCAAACATGGTGCGCCAACAGGTTTCAAAGTCTTCATTCTGTGTCTCAGCAGCAACAGCATCCTTTGGTTTAGGTTCTTCCGGAATAGTATCTTCGAGTTTGGGTACAATCGCCGGTTCTTCATTAGGAGTTTCGACGGGTTCCTGCTTCACTTCCTGCACCGGTTCAGGGTTCTGAGCAGGCCTCTGTGCTCTCGGTTCAAGGACCTCCTTAATAGACGGAATGTTCCGAATGGGAGGAGGGCCAGGATTTACGAATATCTGGCTGGAGACTTGCGGCTTATCGGATCGAGTTACGGCTTCCGTATCTGTTTCCGTGGTGGATGCCGTTCCACCCTCTGGGTTATTTACGCTCCTGCGATTGCCTCGCTTTTTTATAGACGTAATTGGCATTAATCTGCATGAGGCACAGCTCCACCGATAGTCGCTTGTTATTAGCCATCTTATAGTTAAAATCGCATTGGTTGGCAAGCTCCATAGCTCTCAACAACAACATCTTGTCCACTTTCTGAGACTGTGCAAGCAATCGGTTCCTGATGTCATCCGAAGTCTCTAGCAACTGCACAGTATCCGGGGTTTTCGCCATTAGCAGATTGCGGAAATGGGCGGCGAGTCCAGCTATAAAATGCTGAGCCTCAAATCCTTTAGCAACGATATCATCGAACAGCAGAAGCGCCGGAGCGACCTCATCGCTGAAAAGACAATCGGTAATCTTGAAGTAGTTGTCGACATCCAGCACGTTAAGGTTTTCGATCGTGGCCTTATACGTGATATTTTTGCCGGAGAAACTAACAATCTGGTCAAAGATGGAAAGGGCGTCACGAAGAGCTCCGTCGGCCTTCTCGGCCACCACGCGCAAGGCTTCTTCTTCGGCGGTAACACCTTCTTGCTTAGCCACATATTGCAGATGCTTTACAATGTCCCTTTCGTGGATGCGCTTAAAATCATACACTTGACAACGCGATAAAATCGTGGGGATGATTTTGTGCTTCTCCGTTGTGGCCATGATGAATTTGGCATACGCAGGCGGTTCCTCAAGTGTTTTGAGGAAAGCATTGAAGGCGGCACCTGAGAGCATGTGAACCTCATCGATGATGTAGACTTTATATTTGGCACCTTGTGGTGGAATATGAACCTGTTCCACGAGCGCACGGATATCTTCCACGGAGTTATTAGAGGCGGCGTCGAGTTCAAAGACATTGAAGGACGCGGAATTGTTGAACGCCTTGCAGGACTCGCACTCATTGCAGGGCTCATGGTCGGGTGTGGGATTCTGGCAGTTCAGGGCCTTGGCAAAAATACGAGCGCAAGTGGTCTTGCCCACTCCACGAGGTCCACAAAACAGGAAGGCCTGCGCCACCTGACCCGTCTGAATGGCATTCTTAAGGGTGGAGGTGATGGCCTCCTGACCCACCACGGAACTGAACGTAGTAGGCCTATATTTTCGAGCGGAAACGATAAAATTGTCCATACTTATCCAATTAAAAATACGAGCTGCAAATATACAAAAAAAGGGCGGCGTCCGCATTATGTATTAAGGTTTAAAATTTTTTATATCTTTGCGCGTTTTGAATTATTATGGTAAAGAAGGGTTTTAAATTATTGATACTGATAATGTTAGCCACTTCTGCGGGGCTCTATGCAGCTGATTTTTCCGCAGGAGAATACGATATTTTCCCGGAATCCACCGCCGTAAAGGACACGATGCCGCGAAAAGCGAAGCCGCATAAGAGTCGTGTCACTCGAACGAGCAAGAAGGTCACCTTTGAGAATTTCGACCAGCAATATGAGCGGGCTATGCGTTACTACAAGAACGAACAATATCTCTCCGCCGCCGGCCTTTTCGAAGACCTCTACCCTCTTTCGCTAGGTACTCCCCGCGCCGACACCATCCTCTACTTGTTTGCCTATTGTTACTACATGAATGCCGACTACGACATGGCCGCCTTCCATTTCCGCGACTACGTGCGACGCTATCCCAACTCGGAACGCACCGAAGATGCCTTCTACTATGGCACTTCCGCCATATACAAGACCAGCCCCGATTACTCCCTCGACCAGTCCAACACCGAGTACGCCATTGAGCAGATCAAGGCTTTCATCCAAGCCTATCCTGACAACTCCCACATCGAAGAATGCAACGTGATGTTGGATGCGCTTCGCCTAAAGCTTGCCCGCAAGGATTTGGAAGTCCTCATACTTTATTACAACACTGATCATTACGAGGCTTGTCAAATCGCCGCCAAAAACTTTTTTAACGAATATTCCTATTCCCCTTTGATGCCAGAAGCCATTTACTACCTGGTTCTCAACAATTTGGAGTTTGCCAAAAAAAGTGTCGAGCGAAAAAAAGAGGAACGTTACAAAGCTTGCCTCGATGCTTGCAACCGTCTGTTGCTAAACTACGGCGAGACTCAATACACCAAAGAAGTGGAGAGGATTTCTCATGAAGTAGAAAAACAATTATCGAAATATAACAAGAAAAACAATAATTAAAGAAAAGAAATGAAAGCTGCAGATTACAAGAAACTTAAAATCGACCTTTTCGCAAAGACCAAGGACATTAGACAATACGACAAAGTGACTGGCAATTTTTACAAGAGCATTGTCATCATGTCCAAGCGTGCTGACCAGATTGCTTCCGATTTGAAGCAAGAATTTCAAGAGACCTCTTTGCAATACGCTTCCAACTCCGACACTTTGGAAGAGGTGTTCGAGAACCGCGAGCAGATAGAATTGTCCAGATTCTACGAGCAATTGCCGAAGCCCACCCAACTGGCCATGTACGAATTCGAAAACGACCAAGTCTATTTCAAAGATCCAGAACAAGACGCTTAATCACAAGTAATTATGGCCGGAAAGCATATCGTCATCGGCATCACAGGAGGTATAGCAGCCTACAAGTCGCTGTTCCTGATCCGTTTGTTCAAAAGCAACGGGTATGAGGTTCGTGTCGTTGCCACGCAACATGCCATGGAATTTGTGACCAGGCTCACCATAGAGACCTTGTCGCAAAACAAGTTATACACTGACATGTTCGACACGAGCGAGCCTCGCGACGTGCATCATATCAGCCTTGCCGAATGGGCAGACTGCGTAATAGTAGCGCCCGCCACAGCGAATATCATCGGCAAATATGCGCACGCCATCGCCGATGATGCCCTGTCAACAATGCTTTTGGCCACAAAATGTCCGGTCTTCTTCGCTCCTGCTATGAACGATCGCATGTTTGAGGAGCCGACCGTTCAGCACAACATCGAGTTGTTGAAACAAAAAGGCTGCCACATCATCGCTCCCGCCAGTGGGTTTCTCGCCTGCGGAAGCACCGGTACCGGCCGCATGGAAGAGCCAGACAAGATCTTTGCATGGGTACACCAGTTTTTCACCAAAGACTTGCGACTCAAAGGCAAGAACGTGATGATCACGGCTGGTCCCACCTACGAACCTATTGATCCCGTACGCTTCATCGGCAACCACTCTTCAGGGTTAATGGGCTTCTGTTTGGCTGAAGAAGCCGCCGAAGAAGGTGCCGACGTCACCCTTGTCACCGGCCCCACCCAATTGACTTGCAGCCACCCCAACATCCACCGCGTGGACGTGACTACCGCCGAAGAGATGTTCCAACAATGCATGCAGATTGCCGACCAACAAGACATTATGATCATGTCTGCTGCCGTGGCCGACTATACGCCACTGGAAACAGCTCCGGAGAAAATCAAGAAAGACAACGACGAACTCAGCCTCCGTCTCAAGAAGACCCACGATATTCTTTCCACCATCGGGCACCAGAAGCGCGACGACCAACTGCTGATCGGATTCGCCCTCGAGACTGAAAATGAAATAGAGAACGCCACCAAAAAGCTGCATACTAAAAACGCAGACATCATCGTTCTTAACTCACTTCGCGACAAAGGCGCCGGATTCCGCACATCCACCAACAAGGTCAGGATGATCACCAAAGACGGACAGACCTTTGAGAGCGAGCTGAAAGACAAGCATGCCATCGCTCGGGATATCCTGGACTTGGCCTGCCAGATCAACCACTAAAACTAAGCCCAACAATGAAAAGACTCTGCATAATCCTATTCCTGTCATTGCTCTGCGGCGGCCTTTTCGCCCAAGATTTCCAGTGCCAGGTCTCCGTCAACGCGAACCAAGTGACCGGCGGAGTCAACCAACAAAGATACAACGACCTTCAACAGAAGATCTACCAATTCATCCATGAAAGAAAGTGGTGTCAATACAATTTGAAGACCTCCGAACGCATCGAATGCGCGCTGCAAATCAACCTCACAGAGGTGAGCGGTGACGTTTACAAAGGCACCATGACCATCTTGCTGCAACGTCCTGTGTACAAGGCCAGCTACAAGACCACCCTGTTGAACTTCCAAGACAAGCACATCCAATTCACTTACGCGGAAGGCGATCCTTTGGAGTACTCCGAGAACGCCAACCTCAACCAGTTTACGGCACTCATCGCCTATTACCTCAATCTCTTCTTGGCGGTTGAATTCGACAGCTTCAGCCAGAACGGCGGTGCACCTTACTTTAACAACTGCCAATCCATCGTCAACTTCAACCAAAACGCCAAGGAAAAGGGTTGGTCGGTGGCCGATAACGGACAGAGCAATCGGTATTGGATCATGGAGAACTTCACCAATAGCACATACAGCAAGTTGCACGATTTCTATTACCAATATCATCGATTGGGACTTGATGTCATGAGCGAAACCCCAGATGCCGGCCGCGCCGTCATCCTTGAAAGCTTACGGTTACTCCAACAGGTAAATTCACAGAAGTCCAGCTTGGCCATGATCAAGGTGATTGCTTCCACCAAATGCGATGAGATCGTCAACATCTTCAAGGAGGGTATGCCCAGCGAGAAGACTCAGGTCATCAATATCATGAAGCAAATCGACCCGACCAATTCTTCCCGTTACGACGCCATCAATTCCACCACTGGAAAATAATATGTTACGTACACTGCAAATCGAGAACTACGCCATCATACGCTCGCTCGAGATTGACTTTGACAATAGTTTCACGGTCATCACCGGCGAGACGGGCGCAGGTAAGTCCATCTTGATGGGGGCCTTGTCGCTGATCCTAGGCAACCGCGTAGACACGGACGTGCTACTCGACAAATCCCGCAAGTGTATCGTAGAGGGCACCTTTGACATCCACGACTACGCTCTTCGTCCTTTCTTCGAAGAACACGATCTAGATTATCAAGATCTCACCACCCTTCGGCGCGAAATCAACGAACACGGCAAGTCACGTGCCTTTATCAATGACACTCCTGTAAACCTTGCCATACTTAAAGAGCTCTCCAACAAGCTTATAGACATCCATTCGCAACATCAAAGCTTGTTATTGCAAGACTCAGATTTCCGTCTGGGCATCATCGACCAATATGCTCAAAATCAAGCCTTGCGCGAGGAATATCGCACCTCTTTGGAAGCATGGCGCGAGACAGAACAAGCCTTTGTCACCCTGAAAAAACGGTGCGCCGAAGCCGTACTTCAACAAGAATACAACAACTACACCATACAAGAACTGGCAAACGCCCAGTTGCACCCTAACGAGCAAGAAGAGACTGAGCATACCGTCAACCTCTTAAGCCATGCCGAAAGCATTAAAGGGCACCTCTACCAAGCCGCGCAGATACTCTCCGAAAAAGAGGGTGACACCATCGTGCAAATGCTTAAAAATGTGCAAGACGAGTGCGCTAAGCTCAAAGATCTCGGTCCTGAGTACCAAGAAATTCACGATCGTGTGAGTAGTGCTTTACTGGAACTCAAAGACATCGCCTACGACATTACCTGTAAAGAAGAAGCCGTAGATTTGAACCCCCAGGAACTGGATCGTCTCACTGAACGCTTGGACCTCATCTACAGCTTGCAACACAAGTATCACGTAGACTCGGTGGATGAACTTATCAAAATCAAAGAACAACTAGAGCAAGAAGCTGCAGATCACTCTGACGATGAAGAACGCTTAGCCGTATTGGACAAAAAACGCAATGAGTTGCTGGCCAAAAGCAAACAACTTGCCCAAAGGCTCAGACAATCCCGTCAAAAGGCCATACCTGCATTGAAAAAGGAGATGTCTTCAAGACTTTCTCAACTGGCTTTACCCGACGGCAATTTCGACATTCGACTGACAGAGGAGGAGGAGCTACACGATTATGGCACCGAGAGTGCCTCGTTCTTGTTCTCAGCCAACAAGGGGGTTGATCTTTCCGACATCAGCAAAGTAGCTTCCGGCGGTGAAATGTCCCGCGTAATGCTGGCCCTGAAATCGGTCATTACCGACTCCGTACTTTTGCCCACTGTCATTTTCGACGAGATTGATACAGGCATTTCTGGAGAGACCGCCAACAAAGTAGCCCTGGTGATGCGTGATTTCTCCCAACGTCATCAAATAATAGCCATCACCCACTTACCCCAAATCGCCGCCATTGGCAACAGTCATTATTTAGTATTCAAGGAGAACCGTGACGGCAAGGCTGTCACTGATCTCAAATCACTTGGCACAGAGGAACGTGTACAGGCTATCGCCACGTTGATTTGCGGCGACAAGCTCACCGATGCCGCCCTAAACACCGCCCGTGAGCTCTTGAATGTCCACTCTTCTCAAAAATCATAGTTCATGAAAAAACACCTTATAATCATATTAGCCATTCTAGCATTGGTATGTACCGCACAGGCCCAGAGAAGCAGAGGAAAGCAAGTGAGCAGATTTACCTACATGACCTCTATCGGCTATAGCAATGGCGTTGGCAATATTAACATCAAGGACAGCACTGGCGCTTTGATACAGAGTGTTAACAACAACATCCCCAATTTCTCGCTCCACCAACTGCTCGCTTATCAATTCGACAACTTTTTCACGATGGGTATTGGAGCAGGATTCGACATCTGGCGTACCACGGCTTTCATCCCTTTGTATCTCAACCTCAGCGTCAACATGACCTCAACCACCAAAGTGGCGCCAATGGCTTATTTAAACTTGGGATGGTCGTTCAAATGGTACAACCAGACCAAACCAGACGCCACGAACCGAGTGGTTCACGGCACAGAATGGGGGCCGATGGGAGAATTCGGATTAGGTGCACGACTTCGTTTTACCGACAAGCTGTCGCTAGTCATCTCGGGTATCTACAAAGCACAGTTTTCTAAAATCGGCTATTCCGTCGTCAATCCCGGCGAAGCCGACTATTCTCACCTATACCCTAACAGACATCAAAACGCGTTATATCATTTCGCCGGCGTCAGAATCGGCATAGCATATTAGCCCATGAAAGAAGAACTAACTTATACAGAAGCTTTTGAGCAACTACAAGCCATCGTAAAACAGATGGAAGAAGCGGACGTTTCCGTGGATGATCTTTCTGAAAACATAAAGAAAGCCTCAAAGCTAATCAAGATTTGCAAGGACAAGCTTACCAAGACTGAGCAAGAGGTCAACAAAACCATATCTGAGCTTTCTTAATGTCCACTTTTGACCTTATCGACCACGACATCGAGGCTTACTGCGAGGCGCACACTTCCCCGGAGAGCAAGCTCCTCCACGACCTCAATCGCCGGACCAATTTGGAGACGGTAAACCCACGCATGCTCTCCGATCAGCTCCAAGGACAGTTTCTTGCCTTTATCTCCAAAATGATGCGCCCAAAGCACATCTTGGAGATAGGCACCTTCACGGGATATTCTGCGCTTTGTCTGGCGGAAGGGTTGGCGGAGCAAGGAGAATTACACACCATTGAGATCAATGTGGAATATGAGGACCGCATCCGAGAGTATCTGAGCCAATCACCGCTAGGCAATCACATCACCCTGCACATTGGAGATGCTCTAGAAGTGGTACCCAGCCTGAAAAAGGAATGGGACTTGGTATTCATTGATGCAGACAAGGAAGATTACCGAGACTATTACGACGTTGTATTCCCAAGAGTACGCCAAGGCGGGATTATCCTGGCCGACAACGTGCTATGGAACGGGAAGGTGACACAGACCGTCGCCGGCGGCGACCGGGACACACGCGCTATCATGGAATTTGACGATTACGTGCAACAGGACGGACGCGTCAGGAACTTGTTACTTCCGTTCCGCGACGGCATTATGATGATTGAAAAAAAATAATTTATGAGAATAGATATACTCACGTTGTTTCCAGACATGTTCACGGGAGTCTTTGGCAACTCCATCATCAAACGGGCCGTTGACAAGGGCCATTTGGAGTTGCACACCCACGACATCAGGAGCTACACCACTGACAAGCACCACAAGGCAGACGACTATCCCTTTGGGGGCGGTGCCGGCATGGTGATGATGGTGGAACCCATCTCACGTTGTATCGAAAAGCTGCAAAGCGAACGCGATTACGACGCCATATACTTGATGGCACCCGATGGGCCCACTTTCAACCAACACAAAGCCAATGAGATGTCCATGTTGAACAATATCATCTTGTTGTGTGGTCACTACAAAGGTGTGGACGAGCGAGTGCGAGAGCTTTATGTGACGGATGAGATCAGCATTGGAGACTATGTGCTTTCCGGCGGCGAACTGGCCGCCATGGTCATCACCGACGCCATCGCCCGAATCATCCCCGGCGTTATCGGTGACAGCACCTCAGCCCTCTCCGACTCTTTCCAAGACGGCCTTCTCTCTGCCCCTGTCTATACGCGTCCAGCCGATTTTAGAGGCCATCGCGTACCCGACGTGCTTTTGTCCGGTAATGACAAACTCATTTCCGACTGGAAACAAGAACAGCAACTGCAGCGCACTCGACAACGCCGCCCAGACCTTCTCGACGAATAACCATGAACACACAAAACATGACATCCAAGCAAGTGCTACGCGCCGAAGGGGACAACCTCCGCCGTAAACTCCTGTCGGACAACTGGTACTTCAACCTTACCTTCTTTTTACTGCTTATCGCGGCAGCATCCCTACCCTTTACCACCTGGCTCATGCCAATCATAGCCGGGCTTATGCTTATCGTATGGATTGCCGAATGGAATTGGAAAGAGAAATGGCAGAATATACGTAAGAACGCATCAATATACACCATTGTCGTATTTTTTGCCATTTATCTGATCCTCATTTACGGGTTCTTCCTATCATACAACAAAGGCAGGGCGTTTGCGGCTTTCGACTGCGGCATGTGGTTCCTGGCCGCTCCTTTACTACTTCTCACTCGTAATCGCAAAAATTTGACCAATAGTCGAATACACATGATTTTCATGGTCTTCGCCATCTCCACATTCGTCCACCTTTTCATTTTGTTCTCCATAGCCACCCATAAATTCATTCAAACAGGCAAAAGCCATTATTTCTATTACCAATACCTGTCTATCTGGCTGCATCCATCCTATCTGGCCATGTACGCCACTTTTTCTTTCTACTTCTTGCTCGACTTTCTCAACAAGACACATAAAATGATGTCCTGGATTCAGCGCCTGTCCTTGTATTTTGTTCAGGCCGTGTTGCTATTTGGCGTATTCTTCCTCCAATCCAAAGCGGGGATCATCGTTTTTTGCATTCTGGCCATAATCTGGTTTGTATACCTCCTGTTCATCCGAAACACCGATATCGCTCTCGCACTCAGCATCATCGTTAGCGTTTCCTGCATCTGCATAGTGTTACACGAAACACAAATTTTCCCGACCAACAGGTTCAAGGCCACTATTGAAGATGTCAGCAAGTACCGAAACGAACAAAACCACGGCACTAGCAGCAGCGAACTCCGCCTTACAGCATGGCGGTCCACACTCGAAATATGCAAGAAAAATCTCCCCTGGGGCGTAGGTACCGGCGACGTCATCGACGAACTCTCTCTCAATGCCGTCAAGAAAAATCATACTAACCTCATCGGATATCACCTCAATTCGCATAACCAATACCTGCAAACCCTGCTAGCTCTGGGAATTCCTGGTATTCTCGTGCTGATAGCCTACTGCATCCATCCTCTTATCGTAGGTGGCCGCAAGAAGAACTTACTATACATCTCCTTCGCTATCATCTTGATACTCAATATCGGCGTAGAATCCATGTTCGATGTTCGCGCCGGCGTGGACTTCATCGCCTTGATGAATGTCTTACTCCTGATGAGAACAACATAATCGTTTTTTGGGGTATTTTTTAACAATATTTTCTAAAAATTACACATAAATTTTTAGAAAATTAACTTTTTATTATAATACATTAAAAAAATAATGTATTTTTGCGGCGTTCAACCATGGATAGCTCAACCGGCTATCCGACAAAATATATTATACCATGAAGAAAAAACTACTACTATTATTGTGGTTGTGCATTGCCGCATACCCGATGTTTTCACAGTCAACCAACCCGGGAATACACTTGACGACGACAACGGTTCCTGCCACGTGCCAGGGCAACGGGGAGATACATTGCTCGGTGACTTATGATGAGGGGTTGGTTTTAGAACAAATACGTTATTATTACATCCCATTGTCGGGAATCGACTCCATTGTTGGGACCACGCTGCCTTTCGTCACCCATTTGCGCCCGGGTGCCTATAAAGTAAAGGTGTCTGCATTGTGCTATACTGGACTCCCAAACGATGACGCTTATGTCATCGTCTCCGACTCCATAGACAATGTTATGGTAAGCTCCACTTACACGATTCCTGAAAGCCATGCCATCTATAACATTTACTCCAGGTCCTATCCTTTCGGCATTGTGCCCGCCCTGACATGCGAGCCGACAGGCAAATTGCAGATCAGTATGCATAACGGAACTTTTCCTTACAGCATCGAAGTTTGGAAGATTACCGACAACGACACTATATACCTTAGAACCTTGACTTTCGACACAAACGAATACACGGGAAATGACCCTCAACGTTACGATTTCCTGGATTATTACACCATAGACAGCCTGGATGTCGGCACCTATCAGATTCGGTGTCACGATGGGTGTGGCTACTACACACCCTATCTTCAGGCCTCGGTGCCCAAGGTCATCCACAACGAGTCGGTCAACAGCCATCTACTGCGAAACAGTTCGGGCATTCCAACCAGCACAAACATCGTCACTTTCAAGGAGATATTCAACGACATACACTACACTCAATACAACGATGACTACTACAAGACGATTGGACGCAGTTTATACGAATATCGTTTCATCAATCCCACACTCGCACGGGATGTCAACGACACCACCCCTTGGCGGTCAATACCTGCCGCGGAGCACAGCTTTTACATCCACGACACCTTGTCCGCGCTGCACGATTACGGCGAACTATGGGGCAGGGACATCCAGTTGCAGATCAGGCCGATATGTCAGGACACGCTATTTTCACACAACTATACCATTTACCGTCAGGGAAGGAACTATTCCAATGCAAAACAGCAAGACGTAGGGGTGGAGGCCTATGAAGTGTACAACTATTGCGAGTACAACCGATACAAGCCCGAACGCGATGTCGTCTTGCAATACATCTTCCTGAATCACGACAGTCAAGAGAACCTGTTCACAGCGGATTCCATCGGCACTCCCGCCCACAACGGTTACACTCTTTGCGGCGACCTGCCCACGGAGAACATCGGAATACGATACCACAACTACATCACCTTGCCGGTTAGACTGAAGATCGTAAACATCACGCAAGACACGTTGGTGGAAGAGAGGGAATTGCCCGAGATGAGTTACGATTGGTCGACCTATTGCGTTGAAGGGAAAGACTTCAACGGGGATTCGCTCTATTTCGAAGTGACCGATGCGCACGGCAACCCGTTGCTCACCCTCGTCCGCAAGCACAAAAGATATATTACCCATTATGCGGCCGACACCATCCACCACGTATTCAAATGGCTCGTTTACGACCTTTACGAAGAGCCGTTTTGTCCGAACGAGCCAAGGCATATAGGCATCTACCAAGAAAACGACCGATACATTTATCCGGCCGAAATAGATGGCGAGCTACACTACACCTACGAAAAAGACACGGTGCAACTGGTACAGAGCCCATTGGGGAACAAATACAATTTCACCGCCATCTCGGACAACCATGGTGTTTGGTCGTTCTTCAAAGAAAACGCTGACAACCACGCCACGTTGGAGAAACGAGCATTTCGGCCCTCCATCTATAAGATATACAACGGTATAGAACTCACCGACACCAACCTGGCGAGAGGCCGTTACGTCTGGATTATACGGAAGCCCTGTCCACCTAACGACACTATCATTTACGACTATGACTACGACCCGCTTGAGATGGTCGAAGAACCATTCTATACACTTGACACGCAATGCACTGCCTTGAACATCATTCCACATCGGGGACGATTTGAAAAGATGGGGGTCGGGGTTGAGACCTTCTTTCAAGTATATCAAGGAGACACCTTGACGCACACCACCTCATCCGGACAGTTGGGAGACACGTTATCCATCGGGGTGCCCGGCATTTACAAAGTAGCGATGTATGCTATGCCTGCCAGCGAGCATCATCTTGAAGGCAACCGTCCTTGCATACAGATAGACACGACCATTGAATGGCAGAACGAGACCGTAAGTTTGGACTATATCTACGGCCACGTCTGTTCCGACGACGACACAATTGGTTTTGTTCGGGCCAGAGGACAGCATGGGAAAAAGCCCTACACCTATACTTTATACAGTGCTCGCGATGGAGGGGGCAGTGTTATCGCAGTAAATAACACTGGACGATTTGACGGAGTGCCTGTGCAAATGGGGCAGACCGTGTCCGTAAAGATTGCGGATGCCTGCAATGCGCATTTCATCACCAACTTGACGATCAGCGATATGGGAAGTCTGCGGAAATGCTGGGTTGAAGGCAACACCAACGAAGTGGCGGCCGTCATAGGCGACACGTGTCATTTTTATGGGTTGGCCTTGCCCGACGCCCTGTATCACTGGACTGGACCTGCCGGGTTCAGCAGTGAAGAGCGCATAGTTGACGTGGTGATGAGTGGCGATCAGAATGCCGGTATGTATTATTTGGAAATCGAAGGCAGCGGGTGTGGGACTCTATTTGACAGCATCTCGGTTGCCATACAGGAGCCACCCTGCCCGGACGCCGTGGACTATGATGGTTTTCTCTACGAAGCGGTACGCATCAACGGATTATGTTGGATGAAAGAGAACCTTCGTTCCACACACTATAGCGACGGTCGAGCCATAGAGCGACAGTACATCTATACCCCTTCGGGGCGGAGTATCGAAGAGACAGTCGCCACTTTCGGTCTTTTGTACGATTGGCGGACCGCTGTTGACACAGAGCATTTACGATTGGCGGATGCAACCGGACATATTCAAGGCATTTGTCCTAGCGGTTGGTACATCCCTGACGAAGAGCAGTTTGAGCATCTGGGAGCGTGGGGCGCCAAGGCACTGCGCTCGCCCGACTATTGGCTGCCGGGACTTGGGGGCAACAACGAAAGCGGATTCACCGCCTTGCCGGCCGGATTCTACAACGGTCAACGAGGACGATACGAAAATTTGCTCGGAGAAACGCGTTTTTGGTCGGCAAATCCACACTTAACCTCCGAAATCACCCCTGCCCACATGCTTCAATTCAGTTGTCCAGAGCTCATTAATGCTGAAAGAGGAAGCGATGACGCCTACTCTATCCGCTGTATTTTAGCCGAATAAATCTTTTGTTGAAAAAAATATTTACAGAAGTGCCTTTATCTCAATTTTTTTTGTACTTTTGCCGCCCTAAATAATAGAAGAATATTAATCATTTAAAAAGATAGAGAAATGTCTAGAGTTTGCCAGATTACAGGAAAGAAAGCAGTGGTTGGTAATAATGTTTCCCACTCCAATATCAAAACGAAGAGAACCTTCAAACCCAACTTGCACACCAAGAAGTTCTACGTCCCTGAATTGGACGAATGGGTATACCTCAAGGTTTCCGCTCATGGAATGCGCAACATTAACAAAAAAGGCGTTTACGCTTGTCTCGTAGAAGCCGCTGAAAAAGGTATCCTGTAAAAATTTAGAAAACAGAATTATAAGCTGTTGTGATGACTCCATTGCAACAGCTTTTTTTATACAGGTTTTACACAATATTTACCATTTTCATCCGTATATATTCTTTGGTAAAAATCATTCCGATTGAATCGTAAAAGTCTTCTACTTCTCCTCATTGTTTTCCTATCGGTTCAGGTGCTTCACGCTCAAAGAGCCGTGGTGAAAGGTATTGTGCAAGATGAAGAGGGACAACCCATTGAAAATGTCGTCATCCAAGTGTTGGATTATAACTTGCAAACCATCACGAGTGATTTCGGGCAGTTTGCCATCAATGTGCCCGAGAATGTCAACTTCAAGCTTTATTTCCAACAAATCAGCCACAAGGATACCATCATCGAGATGCGAATGAAGCCCAAAGAAGCCAAGAACATCACGGTGGTTTTGCCCACTGTCGGCAATCGGTTGGAGCAGGTAAACATCCAGAGCAAGGGCGAGCACGGCTACATCCGCGTCGACCCCAAGCTATCATTCCAAATGCCCACCCCCGGAGGCGGCATGGAGTCGCTAATCAAAATGTTGCCCGGCGCGTCTTCCGTCAACGAGCTTAGCTCCCAATACAACGTGCGGGGAGGCAACTACGACGAGAATCTCGTCTTTGTCAACGACATACAAATATACAGACCTTTTCTTGTACGCAACGCCCAACAGGAAGGCCTGAGCTTCGTGAACACCGATCTCACTGGCAATGTCCTATTCTCCGCCGGAGGTTTCGAAGCTAAATATGGAGACAAGATGTCTTCCGTCCTCGACGTACAATACAAAGAGCCCACTCAATATGGCGGGTCCGTGTCCGCCAGCTTATTGGGCGCCTCCGCGCACGTGGAAGGTCGCGTGGACAGCTGCTTCTCCTTCCTTATCGGAACCCGATTCAAATCTAATGCTTACCTGCTCAAGTCCATGCGTATGTCAGGTGACACTGGTGATTACAAGCCCCGGTTCTTTGACACTCAAATGCTTCTCAAGTGGGACATCAACAAGAAGTTTAGCATCAGCCTTCTGGGCAATGTCTCCTTAAACAGCTACATTTACCAGCCATCCAACAAGCAAACTCGTTTTGGAATAGTCAACGAGTTCCAACAGTTCACCGTCTATTTCGACGGACAGGAAGTGGACCGCTATGCCAACTATCTCGGAGGTCTTACTTTTTCTTACAAGCCAGACGATCGCAATTTGCTCAAGCTTATCATTTCCTCCTTCTATGCCAAAGAGAGCGAGACATACGACATTCAAGGCCAATATTGGTTAAGCGACATCAACCTAGACATGGGCAGCGGCGAAGTGATAGAGACTTCTGTCCGCGGCGTGGGCACCTATCTGGAGCATGCCCGCAACCATATCACCTCTATTGTCTCCGCCGCAGACTTTCGTGGCGAGCACAAGCTGCCCGCCCACAACACCTTGAGTTGGGGGGTCAAAGTGCAAAACGAGATTATCACCGACAAGATCAAGGAGTGGACCATGAACGACTCTTCAGGTTACACCCTGCCGTTCATAAACACCCCTGTCGGCGACTCCCTGCCCTTGGATGATCCGTCTCGAATCTTGACTTTTGGGGAAGATGCATATCTGGTCGCCCAGAATCACCTCAACACTTTCCGTTTCACTGGTTTTGTCCAAGACCAATGGAACATCGACGGCGACAGTCTAACACACTACACGCTGAATGCCGGTTTGCGTTTCCACTATTGGACATATAGCCCCAAGGAGGTTACCGTATCGCCACGCCTCTCGTTCGTCTATAATCCCCACTGGCGTCATGATTGGCTGTTCACCCTACGCACAGGTCTCTATTATCAACCCGCCTTCTATCGAGAGATGCGCTACACCGATGGCTCTCTAAATCCCGACATCCTTTCCCAGCGCTCCTTTCAAATCGTCGCCGGCGCGGAATACAACTTCCAAATCTGGCATCGTCCCTTCAAGTTCACCGCCGAGGCCTATTACAAACACCTCGACCACCTCATCTCCTACACGATCGACAATGTTCGCATCACATACAGCGGATACAACGACTCCAAGGGCTATGCCACCGGTCTTGACATGAAAATCAGCGGTGAGTTCATCCGCGGACTCGAATCCTGGTTTTCCGTATCTATCATGGACACCAAAGAGGACATTCTTGACGACTACTATTACGATCAAGATGGCAACCGTATAGAGCCGGGCTACCTGCCCAGGCCCACCGATCAAAGAGTGGCCTTCAACCTGTTCTTCCAAGACCATATCCCCGGCTTTCCGCAGTTCAGAGCCCATCTCAACTTCGTTTTTGCCAGCGGCCTACCCTACGGCCCCACAAACGGCTATGCATACCAACGTGTCCGCGACCATGACTGGTATCGTCGTGTCGACCTCGGATTCTCTTTTATGTTCCTTGAACAGAGCCGCGACCGTATGCGCAACAAATCCAAATTCATCCGCAGTATCAAAAATGCCGGCGTATACGTGGAAGTCTTCAACCTGCTGGGTATCCACAATGTATCTTCCTACTTCTGGGTGTCCGATATTTACAACCGTCAATATGCCGTGC
This sequence comes from Bacteroidales bacterium, assembly GCA_024685175.1. GTDB lineage: Bacteria > Bacteroidota > Bacteroidia > Bacteroidales > WCHB1-69 > F23-D06. The sequence continues at coordinate 58,729 of JAIKWD010000007.1, forward strand.
CTAACTTCTTAACCGGTCGACTCATCAACGTCAAATTTGCAATAGAATTCTAAAACACAATCTTATGCATTGTAAATTCAACAATTTTCCGCTCTTCATCGCCATATATTCCTCTTTGGTCATTTTACTGACAGCTTGTCCGCAACCTCCAACGCCCCCCACGCCTGGCCCTATCGATGCAAAAGCCGAAGGTGTCTATGTACTCAACGAGGGCTTGTTCCAACAAAACAACTGCACGTTAACCTACTATGATTTTAACAATAACACTTTGATCGAAGATATCTTCCTACAGGTCAACAATAGAGGTCTGGGCGACACCGGCAACGACCTGAAGCGCTATGGCAGCAAGTTGTACTGCGTAGTCAACAACTCCCATCGCGTGGAAGTGATGGACATCAACACTGCGCGTTCCATCAAGGCCATCAGCTTGCCTGGCAAGAGCCCTCGCAGTATCGTTTTCTACCAGGACAAGGCGTATGTGAGCTGCCTTGACGGTGACGTGGTGCGCATTGACACGGCAAAGCTGGAGGTAGACCTTACCGCACACTCGGGCGCAAACCCCGAAGGCCTTTGCATCAGCAACGGAAAACTGTATGTTGCCAATTCCGGAGGTTATAACCCTACCTTCGACAGCACCATGACCGTATTCGACCTCAGCACCATGACTCCCATTAAGACCATCAAGGTGGGACTTAATCCCTACAAAGTCTATAGTGACGATAACCAAACTATTTATGTGTGCTGTCGAGGCAATTATAACTCTGTTAAGGCGACCATGTCTTCTATTGACGCCACGACGGATCAGATCACACACACGTGGACCGACGTACAGAACTTTCTTATTTATCAAGGCAAGGCTTACGTTTACACCATCGACTACAACTACGTGAATCCCAACCCTGTGAAAGTCATTGACTTAACAAACCCCGATGCTCCGGCGGTGAATTTCATCACCGATGGCACCAATATTACCATGCCTTATGGGCTTGCTGTCAACCCGCTTAACGGGGACATATACATCTCTGATGCTCATGACTTCACGGTTACGGGTGACGTATACTGTTTCGATCAAAACGGGAAAAAGAAATTCTCCTTCTCTGCCGGTTTGAACCCTAGCAATATCTTGATCAAGTATTAGTGATTCATGAAAGAGATACGCGAGAATCTCAAGCTCATACTTAAGACTCTGCCCGAGAAGCCTGGTGTCTATCGCTTCTTCGACGAGAACGGCACCATCATATATGTAGGCAAGGCCAAGCGTCTTAAGCGTCGCGTTTCCTCTTATTTTAACAAAGATCACGAATCAGCGAAAGTGCGCATGCTGGTTACCAAGATCCGGGACATCCAAACCACCGTGGTCGATACCGAATGGGAGGCCCTGTTGCTTGAAAACAGCATGATCAAACAGTACAAGCCGCACTATAACATCATGCTTAAGGACGACAAGTCATACCCATGGCTGGCCGTCACAAAAGAAGAGTTCCCACGTATTTTCCCCACCCGCCATCCCGAGCCCGACAAGATGCAACTCTTCGGGCCTTACTCTTCCGTAAAACAGATGAACGTTCTTTTGGATACCATCAACGAGATGTTTCCGCTACGCAAGTGCCGTCGGCTAGTGCAAAACGACAGACCTTGCATCCAATACCAGCTCAAAAAATGCTCGGCGCCTTGTTGTGGGCTCATCACAGCCGAGCAATACCAGCAATATATCGATCAAAGTATTGACATTATCAAGGGTAAAAGACGTGAGGTCATTTCCAAACTCAAGGATGAGATGATGAAGCATGCCGACAACTGGGAATTCGAGGAGGCATCCCGCATCAAGCGTCAGATCGAAGTGCTGGAGAACTTTATTGTCAAATCAGTGGTAGTAAGCCAACAGATCACGGACTTGGACGTATTTGGCATGGAAGAGGACGATGACTGTGTATACGTCAGCTTCTTACGTATTGTGGACGGTGCTATAGTGCAGGCTCACACGTTAGAGTTAAACAACAAGCTTGATCGCAACGCCGAAGAAATGTTATGGACTGGCATTCTTGAGATGGACGAGCGGCTTCAAAAGCTCGACGGGAAAGGCCTTTTCCGCACCATTCTCGTGCCCGCCATGCCTACCATAGAGACGGACCGCTGGGACTTCCAAGTGCCCCAACGCGGCGAGAAACGCAAGTTGGTGGAGTTGGCGGAGCGCAATGCCCATTTCTACATGCTTGAGAAGAAGAAGCGCCAAGACCTTGTCAACCCAGAGCGCCGGAGCCAACGCGTGCTCACCGCCCTGCAAAAAGCGCTCGGCATGAAAACCTTGCCCCGCCACATTGAATGTTTCGACAACTCCAATACACAAGGCGAAGAACCCGTAGCCGCCATGATTTGCTTCATTGACGGCAAACCAACCAAAAACGAATATCGCCATTTCAACGTCAAAACGGTTGTAGGTGCCGATGACTTTGCCACGATGGAAGAGGTCATTTATCGACGCTATCATCGCCTCCTTGAAGAGGAAAAGCCCTTACCCGACCTCATAGTCATCGATGGTGGCAAAGGCCAGCTGAACGCCGCCTACAAGTCCATCAAAGCCCTTGAAATCGAGAACCGCGTCATGGTGGTTGGCATTGCCAAGCGACTGGAGGATATCTACAAAGTTGGAGACGAGTATCCCGTATACATTGACAAGAAATCTGAAGCACAGAAGCTGCTACAGCAAGTTCGCGACGAGGTACACCACTTCGGCATTACGCACCACAGGAAACGTCGCTCCAAGGCCAGCATTGCCTCCGTTCTTGACGACGCTCCCGGCATCGGCACGGTGCTCAAACAAAGACTCTTGTCAACATTCAAGACCATAACCCGAATTCGTCAGGCATCAACTCAAGAACTGGCCTCAGTAGTAGGTCCGAAACGGGCACAAGAGTTGCAAGAATACCTCAACAAACAAAAATAAAAGGGTGAAACCGAAGTTCCACCCTATCCATCATTAATTTATTGTAAGAATTTGAACGATTTCAAATGATTAGGCCTGACCGCCGCCATTTACCATTGGCGGGATAAAGCCCTTTGGGTTCTCAACAATCACGCCGTTTTGTTCTTCAAACTTAGAGATATTGTCAGCCAAAGCGTTCAGCAATCTCTTAGCATTCTGAGGCGTCATAACCACACGTGAACGAACAGTACCTTTCTGCAAACCAGGCATCATGGACACGAAATCCAAAATAAACTCGGTGTTGGAATGAGTGATGACTGCCAAGTTAGAGTAAACTCCTTGGGCCACTTCTTCCGGCAGGTTGATGTCAATTTTCTGTTCTGGCATAATGTGTCGTTTTTATCGTTGATGAATTAGTTTTCGGCAAGTTCTTCCACCAAGTCTTCCTCCTTAGAAGCCATCAGGGATTCATATTCTTCCTTGGAGCCGACCTCAATGGTTTGGTATTTTCTAATACCTGTTCCAGCAGGAATCTTCTGACCCACAATGACGTTCTCCTTCATACCGATAAGGTTGTCGGACTTGGCGTTGATAGCGGCCTCGGTAAGAACCTTGGTCGTCTCCTGGAAGGAAGCTGCGGAGATGAAGCTGTGCGTCTGCAACGAAGCACGCGTAATACCTTGCAGAATAGGTTTACCTGTAGCAGGACGGGCATCGCGAACAGCCACCAACTGCATGTCTTTACGTTTGAGGATGGAGTTGATGTCACGAAGTCTCTTGGCCGTGATGATCTGGCCCCTGCGAACCTCGTCGGACTCGCCGGGATCTTCCACCACTTTCTTATCCCAAATAATATCGTTTTCTTCTTGGAAGTCAATCTTGTTGATCAACTCGCCTTGGAGGAACTTGGTATCGCCTGGATCTTCGATTTCCATCTTGCGCATCATCTGGCGAACGATAACTTCAAAATGTTTGTCGTTAATCTTCACACCTTGGAGACGATACACCTCTTGGATTTCGTTGATGATGTATTCCTGAACTTTCTGTGCACCCTTGATATTCAAGATGTCGACAGGGGTAAGGGAACCTTCTGACAAAGGAGTACCAGCCTTCACAAAGTCGTTCTCCTGAGCCAAAATCTGCTTGGATGTCGGGATGAGATAAACCTTGGCGCCTTCGCCGTCGCCGTTACGCGGAGTGATGCGAACCACACGGTTACCTCTCTTGAGTTTCTTCTCGAAGGAGACCACACCGTCGATTTCGGAAACCACGGCAGGATCGGAAGGATTACGAGCCTCGAAGAGTTCGGTCACGCGCGGCAGACCGCCCGTGATATCGCCGGACTTACCGAATGAACGGAGAATCTTGACCAAAATTTCACCGGAATCGATATCCTGACCTTCATCGACGGACAAACGCGCGCCAACGGGAACGTCAAAGCTCTTGATCACTTCACCATGCTTGTCCACGATGGAGATGCTCGGGTTCTTCGTCTTCAGACGGCTTTCGATAATAACCTTATCGTGGATATTGGTTTGCTCATCGGTTTCCACACGGTAGGTAATACCTTCGATGATATCGTTGAATTGAACCTTACCGGCAACGTCGGAAAGGATGACAGCATTGAACGGATCCCAATCGGCAATCAAATCGCCCTTCTTGATGGGATCACCATGCTTGAAATAGAGGTTTGAACCATAAGGCACGTTGGCAGAAGCCAATGCAATACCTGTCTTCACATCGATAATCTTGATTTCAGCGGTACGGCCGATAACCTTATAGTAAACCTTTCCAAAGGCGTCAGTCTTCTCCAAAGCACGGAGTTCATCGATGCTCAAGACACCGTCGTATGCGGCTTGGATAGAACTATTGGCGGCAACGTTACCTGCAACACCACCGACGTGGAACGTACGCAGGGTCAGCTGAGTACCAGGCTCACCGATGGACTGAGCGGCAATGACGCCGACGGCCTCACCGATCTGAACCATCTTACCCGTAGCCAAGTTACGACCGTAGCACTTCTGGCAGATACCATGCTTGGATTCGCAAGTGGGCACTGAACGAATCTCCACCTCTTCGATGGGGGATTCTTCAATAATCTTGCAATACTCTTCGGTCAATTCCTCACCAGCCTTGATGATCAATTCGCCAGTCTGAGGATGATATACGTCGTGGAGGGTAACACGACCAAGCAAACGATCGTACAGAGTCTCCACCACTTCTTCGTTCTTCTTCAGGGCGCTGACAGTCATACCACGCAAGGTGCCGCAGTCCTCTTCCGTGATAATCACGTCGTGGGACACGTCCACCAAACGACGGGTCAGATAACCAGCGTCAGCAGTCTTCAAAGCGGTATCAGCCAAACCCTTACGGGCACCGTGAGTAGAGATGAAGTACTCTTGCACGGACAGACCCTCCTTGAAGTTGGAAAGAATCGGGTTCTCAATAATTTCACCACCGGAGGAACCAGCCTTACTCGGCTTGGCCATCAAACCACGCATACCAGACAGCTGACGGATCTGCTCTGCAGAACCACGAGCACCTGAGTCACGCATCATGTGCACCGGGTTGAAGCCCTGACGGTCTTCTTCGATTTCCTTCATGAGGATCTTGGAAAGACGTGCGTTGCACTGTGACCAAACGTCGATAACTTGGTTATAACGCTCCGTATTGGTGATGAAACCCATATTGTAGTTCATCGTGATTTCGTCAACTTGGGCGTTGGCTTCCTCGATGAATTTCGGCTTCTCCTTCGGGATAATCACATCACCGAGGTTGAAGGACAAACCGCCTTCGTAAGCCATACGATAACCGAGGCTCATAATGTCGTCCAAGAATTGGGCACAAACCTTGTTGCCGCACTTGTTCAAGACATCGCCGATGATGTCGCGCAAGGCCTTCTTGGTCAACAACATGTTGATGTAGCCGTATTCCTTGGGGACTACTTGGTTGAACATCACACGTCCCACGGTGGTGTCAATGATCTTAATGGTACCGTTGCCGTCAACGTCAACGCGGCACTTGATCTTGGCGTTCAAGTGAACTTTCTTCTCGTTGTAGGCAATCATCACCTCTTCGGGACCATAGAACACGCCACCTTCGCCCTTAACTTTATGGTCAGGAGTGGACGGAAGTTCTTTGGTGATATAGTACAGACCCAACACCATGTCCTGAGAAGGCACGGTGACAGGAGCACCGTTGGCAGGGTTGAGGATGTTATGGGAGGCCATCATCAACATCTGAGCCTCCATGATGGCGGCATTGCCCAGCGGAACGTGCACAGCCATCTGGTCACCATCGAAGTCAGCGTTGAAAGCCGTACAGCACAAGGGGTGCAGGCGGATAGCCTTACCTTCTACCAATCTCGGCTGGAAGGCCTGGATACCCAAACGGTGCAACGTAGGAGCACGGTTCAACAATACAGGGTGACCCTTCAATATGTTCTCAAGGATTTCCCACACAACGGGATCCTTACGATCGACGATTTTCTTAGCGGACTTGACCGTCTTCACGATGCCTCTTTCGAGAATCTTACGGATAACATACGGCTTGAACAACTCAGCCGCCATGTCTTTCGGCAGACCGCATTCGTTGAGGTGCAAATCGGGACCAACCACGATAACGGAACGACCAGAATAGTCGACACGCTTACCAAGCAAGTTCTGACGGAAACGACCTTGCTTACCTTTCAAACTGTCGGAAAGGGATTTAAGGGCTCTGTTAGAGTCAGACTTGACAGCATTGGACTTCTTGGAGTTGTCAAACAAGGAATCAACAGCCTCTTGCAACATACGTTTTTCATTACGCATGATGACATCGGGAGCCTTGATCTCAACGAGACGTTTCAAACGGTTGTTACGGATGATGACGCGACGATAGAGGTCGTTGAGGTCGGAAGTGGCGAAACGGCCGCCATCCAGGGGAACCAATGGACGGATTTCCGGCGGAATGACGGGAACGATCTTAATGATCATCCACTCAGGACGGTTCTCCGCACGCTTGCGGCTGTCACGGAAGGACTCAAATACATGCAAACGCTTGAGCAGGTCCTTCTTACGTTGTTGAGAAGTCTCGTTGTTGGCGCGGTCTCTCAACTCGTAGGACTCCGCATCGAGGTCCACCTTGCAGAGCAGGTCATACAAGGCCTCGGCGCCCATCTTGGCGATGAACTTGTTGGGATCATTGTCGTCCAACAACTTGTTCTCTGCGGGAAGATTGTCTACAATCTCGTAATACTCCTCTTCCGTGAGCAGGGTGTTCTTGTGAACATTGTCGCTCTCTGCAACACCTGCTTGAATGACGATGTATTTTTCATAGTAGACAACAGCATCGACATCCTTGGAGGCAAGTCCAAGTAACGCACCAATCTTATTGGGCAAGGACTTGAAGAACCAGATGTGGGCAACGGGAACCACCAGTTGGATGTGTCCCATACGCTCACGACGGACCTTACGTTCGGTAACTTCCACACCACAGCGGTCGCACGTGATGCCCTTGTAGCGGATTCTCTTATACTTACCGCAGTTACACTCCCAGTCCTTAGTGGGTCCGAAAATCTTTTCGCAAAACAGACCATCACGCTCCGGCTTGTACGTTCTATAGTTGATCGTCTCCGGCTTCAAGACCTCTCCATGCGATTGCTGCAGGATGGTCTCCGGAGATGCCAAGCTGATGGTGATTTTTTGAAATTCTTTTCTTGTATTATTGTCTTTTTTAAGAGCCATGATTTACAAATATAATGTTGTCTTATTCAAATTTAACATCCAAGGCCAAACCGCGAAGTTCGTTCACCAATACGTTGAAAGACTCGGGGATGCCGGCGGTCGGCATGTTGTCGCCCTTCACGATGGCTTCATAGGTCTTGGCACGACCCACGACGTCGTCGGACTTGACGGTCAAGATCTCTTGCAGGACGTTGGCGGCACCGTAAGCTTCGATAGCCCAGACCTCCATTTCACCGAAACGCTGACCACCGAATTGGGCTTTACCACCCAGAGGTTGTTGCGTAATCAAGGAATAAGGTCCAATGGAACGAGCATGCATCTTGTCGTCTACCATGTGGTGCAACTTCAGATAATAGATGTAGCCTACGGTGGCTTTCTGATGGAAAGGCTCGCCCGTTTCGCCGTCGTACAGCTGCGTGCTGCCGTTCTCGGGAAGTCCGGCTTCCTTCATCAGCTCGTTGATCTGGTCGATGGAAGCACCGTCGAAGATCGGAGTGGCGTATTTGACACCCATCTTCTTGCCGGCCCAGCCTAACACAGTCTCGTAAATCTGGCCCAAGTTCATACGGGAAGGCACACCCAGCGGGTTCAGCACCACGTCGACAGGACGGCCGTCTGCCAAGAACGGCAAGTCTTCCTGACGGACGATCTTGGCCACACAACCCTTGTTACCATGACGACCTGCCATCTTGTCACCGATACGCAGCTTGCGCTTGTTGGCGACATAAACCTTGGCCATTTGAACCACACCTGCCGGCAACTCGGTACCGATGGTGGCATCAAACACTTCGCGGGTCTTCTTGGCATTCAGGTCTCTTACCTTCACCAAATAGTTGCGGATAATCTCGGATACAAGTCCGTTGATCTTGGCATCATTGGTCCATTTGCTGACAGCCACCGACGTGAAATCAATCGTGTTCAACATCTTCTGGGAGAACTTGGCACCCTTGGCAACCACCACGTTCTTGGCATTATCGTGGATGTTGTGGGCAATCTTGCCTTCCAGAAGTCTGTACAACTTGGACACTGCCACTTCGTGCAAACGATCAAATTGAACTTGGAATTTCTCCTCTATTTCGGCTACGATATCCTTATCCTTGGCTTTGGACTTTCTATCCTTGATTCTACGGGACAGATCCTTGGCACCAATGACAACACCCTTCATGGATGGGGGCGCCTTGAGAGAGGCATCCTTGACATCACCGGCCTTGTCGCCGAAGATGGCACGGAGCAATTTCTCCTCAGGGCTGGGATAGGACTCACCCTTTGGCGTGATCTTACCGATCAGGATGTCGCCTTCGTTAACTTCAGCACCCACACGAATCAAACCATTCTCCATCAAGTCGCTCGTAGCTTCGGTGGAGACGTTTGGAATATCATTGGTAAGTTCCTCAATACCACGTTTGGTGTCGCGTACCTCCAACGAGAAGGACTCGATATGGATGGAGGTATACAAGTCGTCGGTGACAGCCTTTTCGGAAATCACGACAGCATCCTCGAAGTTGTATCCCTTCCAAGGCATGAAAGCCACCATCAGGTTGCGGCCCAAGGCCAACTCGCCGTTTTCGGTAGCGTAGCCTTCTGTCAGCACGTCGCCCTTCTTTACTTTTTGGCCTTTCGACACGATGGGGCGCATGTTGATACAGGAGTTTTGGTTGGTTCTCCGGAACTTGAGCAGCTCATAATTTTTGGCCGCAGGGTCAAAACTTACCAGCTCTTCGTTCTCGGTACGTTCGTATTCAATCTCAATATGTTGTGCATCCACGGACTTCACCACACCATTGCCCTCGGCGAGGAGCACGGCACGGGAGTCAACAGCCACCTTGTGCTCAAGGCCGGTACCCACGATAGGAGCTTCCGGTCTCAACAAAGGAACAGCTTGACGCATCATGTTGGATCCCATCAAGGCACGGTTTGCGTCGTCGTTCTCCAAGAACGGAATCAAAGATGCAGCGATAGATGCGATTTGGTTGGGCGCGATATCGATCAAGTCGATCTCCTCGCGAGGAAGGATAGGATAGTCAGCCAGACGGCGGGCTTTCACCTTATCACCCAACATGTCATTTTCGTCCATGGGCGTATTAGCCTGGGCAATACGCTTGTTGTCTTCCTCTTCAGCGGTCAAGAATACCGGCGGCTCGTTAAACAGCACTTTGCCGTTCTCCACACGACGATACGGGGTCTCGATGAATCCAAGATGGTTGATCTTGGCGAAGACGCACAAAGAGGAAATCAAACCGATGTTCGGACCTTCAGGAGTCTCAATGGTACACAAACGACCATAGTGCGTGTAGTGTACGTCACGGACTTCGAAGCCGGCACGCTCACGAGACAAACCTCCAGGACCCAACGCGGAAATACGACGCTTGTGCGTGATCTCGGACAACGGGTTGGTTTGATCCATGAACTGCGAGAGTTGGTTCGTGCCAAAGAAGGAGTTGACCACGGAAGACAAGGTCTTGGAGTTGATCAAGTCAACCGGAGAGAACAGCTCATGGTCGCGAACGTTCATCTTCTCGCGAATAGTACGGGCCATACGATTGAGGCCCAAACTGAATTGGTTGTATAATTGTTCGCCGACGGTACGAACGCGACGGTTGCTCAAGTGGTCGATATCGTCCACGTCCGTCTTGTTGTTGATCAATTCAACGAGATAACGGATAATGGAGATAATGTCCTCATTGGTCAGCACGCCCGTTTCCATCGGGATGTTAAGGTTCAGTTTCTTGTTGATGCGGTAACGGCCCACCTCACCCAAATCATAACGCTTCTCGGAGAAGAAGAGTTTGTCAAGCGTGGCGCGAGCGGTCTCCTCATCAGGCGCCGACGTGCTCTTCAAGGCTTGATAGATGTACTCTATAGCTTGCTTGCCGGAGTTTGTCGGGTCTTTTTGCAGGGTGTTGAAGATGACGGAGTAGTCCGTATTCTTTTCATCAGACTTATGGAAGATGACAGACTTGATGTTGGCATCCATAATCATCTGAATGTGCTGTTTCTCGAATATGGTCTCACGGTCGATGATGGCCTCGGTACGCTCAATGTTGACCACCTCACCCGTCTCGTCGTCAACGAAGTCCTCATGCCACGTTTTGATGACGGTGGCGGCGAACTTCTCACCCAAATATTTCTTCAAATTAGCCTTGGTAGCCTTCACCTCGTGGGCAATGTCGAAGATGCTCAGGATATCCTTGTCGGTCTCGTAGCCGATGGCACGCAGCAAGGTGGTGACGGGCAGCTTCTTCTTGCGGTCGATGTAGGCGTACATCACGTTGTTGATGTCGGTCGTGAACTCCATCCAAGAGCCCTTGAACGGGATGATACGGGCGGAGTACAGCGGTGTTCCGTTGGTGTGGTAGGAAAAACCGAAGAACACACCAGGGGAACGGTGCAACTGGGATACCACCACACGCTCGGCGCCGTTGATGATGAACGTGCCGCTCGGCGTCATGTATGGGATCATGCCCAGATAGACATCTTGTATGATGGTTTCAAAATCTTCGTGTTCCACGTCGTTGCATGAAAGCTTCAATTTTGCTTTCAAGGGAACACTGTATGTCAAACCTCTTTCAAGGCATTCGTCCATGGTGTATCGGGGAGCGTCGACGTAATAGTCAATGAATTCCAGGACGAAACTGTTTCTAGCATCAGTAATTGGGAAGTTCTCTGCGAAGGCACGATAAAGGCCCTCGGTACGACGCGTTTCGGCGTCAGAATCAATTTGGAAAAATTCCCGGAAAGATTTCAGCTGGATATCAAGGAAATCAGGATACTCAACTTGTCTTGTTGATGCAAAACTTACTCTTTTATTATTTTTAGTTGCCAAGACTTCTTAATTTGATGGTTAAATGCTGATTTTGTTAGGAATACCAATCAGCGGGTATTATAGACAACAATAAGTACAATACTTCCACCGAGGTGGAAGTGTTGTACTATTGATGGGGTTTGGGTTGAAATTAGTTGAGCTCAACCTCAGCGCCGACTTCCTCGAGAGCTTTCTTGAGGGATTCAGCTTCGTCTTTGGAGACGCCTTCCTTAACGGCCTTAGGAGCACCGTCAACGAGTTCCTTGGCTTCTTTGAGGCCGAGGCTGGTGAGTTCCTTCACCAATTTCACAACTTGTAATTTCTGAGCACCAGCGGCTTTCAAGATTACGTTGAATTCGGTCTTCTCTTCTGCGGCGGCTGCACCAGCGCCAGCAGCAGGACCAGCGGCTACTGCAACAGCAGCGGCTGCGGGCTCAATGCCGTATTCTTCTTTCAAAATTTGAGCTAATTCGTTGACTTCTTTAACGGTCAAGTTAACTAATTGTTCTGCAAATGCTTTCAAATCTGCCATAATTTTATTTTTTTAAATTGTTTTTTACTAAATGAATTGTTTTTAAAATTTTCTTTTTTATTGTCTTTCGGATAATGTCTTAACAATACCAGACAACTTGTTGCCACTGGATTGCAATGCAGATACAACATTGCGTGCAGGAGATTGCAGCAAGCCGATGATGTCGCCAATCAATTCTTCGCGAGACTTGATATTGCACAGAGCTTCCAATTGGTCGTCTCCGATGTAGGTGGTTTCCTCAATGAAGGCAGCCTTGATAAGGGGCTTGTCGTTCTTTGCACGGAACTCCTTGATCAAACGGGCAGGCACATTGCCTGTGTTGCACAACATGATGGAAGTGGCACCGTTCAGCACCGGATAGAGCTCGGAATAGTCTGCTTCAGCCTGGTCCATCGCACGCTTGAGAAGGGTGTTCTTCACAACCTTCAACTTCACGTCGCGATTGAAACACAGTCTGCGCAACTGGTTGACTGTACTAACCGTGAAACCGGAAATATCGGTTACATAAACATGGGAATAGTTAGCCAAGTCCTGTGCTATCTCTTCAATAATCTGACTTTTTTGTTCTTGTTTCATACTAACTAAACTTTTTATAATGTAACGGATTTAGGATCAACCTGTACGCCGGGACTCATTGTCGTGGACAGGTAGATGCTCTTAATATACGTACCCTTGGCGGAGGTCGGTTTCAGCTTGATGACGGTGCCGAGCATTTCGCGGGCATTGTCGGTCAACTGATCCACAGTGAAACGGTTCTTACCTATAGAGGTATGAATGATACCGTATTTGTCCACCTTGAAGTCGATCTTACCGGCTTTGACTTCGGTCACGGCCTTACCGATTTCCATCGTCACAGTACCGGATTTAGGGTTGGGCATCAAACCACGGGGACCCAATACTCTACCCAGCGCACCGATCTTCGGCATAACGCTCGGCATGGTGATGATCACATCAACGTCGGTCCAGCCTTGCTTGATCTTGTCAACGTACTCATCCAAACCAACATAATCAGCTCCCGCAGCCTTTGCCTCTTCTTCTTTGTCTTGTGTGCAGAGCACAAGTACACGCACTTCCTTGCCGGTTCCATGAGGCAATGTGACAATACCGCGCACCATCTGGTTGGCCTTACGAGGGTCGACACCCAAACGAACGTCGATGTCGAAAGACGCATCAAACTTGGTGTACGTCAAGTCTTTCACCACTTGGATAGCCTCCGGCAAAGCATATACTTTACTCTTATCAAATTTAGCAAAAGCCTCTTTGCGTTTTTTTGATATTTTAGCCATGTGATTTGTTTTTTACTTGTTATTAATTTTTCTCAAAAGGATTCTGGCCACCTTTCACGGTAACGCCCAAACTACGTGCCGTGCCAGCTACCATAGACATTGCGGACTCGATCTCGAAACAGTTCAAGTCTTTCATCTTGGTCTCAGCAATGGTACGCACCTGGTCCCACGTGATGGAACCCACTTTGGAACGGTTAGGTTCACCGGAACCTTTTTGAAGTTTGGCTGCTTCCTTAATTTGTACAGCAACCGGGGGGGTCTTCGTGATGAAGTCAAAGGATTTGTCCTTGTAAACCGTAATCACAACAGGGATGATTTTGCCAGCCATTTCCTGCGTACGCGCATTGAACTGCTTGCAAAAGTCCATGATGTTCACACCCTTCGAACCTAACGCAGGTCCTACTGGGGGTGCTGGATTTGCGGCTCCTCCCTTAATTTGTAACTTAATTAATCCAGCTACTTCTTTTGCCATTGTTTAAATTGATTTAATTGTTTGTAACTATGGTGGCGCTATATTTTTTCAACTTGCATAAAACCCAACTCAAGCGGGGTCTTACGGCCGAAGATCTTCACCATGATCTTCAACTTCTTCTTCTCTGTGTCTATCTCTTCGATAAAACCATTGAATGTGTTGAAAGGCCCGTCAATAACTTTCACTTCCTCGCCCACCGTGAACGGCTGCATGAAGGTGTCATCCTGCGACAACAACTCATCAACCTTACCAAGCAAACGAGAGACCTCCGCCGGACGCAATGCTACAGGAACATCACTCTTACGCTTACAACCCACAAAACCCAACACGCCGGGAATATCCAATAGTAAACTGAAAACCTCCTCCATCTTGGCCACCTCTATAAAGATGTAGCTCGGGAAGTAGTTCTTCTCAGTAACCACTTTCTTCCCACTTTTCGTGATGTGATGAACCTTCTCGGTCGGTATCAACACTTGAGACACATAGTCCTTCAAATAAGTAAGCTCAACCTCTGTTTCAATGTTTTGCTTTACTTTCTTCTCAGTACCTGTGACCGCCTTGATCACATACCATTTGCGTTCAACGTCTGCCATGATTCGCTATTTTGGATATAACAACCACTGATTAAGAAAACTAAACAGCCGGGAACATCAAATCCATTCCCAAGTTGAAGATAGCATCCATCAGAAACACGATTAACGCGATTACGAGGGAAGCAATAGATACTACCACAACACTATTTCCAAGCTCTTGCATGCTGGGCCAGCTCGTTTTGTGAACCAACTCGTCATACACTTCTTTAAAATAATTAACTATTTTCATTTTCTTATATTTTTTTCGTTATTATTCGTCTATTTTAGAAACTTTTTCTATCCTTTATGCAAAAATCCAACCCACACATCAACATACACTTGTTAAAAACATTACGCCATAACTTTCTGTTCATTAGTGCGTTGCAATAATATGAACACAAAATCCATACCTTATTGCGCCAATTTTCTAACAAGTTGGCAAATATAGTATTTTTTTAATACCAAACAACTTTTTTTGAAAAAAATGTTTTATGGCACTATTTTTGTTGTGCCACCTAAATCTTCATCCGTATGTACGATATGGTCCGACCCTCCGATAACCACATCTTCTCATAGAAGGTCTGCACCTCCGTCAACAACGGATTTGTCCCTTGAGCATATACGTCCTCCACATCCTCTAACATCTCCCAATGCTCGACGGGCGCGGTTTCCCGTACATACTCGTATAACATACGACTGTCCGTCTTCAAATTCAACACCCCACCCCGCTCGGGCAATACCTGACGGTAAAAACCCACAAATCGCGGAGACACTAAACGACGTCGTTCACTCTTGGGCTGAGGGTCGGGAAAGGTGACCCATATTTCACTCACCTCACCCTGCGCAAAGTAATACCCTATGTTGTCAATGTTGATCCGTAAAAACGCCACATTCGACATTTCACCCTCCAAAGCATCTTTACAACCTCGCCATAAACGCGCCCCCTTACGGTCAACCCCGATGAAGTTGCGATTCGGATAACGCTTGGCCAAAGCAATCGTATAATCGCCTTTGCCACAACCTAATTCCACCGTGATCGGGTTATCATTGTGAAAGTATTCACTACCCCATTTACCTTTTAAAGGAAAGGGCACGTTTAGTCTGTCGTAATTGGTATGCTGGAAAAGGTTGCCGAAAGTCTCGTTCTCGGCAAATCTTGCAAGTTTATGCTTTGCCATTATGATAATTGTTGTATTTCTATGAGTTTTTTGTATAATCCACCTTGCAAAAGCAGCTGCTCATGCGTACCTTGTTCCACGATCTTGCCTCCGTCAAGCAGCACAATACGATCGGCGTGCTGCACGGTGGAGAGTCGATGCGCTATGACAAAAACCGTACGGTTGCGCATCACATTGTCTAGAGCAGCTTGCACGGCACGCTCCGACTCCGTGTCCATGGCCGATGTGGCCTCATCCAAAATAAGGATGGGTGCATTATGCACCACGGCACGCGCTATGCTGATACGTTGACGCTGACCACCGGAGAGATTCAAGCCCCGGTCTCCAATGTCGTGCTGCAACCCATCAGGCAACGATTCAATGAAGTCTGAAATGTTGGCGACCCTCGCTGCCTCAATAACCTCCTCTTCCGTCACATTTTCCATCCCCATCGCAATGTTATTATACAACGTATCGTGAAACAACACTACGTCCTGGGACACTAACGCAAACATGGACCTGTACTGACGCAAATCATATTGCCGAATATCCACCCCATCAAACAAAATAGATCCAGAGACAGGGTCGTAGAAACGTTCTAGCAAGTCAGCCATGGTGGTTTTCCCAGAACCAGACTGACCAATTAGTGCCACAATCTCTCCCTTGTTGATTTGCAAGTTGATATCAGATAATACAGGCTTCCCGTCATAAGAAAAAGAGAGATGCTCAAATCGGATATCGCGGTTGAAACTATTCAAGGCAACCGGCGACCGAGGCTGCAAGATTACTTCGTCGGCATCTAGTATCTCATTCACCCTATCAATGGCCGATAGACCACGCTTGTATCCCGCAATGGCATTAGAGAGGTTCTTCACAGGATTGATGACCTGAGAAAACATGGCAATGTAAGTGATGAACAGTTCGGCGGAAAGATGAGGGCTCGGAGATAACACCATACTACCTCCTATGACCAATACTATCATCACAACAGTGACGCCAAGAAACTCACTGAAGGGTGAGGCGACATCGTTCTTACGATAAATGTACCGCTGCTTGTCCGAAAACTGGTTGTTCAATCTATCAAAAACCCTCTCTGCGTTGCTTTGGGCATTAAAGCCTTTGATAATACGCAAACCAGCTAACGTCTCCTCTACATGGGACAATAAAGAACCGAATCTTTGCTTGGACGTTTTTGCATCTTTACGAAGGGACTTCGAGATTCTTCCAATGATGAAAAAGGTAACAGGCAATAGCAAGATGGCGTATAAGGATAGCCGAGTGCTGATGTAAAAGAGTACGACTAGGTAAAAGATAACGGTAATAGGCTCGGTTAAGAATGTCTTAAGGGCATTGAGTATGGTATAGTCTATCTCATGGGTGTCGTTAACCGCACGCGAAACCACATCTCCACGACGCTGGCCTGTGAAATAACCAATCGGCAAACGAAGGATCTTGTCATAAAGCTTGTTTCGTAAACCATAGATTAAGTCACTGCGAATGGATGCCATCACCCACGACGCACTATATGAAAAAACATTTTTAAGGAAATAAAGAACTATGGCAAAGACAACCATGCCAATTATGGAGTTGATGGCCTGGAGGTCGATAACCCTTCCTATCATTGTAACAAAGAACTTTGAAATCGGACTCAGATTGTCCAAACTCCCTTTGAAAAGAAGTCGGCAGAAGGGCTCTATCATCATAAAAACAGCGATAGAGAGCATGACCGAAATGAAGTTCAAAAGGAAAACCAAACCCAAGCGCCCCGGGTAGCGGCGCATGAGCATGGTCATAATGTTCTTCTCCTTTTTCATATTGCATAAAAAAGGGAGTTGTGTGATAAGGCACAACTCCCTTAAGTATGATATTAACTATTGATTATTTCGTAATGACAAGCTTACGGGATGTGATGGCTTCGTCATTAACAATTTGCAGTACATACACACCAGGATTCAAATCAGAGACGTTGAAGTTCTGCTCAGAATACTTGTTGTAGATGTTGATGGATCTCTCAGCAACCGTCTTACCAGTGAGCGTGGTGATTCTGATCAAGGTTTGACCATTCATACCCTCAACGCGAACGTTGACATTCTCAGTGGCAGGGTTCGGGTAGACGCTGACAGTAGGTTCATCAGATCCAACATGAGTAGCAGGCATCTCAGGAGCCTCGTTCTCGGAGTATGCAGGACCATCGTCAACGTGGATGGAGAAGACATCCGTAGCGAGCAGGGTCTCACCGGTGAAGTTGTGACCACCAATCTTCTTGGCTTCTGTGCCATTATAGTAGTAGTTGTTGATCTCGGAACCATCGGTAGAATAGAGCTCATAGTGGATGTCATAATCACCAGTCTGCAAGAACTTCGTAATGGTCTTGGTGACAAATCTGCTTGACAAGAAGTGGATGTAGAACCAGTCATAGTCATACAGGGTCAGGCCCAAGTTAGCTTGCGGATAATGGTTGACCATCTGGCTGTAGAAGGAAGCCTCGGTTCTGTCGACAGTGTTGTCGCCGGAACGATATTGGACAACGTCGTTGTTGTTCCAAGCAAGGGTCGTGGAGATATCCGTGTAGGTGCTGGTTTGGATGTATTCACCAATTTCAGCCTCAGGAATCAACTCGCCATTGTGATAGATGGAGAACTTGACAAAGACCTTAGTGTCGGCATCATTCCAGCAGTGATCGTCAACTTTCCACTTATAAGCAGTGGTCTCGTTGTTGATAGAAGAAGGAATATGATGTGTCTCGTTACCATCCATATCGGTGAAGATGAAGCCAGGCTTCGTCGTAACCTTGACGGTGATGAGATCCTCAACCATATAGTCTTGAGAGTCGTTGATTTGAGTCGTGGACACACAACCATATTGATCGGTTTCAACCACGTAGTAAGTGTAGACGGAATCGGTGTAGGCCGGAGTAATGGACAAGTTCGTACCAGAACCAACCGTAACATCGTCAGAACCGTACCATGCATAGGTAGAAGTAGAGGTCGGGTTGTTGACAATCAGGTTGAACGGATTGTAGTCGCAAACGGTCGTATCCTTCAACATATGAGGTACAGGCAACGGACGGATCAAACAAGTAGTGGTAATCTCGTCGGAACCGCAAGCGTTGGTAACAACCAACTTGATCTCCTTACCATTGTATTCAGCCAAGGAATACGGAGTGGTGAAATCAAGTTCCTCACCATCGATGTACCAAGTGGTGTCAAGCATAGTACCACCATGAGCATCAACCGTGAAGGCAGGAGCCGTGAACGGAGTGCCCTCGCAAACGGTGAAGTCTGCAGTGCTAATCGTGCTGGTGATCTCAGCCGGCTTGTCGAAGGACAAAGAAACTGCAGTAGCTTCGTCTTCGAAACATTTGGTTACGATGACACAAGTGATTTGAGCAGGATCCGTGATAGGTTCATCAAGATCAATTTCCGTTTTGTTGGAACCCTCCACGAGATACCAAATAGTATCGGTGATAACAGCAGCACCGGCATTGGTAAGGTCGACAACAGGCGTGTTGTCAATATTCTTGATGAAGTCGGACAACGGTTGGCTTTCGCAAGTGTCGCGGAACATATCGGCAGTCAAATTGATTGCCACGTGGCCGGCAACTCTGAGTTCAACAACATCGGAGTTGGTCGTACCACATTCATTCGTGACAGTACGATAGAGCAGAGCACGATCGTTGGCAACAGCAGCAGGAGTACCTTCAGTCCAGACGGAATAAGCGGATGCAGAAACATTCTTCATCATAAAGTTATTAGTCGTGATGGTTCCGCCATTGGCGTCAACGGAAGAAGTGTAATCGAATTGCTGGCCTTCGCAAACAGTATCTCTGTTAAGAGACAACGTAACGGACGGTTTCTCCTTCACCGTGATCGAAATAGTGAGTGCCTTATTGTAATTAGGACACAACTCATCAACGGTTCTAACCGTACCCGTGTAGGTAACAGGATATATTTCAGAAGAAGCTGTAAAAGTACCGGAAATTACATTGCCACTAAGCACCAAACCGTGATCAAGAAGATTTTGAGAGAGTTCGAGCGGTTTGTTGGTGTTCAAGGCAATGGGAGTAATGGCAGTAACATTACATACTTCTTGTTCAAGTGCAGAAGTGGTCGTCAACTTGGCAGTGTCGTTCACCGTGATGGTAGCAGTATTGGAGTAAGTCGTACCACATTTGTTGGTGACATAATACTGAACTTGCATATTGTTCATAATGGAGGTCACGTTAGTAGTAACGATAGAGTTGTCGTTAACCCAATTCGAAGAGGAAGCGAGTTTGTAACGCCAACCAGCACTATAGAGGAGACCATTGTTAAGCTCGTATGAAGGAGCAGTGAAATCAATGTGCTCACCTTCGCAAAGAACCATAGTGGAAGGAATATTGTTAACCTCAGGAACATCCGTAACATGGACATTTAATGTAGTGGTAAGACGACCACAATCACCAGAGGCAGTGGAGGTAAGGGTCAAAGTAGCATTGCCTGCACCAACCAAAGTGAGTACAACATTGGAATAGGTTGTCGCTGCATCTTCAACCGCAACTCTAACGACGGATTCATCAGAGGATGTGACAGTGATAACATTGCCTTCATTCTTATAAACATAGAAGGAGGAAGTACCATCAGCAAGACAGACAGTATCCAGAATCGAAAATGATAAATGAGCAAGTTTATGAACCGTTACTGTAGCTGGTTGGGAATAGGTGAAGCCGCAAGCGCCTTCCACATAGAATCTGATCTTATAACCATTCTGAGAACGATGCATTACACTACCGTTGGTGAATTCAGTCCAATTAGAACCATTAGCAGAGATTTGCCATCCGGTGCTGTGGACATTACCATTAGCTTCATAGGAAGGATCTGTCAAAGTAAGAGCTTCCTGGTCACAAACCTCAACATCAGCAGGAGTCGAGATTACAGGCAACTGGCTGACGAAGATCGGGTATACCAATACCTTGCTGCCACAGCCTTTTGAACTGGAAATGTGCAAGCTGACATTAGTTAAGCCAACAGACCGAGGACTGAGACTGAGAACAAGACGATGGGCAGATTGGAACCAGTATGAACAAGAAATCTTTCCCGTAGGTGAAGTTTGAGCAGAGAATTGCGAGTTCTCACTATAAAAATCAACGTACATCGTATGGTCAGAACCAATACAAATTGTATCGACTACGTTCGAAACAACAAACCTGAGAGTATCATAAACAGAGATTGCGATAGGATTGGAGACTTCCACGTCGCCGCAACTGTAAGTAACGACAGCGGTAAAGAACTTACCACTATCGGCAGCCGTAAGCTCGCGTCCATTGTAAACTTCATCACCCAACTTATATGTGATAGTGGTATAAGGACCGGAAGCTTCATCGTGCGTCACAGAGTAGTAGGCAGCAGGAATAACCTCGCCTTCGCAGTACGCAATGTCAGTAAGACTCAAAGTAGGAGAAACAAGGTTGTAAACCGTAAGTTGCAGAGAATTGGACACTACATCACCACAATCATTGTGTGCAACCACTGCGATATATTTACCGTCCATATCTGCAGTAATAGTGGTAATAGCAGTGTTCGGATTCATAGAAGCATTGTCGGAAACTACCCAGTAAAAATTACCCGTATTGGCATTGTTATTCCAAACAATATTAGCAGACAAATGCTCAGTAGGAAGAGCACCGGCGCAGAAGACAGGATTGCCGGAAATAGTCGGGGTAGGCAAAGAGTCGACGAAGAGTCTTTGAATAACTGCATAATCGATGTTACATCCACCAACTGCAAATGCATACAGGTACTTGCCATTCATACTTCTGGTAACAGGATCCGTAAGGTTGAACTCTTGGTCGGTCATCCAAGCAGAGGAGTTATCAGCAGGAATAGCATCGGCAATTCTGTAGCCGTGTTGAGCGGCATCAGCAATGCTAGGTAAAATCGTATAGGATGCAGAAACATTGTCGCCGTGACAATAAGTATCGTTCAGCGGCTGAGCCGTGATGGAAATAATAGGAGTGATCGTAACATTGTAGGTCACGATGCTGTCGCAACTATTGGCTGCCGGGAAGGTGTCAAGCACCGTGAAGGCGTTCTCGCCACCGGCAACATAAGAACGATTGTATACAACACCTGTTTGGGAAACATAATGGAAAGTTTCGCAAACGGCGGTGTCCTTGGTGGTCTCGGAGATCGGCAACGTAATCACATTAGCGGCCGTGAAACCAGCATGACAACCATTGTGGTCTTCAACCCAGACACAGTAAGAAGTAATACCAGGTTCAAGCTCGTATGCGGCAACGTCGAAGGTAGCTACGTTCGTGTCAACATAACCATTTTGCCAAATGATGGAATCGAAACCAGGATCGATGATACCGAAGGTGAACGGATAGTTCTCGCAATTCGTGTAATTCTCGGTCGGGTTTGCAGAGGTCAAATGGATGTTAGGACCAGTAGCGATGAAGCGAATGATCGGCAACGTATCGATACAAACGGTAACCGTAGAGGTGTTGGAACAACCCGTGGTCAAACCGGTAGCTACAACCGTATAGTTACAGCAGAAGGTCTCGTCAGTGTAAACGTGGACGTCAGCGGTGTTGCTGTTGGCGTGAGCACAAACAGAAGACCAGTTGTAACTGAAGTCAGTATCACAGGTGCTCGTAGCAGTAGCGTGCAAGAATCCAAGAGAATCACCATAGCAGAAGAAGTACTCACCATGGTTGTTATAACCGGTGCTGCTGATGCTGATCGTAGGAGCACAGTTATTATCGGTGCTAAGAGCCACGTCGAAAACAGTGTCGCAACCCGTGACATTATCCTTAATGGTGATGGTGTAGTTACCAGCGTTCAAGCCAGTCCAAGCATCACCCGTGATAGCGGCAGTGTAGTTGACGTCGGAACCGTCGGCATAGGTGACGGAGTTAATCGTGATAGAGCCGTTGTACAGGGCAGGATCACAAGCCGTATTGTTGACAGCAGTGTAGTCGATGGTAAGAGGTTTCTCTTCCAACTCAACTTCGTTCATCTTGTTGACAAGCGTGTCGAAGATACAGTTGAACTCGAGGTCTCTGACAATCACTTCGTAAGTGTCGGTACTCAGAGAGATAACCGTAGAACCATTAGCGTGCCAGATCGTGTCGGTTGAAGCAGCCGTAAGAATAGCATACTCAAGACGAGAATCCATATTGTCTGAAACTGCATTAACCGTGATGGTACCATTACCGGTGCCTTCACAATTGTTGTTCGGAGTAACGACAACGTCCATCGTAATATTGACAGGAATGAACGGAACGTTAATGACAGTGTCAAACGTACAACCCGTTACAGTATCAACAACTGTGATGATATAATCGTGATCGGCCAAACGGCAAATCTCATAGTTGTGGGAAGCACGGATAGTGTCGCGCCATACGCCAGGATTGAGAACGATCATTTGATAACCGTGGACACCATTAACATCGTGCGGGTATTCAAGCGTGATACAACCAGTACCAGGTTGATTGAGCGTGCTGTCGCAAGTGTGGTTCGGTTTAACGGAGAATTCAGGACGGATGAAAGCGCTATCCACAACATTGATAGTACCAGCAAGGGACTGACAATGGAGAGCGGATTCAATATAGAAACTATAGTCACCGGAGTTCAACTGAGTGAAGTAACCCGTGTTATTATGATAGGTTTCGGAACCCATCTGCAAATAATAGGTTGCAGGAAGTGCTTGGGCAGGAACCGGAGCCTCAAGAGTAATGAGAACCGTACCGTTCTTGGTGTCAACGCACATCAGGTTCGGAGTGGAAACAACCGTGTCAACGATCGGATAGTAAGGATTGAGTCTCACATTGGTGTCGATGACATAGTCGCACATCGTCGTATTATGGAGAGCGTGAACCTCATAGACACCAGCATCCAAGTTGGTGAAGGTGTTGATTCTTTCACCCAAACTATTGATCAAGAAATAGGTGAAATTGCTGCTCGGATTGACAATTGCGATGGAACCAGTACCTTCGGTAGAACAATCTTCATCCGGAGTAACAGTAATTTCATAAACATAGACAGGAGGAACAACTGCAAGGGTAAGGGTTGTATCGTGGAAACAGGTGAAGGTGCTGTGCATCTTGCGAACGATGTAAGTACCATCTTCAAGAGCGCTGTAATCGGCAGCATCAACAGTGTCACCAGCCTCGTCGATAACCGTGTAAGTGAACTCAGGAACAGCAGCAATAACGATGCTGTTGTTAGGAGTAGCACAGTTGTTACCATTGTTGCCCTGAACTTCCGTAGGAGCAATCGTCACGTTAAGAGGAGCAGCAGCAATGGTGTAAGGATATTCCGTAGCACAGTGGTGAATATCGGTAATAACCAAGGAATAGGTGGTATCGCCGTGCAAACCGTCAAAGATCACAGCATTGCCAGTCGTACCAACATAAGTACCTTCACCAACGATGGTGTAGGTGTATCCTTGAACAACATCAGCGGCAGGAACAGTGATGGAACCATTGGCGCCAGCGCCGAAGCAGTAGTTGTCAGGATGAGTGGTAACATTGGGCTCTGCAGGACCAGGAGTGTTGGAACTCATATGGAACGGCTGATCAAATACACAGAGACCTGAGGAAACCATATGGATAATGTAATCACCCTCGCGCAAACCGGAGTAGATCAAAGTACCGTTGTTACCCGGTTTAGTAATACCGGCAACAGTGTATGTATATGTAGGATTCGTGTTTTGGATGTAGAGCACACCATTCGGGGTGACACAGTCCGTAACAGGATCCATCGTGATGACATGAACATCAGGTGTGTCGGTTTGGTTCAAGACAACAACCTCGTTCGTCAAGAAATGACAATTGTGAGTCGTGGTCACAAGAATACGATAGGTATCTTGATACAACCAGTTGAACATCAACGGAGTGATAACGTCAGCAAGACCGGTTTGGATTTCGCCATCGGTGAAGTGCGTGTCACTGATGATTTCATAGACATAGTTCTCAATTTGAGGATAAACACGGACAGAACCAGAGTAGAACGGTTCGCACTTGTAGTTGTGGCTCAAGATCTCAGCAATGAACGGAGCATTGCTATCCGTGGTATCAGTGGTAACGGTATCCTTGAACGTAGCAGAACAACCATCAGAGGTGTAGAGGGTGAAATAATACTCACCGGCAAGGAGATCGGTATACACATAGTCAAGAGGACGATAAGGCAGATAATTGTCTGTCGTCATAGAGTAACCAACAAGATGAGCGGTAGAATCGTTCAAAACGACAATACCTTCGGTACCATCACCAGGAGTCGGGGTACAATATCTGTTCGGAGTCATGACGAAATCGAAGTCTTCTCTGACAGGAACACGGTAAACCGTAGGCTCGAAGGTCAAACTGCTGGAACAGCCAGCGTCGTCAGTAACCGTCAAGGTGTAGGTATGATTTGCATAAGTAGCAGTCACGTCGGCAGTCTCGGTGTGAACACCAGTAGACCAATCATAGTCAATAGTACCAACAGCGTTGATGATGGTCGGAGTAAGGGTGGTGTTGAGAGGCTCGCAACCAGCAGCAGGATCAGCAGTGATTCCCGTGATTCTTACGGTGTTGGACGGCATCTTGACCAAAATAGGATGAACGGCGTCAGGACCGCAAGGAGCATCGATCGTAACATAAACGATGGTGTCTCTAGAAACGAAGATACCAGGTGTTACATTCTGCGTGAAGGTCATCTCACTAACCTTGAAACAGTTGTCGGAAACGGTAGCAGGATTGAAATACAAGTTGTTGTTAACGAAGTTAGGAACTTGGATTTCGCACTCTCTACCCGGAACGAGAGGCATTTCGATTTCAGTGATAGCCGTGATGACAGGAGCAGTACCATCATAACCATGGATCGTATAGGTAGCCGTAGCAGAACAGTTCTTCTTGTTCGTTACAGTAACGATCGGGGTGTAAGAGGTATCGCAGTTCTCGCAAGCCAACTTGAACAAGTTGGTGGAGGTATAAGGATTCAGGTCGATAGCGGAACCAGACCAGACATAACCGAGGTTCTGATAACCAGGGATGGAGTCAGGCAAGTTGGAATGACCGTTGGCGATAACATAGAAGTTACCATAGTTCGGACAAACGGTGTCGCCATCGGCGTGAGGATAACCAGCATTACGAGGATCGTCCGTGATGGTCACATCAGGCAAACGATAGAAGTGAATAGCGTTGGAGGTGTCAGCGGCCACACAACCATAAACGTCGGTAACCGTCATAACAAAGTGCGTGGAAGTGTTGATCATCTGATCGGCAGGTGAAACAACGGCTTCAAGATAGTTATTGGAATCAGGAGTGATGATGGACTGACCAACAACGGAAATCTGAGACCAAGCATATTCGTAAGGTCTGCCACCATTGATGACATAGCCATCATTGAAATGCATGTTGGTGGTTTGGTCGGCACAAAGCTCAAGAGTGTCGAGAGTGATAGCACCATGAGCGATATAGATAGGTTCGGGCTCGTGGATAGTGAAGACAGGAGACTTGGCGGATTGGTTACCACAAATATCAGTTACCACAGCATAGATGGTTACTTGATCAGTGTCAGCGAAAATATCTTCGGCATCAGGAGCAAGAACGTCGGTGTTCTCAAGGTAGAACACAACGGTGTCGATAGTCGTTTCAGGACATACATAAGCTACTGTGATGGCAGTGTCGAAACGAGCACGCATCGTAGCGTATGAAGGAGCGTTCTCTTTACAATCATTATGGAGAGGACGAACAGGATCAATGGAAACTACGTTCTCAATGACAGGAGTATAATCATTTACAATAGTAAATATATGTACAATAGCGTTGGAACGGTTACCGCAAGCATCCAAGGCGACATAGCTACGAGTCACGATGGTTTGGCAAGTGGTGTGCAAAGCGATATCCGTAACGATCAAACTGTCGATATTACCACAAGGATCAATGATGGTACCAACTTCCGTACTAGCAGAGGTGGAGCCAGCTGAAACCATGAAATCGTTCACTGCGAAAGGAGCAGGAACTGCAGAAGAATCACATCCACTCAAAGTATCAATCTTGTTGAAATGATCATCGAAAATACCAACATTCTCATTCCAAGTAATGACTGGATTGACGATGTCTTGAGAGAGGATGGTATATGTACGAGTCATAGTATTGACACAACCCACATATGAAGTAGCGGTAATCTTTACCATGAAAGTATCAGTGTGACCGCAAATCATGGAAGCGTCAACAACATAGTCCTCGGAAGTTACAGACAAAAGCTCGCCATTCTTGTACCATTGATAGGTAAGAACAGGCATTTCACCGTTATATTCAGGTTCGGTAGAAGTAACGTTGCTTTCCATCGTGACTTCTGCACCAGGACAAACCACGAACTCGGTTTGAGCATCGGCGACAGTGAAGATAGGTGTCTGATAGAAGACAATCTTCACAGAGTCGTAACCCACGGAATAAGTTCCGGTGTAATCATCGTATGCATAGAGGTAGAACGTAATGTTGTTCTCAATGTTGGTAGGATTGAGTTCGGTGAGGTCAACCTGGAAGGTATCGCTGGTGATTTGCCAATTGTCATCATTGTGATTAGGCAAACCAAGTGCGTCCTCAACATACCATCTAATATGCTTGGAACATTCATCCAAAGGATTCAAGTGAGCCGTCAAGATCAGCGGGCTGTTCTCTTCCAACGTCTCATTACAGAAATAGAGGACGTGGTCGTTCTCGAGAATCGGCGGGAAGAGGTCTCTTACGTTGACGTGGATTATAGCGACATCGCCACCGCAACCGATGGTGTCGTCATCCATGGCGTCATAATAATAGTTGACTTGTTTTACATAGAATGTATAAACACCGGCAACGGTCGTCATGTTGTTCAAAGAGGTGAGCTTGGACATATCGTCGTACCAAGCGTTGTTGTTCTCGGACCACCAAATCTTGTGACCGATGATGCCAGGAGCGTCAAGGTCGACTTCCTCAACGAGGGCGAGCAGGTCGTCAGCGTTGAAATTCTCATTACGGCAAAGGTCGGTGTCTTGTGCAATGATGTCAGGGTTGATACGAGTGTAGAGTTGGAGAGTGTCGATTCTTTCGATGTTCCAATGATCACACTCATAGTCGCCGAAGAGCACATAGTACAGGCTTTCATCATAGAAAGCATAGAGGGTGGAACCAGAAGCAGTGACAGCGCCACGACCATACATGAAGGGCACATCATCGTCGCAAATGGATTTCTCGCTAGCCGTCGTTACAAGGTAAGCGATGGAATCCTGATAGAGGATGTCGCCGCAACAGCTCTGGTGACCACCGATGTAGCTTTCAGGATTCTGAGTACCATCATCCGTGAAAGTATAATCAGTACCACCAAGACGTTCGCGAATACGCATTACTAAAGAATAGTTACCAACTTGCTTCCAATGGATACGAATCTGGGTCGTGGAACCTTCACTGGCAAGGAAGCGGAGATAGAAGTAGTCGAACTCATGAGAATACAACTGCTCAACATAGCTGGCAGCCGTATGGGTCTCATCGTAGAAAGGAGGATCCAGCGGGGTTGCAAAACTAGCGCCGGGGTAGTCGTTGTGACCATTATGCTGTCCACCAGCACAATATTCGCAGCTGAGGCCGGACACGCCGTCACATCCGCAAATACCATCGCCGTCTTCCATGAGGCCGCCCAACCAGTTGATGCTTTCGCATTCACCAGCGATGTTGAGCTTATTGTACTTGGTGAAAATGGAAAAGTCTGCATACTCAGACAAATCACCATTCACCAATTGCCCGTCACGGTAGAGCAACCATTCAATGGACACCTTGTCACCACAGTTCGCCCCTTGCGGGAAATGCAGCGTATAAATATCTGTATTCCCTACGTAGGCTCTGTTGAGCACGTGGTTCAGGACTAAATCCATACCACCTGCTGTGTCTTGAGCAATCCCAGTACCGTCCAGATTGGCAATATGCGGGAAAGTCTCCGGTTGCATATTCTCAATCCAAAAACAGCACTGATTACTACTTTGCGCTTGAGCTGTGAAAAAGCTCATCATCGTAAGCAGGACGCTTAGAAAGCAAATTGATAATAGTTTTTTCATACTTGTATTTTTTGATTGTTATTAATTATTTATTCTTTTTTCTCTTATCAAATTGTCTTTTAGAATTATAGATTACAATACACTATACTAAACTTTCAACCTGCAAAAATACATTTTTTTTTTATTCTTATTCTTTCTATGTTTTTTTTTTATTTTTTTTTTCAATAAGACATCTAAAAACAACTGGCTGAAATGTTGACGTTTTTTTCTTGCCAATTATTATTGATTTATATATCAATTCTTTACATGCTAAAAACTTTTAAAGTTATTAACAATTGAATAATAATAAAATTGTCGGATCCTTTATAATAAAGCCCGATATTTTAAAAAAATTAAATGGAAAATAGCTCTTTTTTTAACGAACGATGCGGAATTCGGTCCTCCGATTGGAAGCTCTACCCTCCTCTGTGCTATTGTCAGCAACAGGTTGACGCTTACCATAGCCACGATAGCTCAAACGCTCCGGCGCAATACGCTTGGATAACAAATAATCGTACACCGCCTTGGCCCGCTCCTGTGAAAGCCGATCGTTATACTCATCACTACCTTGATTGTCCGTGTGACCCCCTATCTCTATGCTCACATCGTTGTGAGACAAATAATCGACAAGACGATCCAACTCAATATAGGATTCCGGCTTTAGCTCACTTTCATTAAAGTCGAAGAAGATATTCTTCAACACAACCACCGTACCCACATCTGCACGCTGCAACTGGATATCTTTGTGGTACGGGGATAACTCCGTGTAACTCTTCTCAATTTGGAAATTCTCGGAATAGAAAGGGTACCCCTCGCTGGACACATTCAACAATACATTGCTGCCAGTCTGAATACACGCCAAATACTCTCCGCTTTCCGCATCCGATTCCGTGTGGGTCAAGACTTGCTTGGTGTCAAGATCCACCATCTCAATGGTGGCAATCAAGGGTCGGCCCGTAACCGCATCCGCTATGATACCTTTAATATAGGTAACCGGATTGGGACGGAGATTGTCATCCAATTCAAAACTATATAAGTCCAATCCTCCAAAACCACCATCTTTGTCCGATGCCATATAAGCCACCGTACCGCTAGAGTTGATGAAGATGTTGATCTCATCGGCAGGAGTGTTGATCGGATAACCCAAGTTCTTGGGTTCGCTCCAAGTACCATCGCTTTGCAACGTGGAATAGTAAAGATCATAACCACCCATTCCTATACGTCCTTTGGAAGCAAAGTATAAGGTGCGGCCATCACTATGAATAAATGGGGCTGCATCATCATCTGGCGTGTTGATAGCTGCACCCAAATTCTCCGGCGCCGTAAAAGCTCCTTCCGTGGTCATTGTGGTTTTCCAAATATCCATACCTCCAAAACCACCAGGCCGCGAGGAGACAAAATATATCGTGCGTCCATCAGCAGCCATGGATGGCTGACTCTCCCATGAAGTAGTGTTCACCGGCGCACCGAAGTTACGTGGACGCGACCACTTGGCCCCCATCTTCTTGGACCAATACAAGTCACAACTGCCTACACCGAAATCAGCATCGCACATAGTATATAATAAATAGTTGCCATCAGGCGACACACACTGCGCACCCTCATTGTACCCACTCTTGATAGGTGAACCTATGGGCACCCTACTCCCCCACTCGCTTTTTTCATTTCGAGTGGATATGTATAAGTCTTCTTCATTAAGACAAAATGCACAAACCGTTCCCTTATCCTTGGGACGATTTACGGTGAAGATTAATTGAGCATCATCGGCTGTGAGGGATGCTAACGACTCGTCCCAATCGGAGTTGATGGCAGCACCCAAATTTACAGGACTGAACTTCACTGGATTCTTCATGGCCTCAATGCCAAAACGACAATTGGCCATTCCCTTCTGCGCATCAGCGAGAACATCGGTATATTGCAAGCCCTTCTGCATGAAAATCTCATAGTTTGCCAAAGCCTGCTCATATTGGGCACATTTGACTCCTTCCCCTGCCGCAATAAAATACAACATCGGATCTGGATCCCCCAACAACTCTATGGCTTTGTTGTAACAACGAGCGGCGGAGTCGGAACGAAGGGTGAAATTATACAGATCTCCCATTAAAATATAGGTGTCCGGGTATGAAGGATCACGCTGTATGGCTTGCTTCAAATATGTCAGGGCCTTGTCAAATTCATGCTTGTTAATACACTGCTCGGCCTTACTACATAAAGAAAGTGCTTTGGAATTTTTTTGTGCTGAGGCAGGAACGATGGAAATCACGACAAATGTCATGAATAATATTATATATACTATATTAAAATTACTTACCTTTTTCATCGTACCTCGATTCTATTACTCCAAAGTTTTGGCCTCCTGCCAATACGACTCCATCTCCTCTAAAGTCATATCGACCAACTTGCGACCATTCTCTTTAGCTTTATCTTCTATGTATTGAAACCTGCGGATAAACTTTCGATTGGATTTCTCCAACGCATCATCCGGATTAACTTTCACAAAACGGGCATAATTAATCAGAGCAAAAAGGACATCCCCCAATTCATCCTCAACTTCATCAGACTGATTGTCAACCTCTTGCTTAAGTTCAACCATCTCTTCTTGTACCTTGTCCCAAACCTCGGCTTCATTGTGCCAGTCAAAACCGACACCATTGGCCTTCTCTTGAATGCGGTACGCCTTGATCATAGCTGGAGCACTCTTGGGCACTCCACCCAGCACCGATCGGTTGCCCTCTTTTTGCAATTTGATTTTCTCCCAATTCTCATGAACTTGCTGCGCATCTTGGGCTTGGGTCTCACCGTAAATATGGGGATGCCGGCGTATCAACTTCTCACACAACTGGTTGAGGACTTGAGTGATATCAAACTTTTTCTCTTCGGATGCAATTTTAGAATAGAAAACTATATGTAACATCAAGTCTCCCAACTCCTTGCACATATCGTTGTAATCCTTGTCAATGATTGCTTCAGAGAGTTCGAAGGTCTCCTCAATTGTCAAGCAGCGCAAAGTTTCATAGGTCTGGACGCTATCCCACGGACACTTTTCGCGCAACTCGTCCATGATATCCAACAATCTCTGAAAGGCAACTAATCTAGGATCCATTCTAGGGTGAAAAAATATACAATTAAACGTTTTTTGGCAACAATTAGTATGCTCTGGCAAACAAAACTCTCTGCTTGGAAGGCTTACCGGTCAAGATGCACTTGCCCTCTTCCAACGGATTGTTGAACGGTATACAACGGATCGTAGCCTTGGTAAGCTCCTTGATCTTGTCTTCCGTCTCCGGAGTACCATCCCAATGTGCATAAATAAAACCAGGATGGTTGTCCAAAAGATCGACGAACTCTTCCCATGTATCAGCCTTGCGGGTGTTGTCCTCCCTGAATTTCAGCGCTTTATTAAACAAGTTAGCCTGAATTTCTTTGAGTAATTTTTGCACATGTTCTATGACATTGTCAAAAGGAACATTCTCCTTTTCAAGGGTATCGCGACGGGCGATTTCTACAACGTTCTCTTCAAAATCTCTCGGTCCCATGGCAATTCTGACGGGAACACCCTTGAGTTCATACTCGTTGAATTTCCAGCCGGAACGCTTGGTGTCATCGTTGTCAAACTTAACGGAAATGTTGAGTTCCTTGAATTTCTCAATAAGAGGTTGCAGTTTGTCCGCAATCGCCTGACGCTGCTCTTCGCTCTTATAGATAGGAACCATAACTACTTGAATAGGAGCAAGATTTGGAGGAAGAACCAAACCATTGTCATCGGAATGTGTCATAATGAGCGCCCCGATCAAACGAGTGGACACGCCCCATGAAGTAGCCCAAACATAGTCGAGTTGATTCTTCTCGTTGAGGAACTTGACATCGAAAGCCTTGGCAAAATTCTGGCCCAAGAAATGTGAAGTGCCAGCTTGCAAAGCACGACCGTCCTGCATCAACGCTTCAATACAATAGGTATCGAGAGCACCACCAAAACGTTCATTAGGTGATTTCACACCTTTGACAACAGGAATGGCCATGAAGTTCTCAACAAAATCAGCATAGACATGCAACATTCTTTCGGTTTCTTCAATTGCCTCTTGTTTGGTGGCGTGCGCGGTGTGACCCTCTTGCCACAAAAATTCCGCTGTACGAAGGAACAAACGCGTACGCATCTCCCAACGAACCACGTTAGCCCACTGATTGCACAAAATAGGCAGATCACGGTATGATTGAATCCAACTCTTATAAGTATCCCAAATGATGGTTTCTGAAGTAGGACGTACGATCAACTCTTCTTCCAATTTTGCGTCAGGGTCAACTACAACGCCGGAGCCATCTTCAGCATTCTTAAGACGATAATGCGTAACTACGGCACACTCTTTGGCGAAACCTTCAACATGGCTGGCCTCACGACTGAAAAACGACTTGGGAATGAAAATCGGAAAATATGCATTCACATGACCGGTGTCTTTGAACATCTTATCCAACGTGGATTGCACTTTCTCCCAAATTGCATATCCGTAGGGTTTGATGACCATACAGCCTCTAACTGACGAATTCTCAGCAAGATCTGCTTTCTTCACAATATCGTTGTACCATTGGGAATAATTCTCTTGTCTTGTAGTCAAACTTTTAGCCATTATTTTTATTTATTAAATTAACTTTTTAGTATTTTTGCGGTCAATAGTTTCTGTAATCAAAAAGGATTGCAAAAATACGAAAAATAAAGCCATAAGGAGGTTATTATGAAAAAACTATTTTTAATCGCCATCTCAATCGCAGCAGTGCTCCTAACCGCATGCAACACGGGTACGTTCGCCTATTATGACGATATTTATTCTTCGTCCAACGACGATCAATATAAAATAATGAACGCCCCGAAGTATGACAATACGGCTAATCAGTATGCCTACGACAACACTTACGACACAGCCGTAGCCTATGAAGAAGCACCAAGTAGCTCCACTACTTATTATTACGACGATGACGATTACTACGATTACTACTACACTTCCCGTCTGCGTCGTTTCCACACCGATGTATACAGCGGTTGGGGCTATTATGATCCCTATTTCACAAACCTGTATTGGTACGACTATTGCCCTTCCAACTGGGGCTTGAGTATCTATATGGGCTATAACTGGTGGTGGCCTAGCTATTACTACCGTCCATACTACTATGACTATGGATGGTATGATTACGGATTCCATTACGGCTGGGGATGGGATTACTATCACCCTCACTGGTACCATCATTATGGATGGGGATGGCATAACTACGATTGGGCTATCAACTACTATCATAACAACTTCGATAGCAATCATTCCTTCTACTATGGCCATCGCAACAGCATCGGACCCTCTTTGGGCAACCCCACTCCGGATCGTGGCGACCGCCCCGGCGACTATGAACATCCCAACTACGGCAATGGCGAAAATGCAAACCGTTATTCTGCGGTAACTTCCTCTCCTGCCTCCTTCAACGAACGCTACGAATCCCTCTCTGCACTCTATTCCCCGACTGGTGGCGGCTCTGGTTCCAGCGCAAAACCCAGACCCACTGCTGCTCCGGCTACGACTCCTGCTAACTCGAACGCCAGTCGCGCCAACTCTAATACAAGCCGCATCAATACAAACACTACGAATC
This sequence comes from Bacteroidales bacterium, assembly GCA_024685175.1. Lineage (GTDB taxonomy): Bacteria > Bacteroidota > Bacteroidia > Bacteroidales > WCHB1-69 > F23-D06. The sequence continues at coordinate 92,860 of JAIKWD010000007.1, forward strand.
CGAATGGAAACGCCAGTAGAACGAACAATAACACTCCTAACAATAACATCAATGCAGGACGCGTTAACTCCAACACTACGAACACAAATAGAGTAAACGACTCCAGGTCTAACACCTACTCCACCCCTTCCAACAATAGCAGTAGGACCAACACTTCGACCCCTGCCAACACAAATGTTCGTCCATCCAACTCGTACTCCAACCCTGCGAACAATTCTCGAACTCCCAGCCAGTCTACCAGACCGACCTCTACATCCAGACCAAGTTCTTCCTACAATAATAATAGTAGAACCCCTTCTTCCAGCTCCTACTCCAGACCTTCCAGCACATCCTCTAGCAGACCATCCAGTAGTAGCTCTTCCTACAGCAGACCCTCTTCAAGCTCATACAGTAGACCTTCCAGCAGTAGCTCTTCATACAGTAGCTCGTCTCGTTCCTCATACAGCAGCTCATCCAGCTCCTCTTCTCGGTCATCCTACAGCGGCTCTTCTTCTCACTCTTCTTATAGTAGCAGTTCATCCTCACATAGTGGCGGTAGACGATAATTCAACCTTTAAACACACGAAAAAAAATGAAAAGAATAATCAGTTTTATATTCATTTTGTGCCTTGTTGGCACCACTATGGCACAAGGCGATTACGAGGCCTTCCGTTTCTCCCAAATTGATTACCAAGGAACAGCTCGTTTCATGGGCGCAGGTGGAGCTTTTAGTGCCACCGGCGGTGAATTCTCGGCCTTAAGCATCAACCCTGCAGCCATCGGGTTGTACAAACGCCATGAAGCCACCTTCACCCCGATGTCCTTGTCGTTTTCCCTGAACAACTCTATGTATTACGGCAATAATAGCTATACTCAGAATCCTAAATACACGGTTCCTCAAGTTGGACTGGTCATCAGCAGCCACATTGAGAACTCCAACTGGAACTTTTGGCACTTCGGGTTCGGCTACAACCGCATAATGGACTATAACAACACATTCCGGGCCAGCGGCAATGCCCAATCCTCAATGGTTGACGTTATCCTGCCTCACGCCAACGGCAGACATTACAACAACTTGACAGGGGATGCCTTATTAGCTTGGAAATCTTGGTTGATCGACACCTTGCCTGGAACCACAAATCAGTATCACAGTCCTTTCACGGATGCAAACCTGAAGCACGAAGCCCTCGTGAAAAGATCCGGTGCCATGGACGAAATGGTATTCACCTTCGGTGGCAACTACAACGACAAACTGTTTGTCGGCGCCACCCTGGGCGTCCCGGTACTCAGTTATAAAGAAGTCATCTCCTACGCCGAAACTGCAACGGACGATGAGACCATGGCCAAAGGCATCAGTTCCTTCCAAACTAATAGCACACAAGAGAACAGCGGCGCTGGCATCAACCTCAAATTGGGTGTTATCTATCAGCCCATCAACTTCTTGCGCTTGGGTGCATCCTTCCAAACCCCGTCCTATTTCTGGAGAATCCGTGACTCATACAGCCGCAATATGATTTCCTATTACACCGACGGTAACAACTCCGGCACATCAAGTTACGACAACAGCTATCGTTTCTCGCTCACCACACCCCTGAAGTTCAACTTGAGCACTGCGTTCCTCATCAACAAACGCGCCTTTATCGCCGCTGAATACGATTTTGTAGACTACTCCATGGCCAAGCTCTACGCTGACGACTACGACTTCAATATCGAGAATGAGAATATTGTTAACAAGTACGGCATGTGTCATACATTCAAAGTAGGTGGTGAAATTAATGTTACCTCCAAGTTCGTACTCCGCGCTGGTTACAACTACAAGACTTCTCCCTATAAGAATTTCAACACCAACTATAACGCTACGGCACATACGGGATCCGTTGGTTTCGGCATCCGCACCAAGTATGTCTTCTTCGATATGGCCTATGTTTTCAGACACTCCAACGACAGTTTCTGGCTGTATGAAGACAACGGCGCGTTCTCTCCCGATCAGTACCAAGATCTTATCAACGGCAACAGCTCTTCGACCGGTGCAATCGAGACCAGAAACAACACTCATCGCATAGTAGCCACTATTGGATGTAAGTTCTAACATGACAAAACGCATTCTAGCATCGTTCCTACTGGTCTTGCTCGTGGGCCTTGCGACTGCACAAACTCTTTTTGACACACCCTGCAGCCATCTCACCACCGACAACTTAGGTAATATTTATACATGGCATGATGCCACTCTCTTAAAGTACTCCCCCACTGGGGAGTTACTTTTTGATTTCCGGAAACCTAATTATGGGAACCTCACTTCCGTCGATGCAGACAACTCCATTAAAATAATGTTGTTTTATCAGGAGTCCGGAAAGATTGTATTCCTAGACGACAAGCTTGCTCCTATCGGTAATGAATTGGATCTTTTCGAGCACAATCTGACCTCAATCTCAAATGCCGCAATTTTCGGCAATAACAAAATTACACTCTTTGACGAAACCAATCAAGACTTGTACATCACCGACCTCAACTTAAAAATCATCAATAAAACGCATTGTAACAACGATTTGAATATTCATGCCGTTAGCTTGCAATGCATTCCTGATCACTCCATAATGCTAGTTGACTCCACCCAAGGTCTCTTTTTCTTCGATCGATTTGGCACATACGAGCATCTGATGCCCATAAAGGGGGTCCTGTCAGCGCAACAAGATGTCGATCACCTTTACTACCTTCAAAACAATACGTTACACATCTATATTCGAGCTAATCATGAAATGCATACGCTGCCATACCTTCCCGCCGACTCAAGAGAATTTCGTTGGGCAAAGAAATGGCTCTATTTGCTGGATGGAAAAGGAAAAACACATCGTTATTCTGAATGATTTTAGAGAAATGAAAAAACTCATCATTGCTACCTTATTGTTATTAGGCTCTCTGCCTGCATTTTGCACGCATATTTTGATACCTATGGACTTGGAACAGTCGAACCACCTGAAGGCGTACGGCATTGCCTACTATGCCGTGGCGCACCAGATTGACATGAGTTGGTTGCTCAACTATCGCGGTGGTAGTTTTATGTGTGCCTACAACGATGCCGTAGAACGCGAATGTAGCATTCGCGGCGTTTCCTACCAAGTTATTGCCGATGTACAAGCGCAACAGATTCTTAGTGAAATTGCAGCCACTGAGAATAATATGAATGAAATTCGGCTCACTAAGGAACCTAAAATAGCCGTTTATTCTCCCAAGAACAAACTGCCTTGGGACGATGCTGTAACTTTAGTCTTAACTTACGCTGAAATTCCGTATACTGTCCTATATGACGAGGAGGTCATCAAAGGAGATTTACCCAAATATGACTGGCTACACTTGCACCACGAGGATTTCACGGGCCAATATGGGAAATTCTGGGGCAGCCACCGCAACGCCAAGTGGTATCAGGATGATGTGAAGGAGAACGAAGATCGCGCCGCTCAATTGGGCTTCGCCAAAGTCTCCCAAATGAAATTGGCTGTAGCCAAAGGCATTCGCGACTTCGTGGCTGGCGGGGGTTACTTGTTTGCCATGTGCTCCGGTCCTGACAGCTACGACATTGCCTTGGCCGCCGAAGGTGTCGACATTTGCGATGTTATGTTCGACGGCGACCCCATGGACCCTCAGGCCCAAAGTAAACTAAACTACGACAACTGTTTCGCTTTCACAAACTTCAGAATTGTGACCAATCCCTATGAATATGAGGTCTCCGATATAGATGTGAAGCCTACTATACATCTTACCAACAAAAGCAATGATTTTTTCACGCTTTTCGAGTTTTCCGCAAAATGGGATCCTGTACCCACCATGCTATGTCAAAATCACATGACGGTTATACCAGGTTTTATGGGTCAAACCACTGCATTCGTCAAGGATCGGATCAAGCCTACCGTAACCATCATGGGCGAATCCGCCCAGTTTAACGAGGCACGATATATACATGGTGAATATGGCAAAGGTACGTGGACTTTCTATTCCGGTCACGACCCGGAGGACTACCAGCATTTGGTAAACGACCCTCCTACTGACCTGAACCTTTTTCCCAACTCAGCAGGATATCGTCTTATCTTGAACAACGTGCTCTTCCCTGCCGCCAAAAAGCAGCAACAAAAGACCTAATTGGTTCAAGGGGTAAATTTAGATAATACCCAAAGTTTGTTTTATCTTGGAGGTGAGGATGTCAATACCCTTTTCGTTTTCCGCCCCCACGGGAATTATAATGTCCGCCAATCGCTTCGTCGGCTCGATAAAGAGTTCGTGCATGGGTTTCACGAAGTTTTGGTAATGGACGATAGAGCGGTCCAATCCGCGGCCACGTTCGTTGACGTCGCGCTGGATGATGCGGATCAGGCGTTCATCGGCATCTGTGTCGACAAAGACTTTTAGGTCTAACGTTTTGCACAGAGCAGGATCGGTAAAGATGAGGATGCCTTCCACGATGAGCACGTCGCAAGGATTGACAGGGATAGTATCTTTGCCACGGCCGCAGGTGACATACGAATAGGTAGGCATCTCCACAGGGCGCCCATGACGTAATTCGTCAATGTGGTGGGCCAACAAAGACCACTCAATGGCTGATGGATGGTCGAAATTAATCTTCTCTTTTTCCTCTTGGGGAAGGTCTCCATTATCTTTATAATAGGCGTCTTGAGAGAGAACGCTCACTTTTTCACGTGGAATGCTTTGGATGATTTTTTTTACCACGGAGGTCTTGCCTGAGCCGGATCCGCCGGCGATACCAATTGCCAACATCGTTGTAGGGTTTAGATTTACACCTGCAAAGATAAACTTTTTAAAACAAAAAAGCACGCCGTTTTGGCGTGCTTCGATTTTATCTTTCCAGTTGCCCCGATAGGACTCGAACCCATACAAACAGAACCAGAATCTGCTGTGCTACCATTACACCACAAGGCAATTCGTTTGAGCGCGCAAAGATACACTTTTTTTAATAACGCGCTCAAACGAATTCTTTTTTTTTATTTTCAAGCTACAAAGACCACTTCGTACCAGATATATCCGCTAACGATCACTTCCTTGTAGTACACATTGTCAACCTTGAAGTAGACGTTGTTATCCAGGATAATCTCCTCGTAGTTGCTGGGCAGTTCTGCCACGCGGGCGCCGATGGGCGGGTTAACTACTACGTAGTCGTTCTTGCGAGGAGTGTAGAAGGTGCCATCGTCATAGTAGTAGGTGACATTTCTGTGGATCACGATCACGGGATGCCAGGTGTGGAAGATGCTGTGGGCGATCACTGCTCCGATAGGCGGGCGGCAGATTACATAGTACCCATTGATGTAGCGGCAGAAGATGCTATTGTAGAAGTAGTAGGGCAAGCCATGATAGTAGACCGGGCGGATGTGGCGAGGAACATGCATGTGATATCCAAAGTTGTGGTGATTAGGGTGCATGTAAGGGATCGGCTTCGCCGGAGAAGGCGTTCCAGCAGCGTGAGGTGCACCGTAGTTTTGCGGAGCCGGCTGAGGACTAGCCTGACCATGATCATTGTAACCTCTCTTGGTTTCCACTGCAGTAGAGCCGGTAGTAGGTGCAGGGCCTCTGTCATTGGGCTTGTTTACGTTGGTCGTAGACGTCGCCGCATTACGAGTGGCGGTAGAAGAAGTTGAATTTACGTTTGCCGGGGTTGCAGTCGCTGCATTGTTCCGGCTAGTGGAAGAGCTAGGAGGGGTAACATTGCCCGTTTGTCTTGCTGCAGTAGAAGTCGGCTTGGTCGTAGGCGCGTTGGTGCGACTATTGACCGTAGAGGTCGGCTTGCTGCTAGTGGATGCAGGACGAGTTGTCGTTGTCGGTCTTGTCGTAGCGGAAGGAGCTGACACTCTAGAAGAGCTAGCCGGTCTTGCATTAGTAGACGGACGAGCGGTGCTGGTTGGCCGTGTAGCAGTAGAGGACTGAGCTCTTTGATAATTGCTATTGGCCTTGTTCAGTTGAGCGTCTCCCTTTCGGATCTGGCGAGATGCCTGAGAGCTCACTGATGTTGTTTGAGTTCTACTACTGCTGGTTGGAGCAGTTTGCCGTGCAGGCGCCTGGGCCATAGCATCTGTGAAGATCAAACTTGCAACACAGAGCATTAACGACAGGATCACATTCTTTTTCATCTTTTTGTGGTTTTATTAAGAAAATTCACTTTCAAGACGGATAACTATCCTGATTGTTTAAAAACAACTAATGTTGTATGATTATTTTTTTCTTACAAGAAACATTATCTCCTTGTACTACAATAGTATAAAAGCCGTTAGGCAGAGCGTGTATATCCATATACATTGCTTCTCCCGTAGTGCTTGAGGATTGAACCAATCTTCCCGTTACATCATAAAGCATCGCATGACAACCTTGACAATCTTCAGGCAATCTTATGGTTACTGCCGTGGTGGCAGGGTTAGGAAACACTTGCACATTAGAGGTGGCAAAATCCTCTATTGCTTCCGGGGAATAATCTGATGACCACTCGATTTCAAAGCCATCGCCTGACATATAATTATCGCTCTTGAACTCAACGCTAATATCATTACAATTCAGAGTCAAAGGCGTAGGAATACTTGAGCCAGAAAGCGTAGTGATAAGGGATTTTGTTGGTGTAGACCAATCATAAATCTCCAAAAAATCCCCATCTTTAAGATCAAATCTATTGAATTGCAGATGGATATATGAAGCCTCAAGAAGCCTAAAGTGCCAAAGACAAGAGGCATTAGCCTTGTAGTTACCTCCTTCACTTCCATCGTCAAGCACACCACGATAGGCATGTACATTGTACGAGCCACAGCTATATGAGTGTGTCATGACGTCGTAGCAGAGACGCCATCCGGCAGCAGTGATAGAATTGTCCGAAGAGAAGGTTATATAGAGGCTATCCGTACCAAAACTATAGTTCGTAATATCTGGCATAGAACCAGAGATGGTCCTCAAGAGATGGCCTTGGCTGGGATGACCATCCCAAAAGCTCAAGGAGTCATGATCCGCCTGTGTGTCAAAATAAGTGAGATTCACTTTGACCCTATAAGCATTGGTAGCCGTAATCACATAGGTACAACTTGAGTTGTTTTGATAGTTTTCCGGGCCGCTTCCGTCTTCCAGAGAGCCATTCTGAGAGTCCAGCACTTTCTCTGAGCAATAATAAGGATAATGCGCAGCCTTAGGATAAATTCCAACAACAGCACTTTGTCCATGGTTATAACCATTTACAGCATTAGTTACGCTATCGTTGTTTATCAAAACATAATAGCCATTGGAACTTCCTCCCCAACCAAAGTTGAAATGGAATAGTGTATCGTTGTCGTATCCATCGCAGACAAAAGCATGTCCACCTTCTTCATCGTAGCCGGAATAATAAACGGGGCGCGAGGCATCCAGCTCTTCCATCAGAATCTCATACCATTCAGAAATGGGGTAATCATGTTTGTGGATATACTCACATCCTTCATCATAGCCAAAGAAAGTTTTCAGGGCAAACGGAACATTTTCTGAATAGGCTCCAGAACCGTCGGAGCCATACATCATATCCACGGAAGTAGCACAATGGAAAATAAGCTTGGCCACTTCGTTATTATAATAACGGATCTGATCATTCATTGCCTCATAACAATAGTTATGATTGGCAAAATTGACAAAGAAACTTCCATAATCCGTATGATTTACATGTGCGCCAGAGCCATGCAATGGATAGCGGTAATAGTACATAATCGTCGCCATGGCCACAGCCACACATCCATTAGGGGTACGGTTATCATAGCCGCTAGGGGCATCGAAGTCAATGGGAGAGTAATAATTGTAATACTGTGTTTGGTTCCACAGAGCGGTTGTCAATGGAGCCACGCCTCCTTCTTCAGAATCCTTCGGAGTCCTATTATTCTCAAGTTCCAGCCAACTATTGTGAATGGCTAGCGAAGAGGAAGTAGCATTCCGTCTCACCTGACGAATTTGTCTTTTATAACCATCCAGTAGCATTTTGGCACCTGGAGCGATGTCATTCATATCAAACTGTTGATGTGGGGAATACGCTAGAACAGGTGTTACTGCATCGTCGGCGGACATGATAATAAAACCCTTGTGGAAGTTCATTACCATCAACAATGTGTCTTGTTGATCCACAACGAAATCACAATTCAACGGTTCACTATCGAGACTTTTTATGCCAAGAGACTGACCTTTTAATTGAAAGGCTTTTATCCCCATGTTAACCAAACGTTTGCCCTGTACTGGAGCAGCCATCAAGGAGGAGACAAAAGCAAGTAATACGAGAGAACAAAAAAGGCCCCTTGAGTAATTTCTTATTTTCATTAAATTTATGTTTAGGCAATAAAAAAAGGATATTTTATGCAAATATCCTTTCACATAAGTTTATAATTCCATTAGAAACTCATATCGTTAATAGGATCAAGCATGTCTTCGTCTTTCTCCTCACGACTAATAGCTCCAGCACTTCTTTGTAAGGAAGCAATCAAGGATCCAATCATCTTGGTGAGTTCCATCAACTGATTACGGGAATATTCAGTAGCTTCGTTCTGGAAAACACCTTTTCTGGTAGCAATCTCCGTGTACACCACGCATTCGCGGACAGAGCTTTTAGCCATTTTGAGATAATAAAGAAACTGTGTTTTGTTCCGAGAAGAACCTTCCGCCGTATTCAAGGCAATACCATGAGCAGATTTTAAGAAACTCTCTTTTAGAAAAGCCAAGGCATCGTCAGTGATATTCTGAATTTCTCCATATAGCCAAGTTATATAGTCCATCGCCTTAGCATAGATCCGAAGGTCCTCGAATCTAAAGAAGCTTACATTGGTGTCTTGTTCGTTCATATTCTTACGGTTTTTTAATAGTGAATAATGGAGGCAAAAATAAACCTTTTTTTTACAATGTCAATTTTTTTATAAAAAAAACAGACAAAAAAAACGAAAATAATGCTCCAAAATCGTACGAAATGTAAGTACCAAGCGCAATTTTTAGTACTTTTGCGCTTTATTCTTCTTTTGTAAAAAAAATGGGTATATTTCAAAAGATACGGAAACTCTGGAACGTGATCGTAACCGATTGGAAGACTAAGTATCGCTTGGTTTTTTCAAACGAAGACACTAACGAGCAACGATGGGAAGTAAAGAACATCACCATCAAGAAAACGGTGGTGATAGGAGTTATAGCCGTTGCCGTCATTGTTTTCCTCACCAGTCTACTAATTGCACTTACCCCATTACGTGTTTATATTCCCGGTTATACTTCACAAAGAGAGTATAAGTTATACAAACAAGCTGTTTCCAAGATTGACTCCCTGGAAAAGACCATCTCCAATAATCAAGCTTATATAGACCATTTTACAGCCATGGCCGAGGGACAAGTACCAACTATGGAGGACATGGACAATAATGCAGCATCCACGCCGGATGTTCACAACACCAGTCGAGATACAACTCGACTGAAGAAGACTCGAGAGATTATTGAGGAAGCTGAAATGATTTTGGGACGCGTGCAAAAAGAGAACACGAATAGCATCCCAACGCTAGACCAAGCCAAAATCTCCAATCTTTCCATATATCCCCCCGCTCTGGGTGCAGTCAGTAGCCTGTTCAATCCCGAGAAAAAACACTATGGCATTGACATTCAAGGAACTAAAAACAGTGCCGTAAGTTGTGTGGCTGACGGTGTGGTGATCTCATCCAACTACTCTGACAATGACGGATATGTTATCATCGTCCAACATCCGGGCAATCTCATCTCTGTTTATAAGCGCAACGCATCTTTGCTGAAGAGAGTCGGCGATCGCGTTAAAGCCGGCAGCCCCATCGCCATCATGGGAAGCACGGGCAACATTGATGGCAAGTCCATCCATTTACATTTCGAATTGTGGTACAATGGCTTTCCCATCAACCCATTAAACTATCTTGTCATTCAATAACAGACATCAACTATGGAAAAAAGCATCATTATAGATCCCGACACTGTCGTAGGACTGTACGGCAGTCACAATACAAACATCGACCTGCTCACGCACATCTTCCCCAAACTGAAGATCGTGGCCCGTGGCAACGAGATCAAGGTTGCGGGCGAGGACCAAGAGGTGCAGAACTTTGAAGAGCGTATCCGCCTATTGTGCTTACACTTAGAGCAATACGGCAAGTTGACCGAGACTGATATATTAAACATCACGGCATTGGAAGACGATAGTTTCTATCGTTTGGACAATGGTGACGGCAATGGTAACAGCAACGTCATCGTGCACGGACGCGAGGGCAAGCTCATTAAGGCCATCACGCCCAACCAGAAGAAACTGGTGGAGAGTGCCAAGAAGAACGATATGGTGTTCGTTATCGGTCCTGCCGGCACAGGCAAAACCTACACGGCCGTGGCCTTGGCGGTCAGAGCCCTGAAGAACAAAGAGATACGCCGTATCATCCTTACCCGCCCCGCGGTTGAGGCCGGCGAGAACCTAGGGTTTTTACCCGGCGACTTGCGCGACAAACTCGACCCCTATCTGCAACCCCTATACGATGCCTTATGGGACATGATTCCGATGCAGAAGTTGGTTTCCTATTTGGAAGACAAGGTCATCGAGATTGCGCCTCTCGCCTTTATGCGTGGCCGGACCCTCGACAACGCGTATGTCATCCTTGACGAGGCGCAGAACGCCACGTCGGCCCAACTCAAGATGTTCCTGACACGTATGGGCAAGAACGCCAAGTTCTTCATTACGGGCGACATAACTCAGATTGATCTACCTAAGAACCAGCAATCCGGCCTGATGCAAGCCGACCGTATCTTAAGCAAGATACCGGGCATCGACTTTATATATATGGACACCAAGGATGTGGTGCGTCACCATCTGGTTACCAAGATCATCAAGAGTTACGAGGAGTACGAGGACAAGCAGGCCGCCTACGAGCAGAAGCGCAAGGAGGAACGTTTGGCCGCCAAAACGGATAAAGCCGAAGGTGATGAGCAGTAAGTTCAAGCCCCGTTGGTACTTGTACCCTTTCGCATGGGTATTCGGCGGCGTAGCCTGGCTGCGTCGACGTTTATACAGGTGGGGCATTCTCAAGGCCTACCAGCCCGACATTCCCGTGGTTTGCGTAGGCAACATCGCCATCGGAGGCACCGGGAAGACCCCGCACGCCGACTTCATCACCAAAGTCTTGTCGCGCGAGCATCACGTGGCGATGTTGAGTCGCGGCTACGGTCGGACCAGCAAGGGATATGTCTTGGCCAACACCACGCCTGCTGAGTTGTTGACCGCCGAACTCATCGGTGACGAGCCCTTGTTGTTGCACGAGCGGCACCCCGAATTGCCGTTGGCCGTGGACGAGAGTCGCAAGGAAGGTATTTTCAAGCTTCGTGAGTTCGCACCGGACACGGACGTGATTGTAATGGACGATGCCTACCAGCATCTATCGGTCAATCCAACCCTTAAAATGATCCTCACGGAATACGAGCGTCCCTATTTCAAAGACTATCCAATGCCGGCGGGACGGCTTCGCGAGTATCCTTCCGCCGTGAAGGATGCCGACCTTGTGGTCGTCACCAAGGTGACGGATGCCGAAGCACAGGTGGACCGTGAATGGTGGCGCAGGAAACTAGGGCTCCTTGATAGCCAGCCGCTGTTTTTCACCCGTTATCGTCACGCCAGACCCGAGCCCGTGACTCCGGCCGCCAAGGCGATGGCCGACCTCACCTCGCGCGAGATCGTATTGATGACCGGCATCGCCCGATCCCAGCCTTTGTTCGAACACTTGCAAGAATCGTATCTCATCACCCGTCACGTGAAGTTCCCCGACCATCACCGATACACTTTGACCGAAATCGAACAGGTCAAGAAATATTTGGGCAACAACAGCGTTCTATTCACCACCGAGAAAGATTGGATGCGGTTGCAATTCGGCAACATAAAAAAATCATTATCTTTGCTGCCTGTATTCATTCTTCCTATCGAAGTTGAATTTTTAACCGAAGAAGAAAAAACGACCTTTATCAAAATACTTGAAGAAAATGTTGGAAGAAAAGAGAAGAAAAATTGAAGAGACCATTGCCTATATCAAGAGCCATAAGAGCATAAACCCAAAGATTGCCATCGTATTGGGTTCCGGCCTCGGCGGGCTCACCCAATCTATGGAAATCACCGATGAAATCTCCTACCACGACATCCCGAACTTTCCCGTCTCCACGGTTAAGGGGCACAAAGGAGCAATGACTTTCGGACGATTGGGTGGCGTAGAAGTAATGGTTTTCAACGGCCGTATGCACTACTATGAAGGTTATCCGATGGATATGGTAACCTATCCGCAGCAGATTTTGCCCGGATTGGGCATTGAGACCATCATCTTGTCGAATGCCGCTGGCGGTATGAACCCCACCTTCAAAGTGGGCGACATTATGATCATTCGCGACCACATCAACATGTTCGGCACCAATCCGTTAATCGGGCCGAACGACGACGAGTTGGGTCCACGTTTCCCCAATATGAGCGAAGTCTATTCCCACAAACTCATCAAACTGGCGCACAAGAAGGCCCGCGAGACAGGCGTTCACTTGCAGGAAGGCGTTTATATGGGTGTTTCCGGACCTTGTTTCGAGACGCCCTCCGAATACAAGATGTACTACATTATGGGTGCTGATGCTGTGGGGATGTCCACCGTGCCGGAGGCCATCGTGGCCCGTCACAGAGGTCTGAACATCTTCGCGTTGTCCGTCATCACTGACCTGGGCGTTATAGGACAGGTAATGGAGGCCACGCACGAAGAGGTGTTAGAGGCTGCTAACACCGCAGGTCCGAACATGGTGAAACTGGTCTGCGCAATGTTACCGGAAATGTAAAATCCGATTTGACATACCACATAAAAGCACTCCGTTGGAGTGCTTTTTTTTACCTATTAATCTAAAAAATCACGGGGAGCAGGAGTTCCACAATGATTGCGACGAGAACGGCCACAAGTGCCACTCGAACGAGCCCTTTATCTTTCCAAGCCAGCACGATAGCCACCATCGTAGCGATGGCTGCCGAGGTAAAATGGGGGGTCGTGGCGCCGGCGGGCGTGGTGGAATACAACACGTCGGGGAAAGTCATTGCGGAGAGGACGCAGAATGGGATGTAGAACAAGAAGTCCTGCACCCATTCGTTCTCCAACCTCGTACGCACAAATCCAATCGGTATGACCCGAATCAGATAGGTGGTCAAGGCCATAATGAGCATACAGATGGCAATATTCTCCATACTACACATTGACGCCTCCTTTCTGCGTTCTCTTTCTGAAACGCTTTACCTCCTTGATGGACGCGCAGATGGCTGCACCCAGAATAGCTGATATGATGATTGCCCAGCCACCTCCACCGTTCTTGGAAAGCACGTTGATGCCCGGCACGTATTTGAACAGGCAAGAGAGCAGTGCCGAAACGATCACGGCAATGGCCACCTTGCGGCCCTTGCGCGCCGGCGGAATGATGATGGCGATGAACATACAATAGAGGGCGATGCCGAAGCAGCCCTGTAACATCGGCGATAGGAGACTGGAAGCCACGGCGCCGAGGAACGTGCCCAGCGTCCATCCGAAAATGGGCGTGGCCATCAGGCCGCCGAAAAACGGAAAACTGACGTCTTCCTTCTCCATAGAAGCCAAGGCGAACACCTCATCGGTGATGCAGAATGCCATAACGGCGCGTTTGTAGAACGGCATCTCCGGGTTCACCTTCTGCGAAAGGGAGAGAGACATCAGCATATAGCGCAGGTTGATAACGAAGGTCGTGATCACCAACTCGATGTAAGGCGCGCCGCCCTCGATGAGGCGAATGCCAGCGAACTGTCCCGCCGAAGCCATATTGGTGAGCGATATGATAGTGGCTTCCAATGGGTTGAAACCCATCTTGACCGCAATCAAACCGAAGGTAAAAGAAACGGGAATGTATCCCAAGCAGATCGGGAAGCCCTTCTTTATACCCCTAATAAACTCATTCATAAGTATTTAACTATCCTTCGTTTCAGGTGGCAAAGATAGCAAAAATTAAGTTCTCAAAAATGACAATAATATAGCCAACGGGATTTTACAGTCCAAATAGTATATTTTTGTTGCGAACATATTTTTTACATACAAAAATTGATCATTAATCAACTTAGTTTTTATGTGTCTATTTTTTTATTCTTATTTTGATTAATACCGTTAGTATTGTATATCTATGCCTATGAACCACTCCTAATTAATGTATAGGAAAAATACATAGACTTATGTAACAAATACGATGAAAAAGCAGATATGCATAGAAAAGATCTCGTTGTTTGGACTTACGTATCCGGAAAGGCGACACTGACAAGCTGTTCTACGTACACCCCGACCGCCCCGGCAGTAACACGCACATCACCGATGAAACACTGAAACAACAGCCCTGTTTAGGACACTCTATTTTATTGCGACAGTAAAAATATTGCGGTTTTCAAGCCATCAATAGCGGCACTCATAATGCCTCCCGCGTAGCCGGCGCCTTCGCCAACGGGGAATATGCCCGTGGCGGACATTCGGTTTTCGTCGCGAAGGATGCGTACGGGTGACGAAGAGCGTGTTTCCACGCCTGTCATCACGGCATCGGGATGGGCGAAGCCGGGCATCTTGCGGTCGAGGAGCGGCAGTGCCTCGCGCAGGGAGTCCACCACATAGTCGGGCAGGCAGCGGTGCAAGTCGCAGAACACCACGCCGTGGGGATAGGAGGGTTTTACGCTACGGTACTTCTCCGCAATTTCGCCTTGCAGAAACTCGCCCACCAAATTTCCCGGGGCACGGTAGTCTCCGGTCACCTCAAACGCGAGGCGCTCGTATTTTTCCTGGTAGTCGAGGCCGTCGAGCAGGCCATTGACGAGAAAGTCTTCGGGGGTCACGTTGACGAGGAGGGCGCTATTGGCGTTGGCCTTGGCGCGGGCGTGTTCGCTCATCCCGTTGGTCACGATAGTGCCAGGCTCGCTGGCGGAGGCCATCACCGTGCCGCCGGGGCACATACAGAACGTATAGACACTTCGGTCTTGCAGGTGGACCACGCCTTTGTATGACGCGGGCGGGAGCAGGCGGGCGGCCTCGCCGTACTGCATCCGGTTGATGGCGCGTTGCTGGTGCTCAATGCGGACACCCATGGAGAAGGGCTTGGCCTCCATGCTCAACCCTTTGGCATACAGCATCTTGATGGTATCGCGAGCGGAGTGGCCGAGACCGAGTATGAGATGATGGGTTTTTATCGTCAACGCCGGGTCACAGGTGAGGACAACCTCATCGTTTTGATGCTCGAAATCCACAAATCTGGTGTTGAAGTGAAATTCGCCGCCGAGGGATTCAATTTCCAGACGCATATTGCGGACCACCTTCTCCAGATAGTCAGTGCCCACGTGCGGATTCTGCATATAGGTCACATCTTCGTTGGCTCCGTGCTTGTAGAATTCTTGCAGGACAAAGGCGTTGTACTCGCTATGGACATTGGTATTGAGTTTGCCGTCCGAGAAGGTGCCGGCGCCGCCTTCTCCGAACTGCACGTTGCAATTCGGGTCGAGTTGTTTGTCGAACATAAACTGGTTGACGGCACGCTTGCGGTCCTCAATCTTTCCGCCGCGTTCGATGATGACAGGTCTTGCGTGGCAGCGGGCCAAGTAGAGTGCGGCGAACATACCGGCAGGGCCGAAGCCGACCACCACAGGTCGCAGCGGATCGGTCCATTCGGGATACTCAACGGGGGCCGCCTCTTGTAAAAGAGAGACTCCCGCTTCGTGCAACAAATGCGCATAGTTGTCGGGGAGCTCCAGCATCAACTGATAATCGAACACCACGCGGTTTTTCTTTCTGGCGTCAATGGCCTGGCGCAAGATTTTAAAATCCTGGACATCCCTGGACTGGATGCGATATTTCTGGAACAGCACATTCTTGGGATTAGGGTTAGCGCTGACGGGTATGCGGATGTTGGCGAATTTGAGTTTCATTGTTTCAAAACAAGTCTGCAAAAATAGCACTTTCGTGCAATTATAAATGTTATTTTTGCAGCCGATATAACCGATATGCCCAAGCTAATTCAGATTTTTTGGTCCTTTTTCAAGATCGGCACCTTCACCATTGGAGGCGGCTATGCGATGATTCCGTTGATGGAGCGGGAGTTGGTGGACAATCGCAAGTGGGTGAGCCGTGAGGATTTCTTGGACATCTTGGCGGTATCGCAGGCGATGCCCGGCATCTTTGCCGTCAATATGGCGACCAACATCGGCTATCGGTTGCGAAAAGCGCCCGGTTCCTTGACGGCCATATTCGGCAACATCGGAATGCCCATCGTCATCATTTTGGGGTTGGCCACCTGTTTCAGTTTCCTGCAAGACAATGAGGTTTTCGAGTCCATTTTCAAGGGCATTCGTCCGGCGGTGGTAGCCCTCATAGCCGCTCCGGTTTTCAATATGGCCAAGAGCGCGGGTATCAACTGGAAGAACTTCTGGATTCCGCTCGTGGCGGCAGTCCTGATCTACCTTTTGGGCATATCTCCCATTTGGATCATCGCGGCGGCCATTGTTGGGGGAATCTGCTACGGCAAGTATAAAGAGAGGAAGGAGGCCCAAGTATGATTTTCCTGAAATTGTTTTGGACCTTCCTTAAAATCGGCGCCTTCAATTTCGGCGGCGGATTGGCCACTATCGCCTTGATACAGAACGAGGTGGTGGAGAAGCACGGATGGCTCACGGCGCAACAGTTTACCGACATCGTGGCCACCTCGCAGATCACGCCTGGCCCCGTCGGCATCAACACGGCCACATACACGGGCTACACGGCCATCGTAAACGCCGGCTATTCCGAATGGCTCGGCATACTGGGCGCGGTGATGTGTTCCCTGTCCGTCATCCTTATCCCCGTCATCCTAATGTTGATTGTCAGCAAGTTCCTACTCAAACATAAAGACAACAAACTCGTCGCCACCACCCTGTCCGTATTGCGTCTGACCGTGGTGGGCTTGATTGCCGCAGCTGCTTTGTTGTTGGTTTCGCCCGAAACTTTCGGCACATACGCATCTTCACCTGCTCAACTATTCGTCAGCATCGGCATCTTTGCTGCTGTTTTCATTGCTTCCATCGGATTCAAGGCCAGTCCCATCCTGATGATCTTGCTCAGCGGTGTCGCGGGATTTGTCATCTATGGCTTTATTGTCTAACGGAGCATCCTCTTCCACAACCACATACACTGGTAAATGATCGGCATAACCACCGATATAGCGCGGCCCTGAGAAAGTGCGGAACGTCTTCGTCCCACCATATTTCTCGTCGGGCACCAAGAGAAAAAGCGCTTGGAAGATATGGGGCACCTTATCTAGGATATGTATATTCCCTTTGTCGAACAAGAATCCGCGCGACACAACCATTTGGTCGAGGCAGCCCCAAAAATCCTCGTGCTTATGTGAGCCCACATTGTTTTGATCAACAAAGTAATACATCAAATTAAAAAGTGTATCAGAAAGGTTGTCGGGGGTATATTTACGGGCTCGAAGATGTTGTTCCAGACTTTGGTCCGTGGCATAGTCGTTGAAGTCGCCCATCAGCAGGATATTCGCGTCGGGATCGAGAGTCAGGATGGAGTCCACTATGCTGCGTGCCACATCCGCATAATAGTTGCGTTTGGGAATCGTGGCCGCATAGCCACCGAAGCGCGAAGTCCAGTGGTTGACCACGATATGGAGCGAGTCGCCGCCCAGGAAACGGACAAGGGCATAGAGCAAGTCCCGGTTCTGTGTATTGGGCTCAAAGGGGAAAACCACGGGGACCTTGCGTTCCCTTAGGACCTTCACGCAGCTGTCGCGATAGAGCAGGGCCACGTCGATGCCGCGGCGGTCGGGCGAGTCGTGGTGCACATAGCGATAATGGTAGGCATTCAGGGGCGAATGATAGCAAAGATCTTCAAGCACGCGCTCGTTTTCGATTTCCGCAAGGCCTATTACCGAGGGTGGATTGCCTTGTCCCATTGCGAGAAACACCTTTGCCACATTGGCGATTTTGTGATAGTACTTTTTGTAACTCCAATGATACAAGCCGGTGGGGGTGAAATCATCATCACGGACCAAGGAATCCTCGGAAGGATGAAACAGATTTTCGACATTGTAAAATGCCACAATATGGCGGGAAGTGGGCTGCCCGTAGGCATACACAGCGCATAGCAAAGCGCTGAAAAAAATAAGAGTTGTTTTTTTCACGTCTTCATGGTTTTAAAATACGAGGCGAAGATACAATTTTTATTATTTTTGCAGCCTTAAATAAATTGCTGTATAATGTCTATAATAGTTAAGAACGTCACGAAAGTATTTGGAGACCAATATGCCTTGGACAATGTCAGTTTCGAGGCCAAGACGGGAGAGATTGTAGGATTTTTGGGACCCAATGGCGCGGGCAAGACTACTATGATGAAAATCATCACCTGCCTGATTCCGCCCACGGAAGGCAGCGTGCAGGTCTGCGGACTGGACATTTGGAACGACTCCTTGGAACTGAGAAAGAAAATCGGGTACCTATCGGAGGCCAACCCGCTGTATTATGATATGTATGTACGTGAATTCCTGGAGTTTATCGGAGGCATTCATCATCTTAAAGACATCAAGAAGAAAGTGGCGGACATTATAAAGAAGACGGGACTGGAGCCGGAGCAACACAAGAAAATCGGCGCCTTGTCGCGCGGCTACAAGCAACGCGTAGGCATCGCCCAGGCGCTCATCCACGACCCGGAGGTGCTGATCCTCGACGAGCCCACCACTGGCCTTGACCCGAACCAACTGATTGAAATAAGGGAACTTATCCGAACATACGGCAAAAATCGCACAGTCTTGTTGTCCACCCACATTATGCAGGAGGTACAGGCGATGTGCGACCACGTCATCATCATCAACAAAGGCAAGTTGGTGGCCGATGCGCAGGTCAGCGAGTTGCCGTCAATGGCGACCAAGTTAGGCATCAAGCACTCCGACGAGCTGAACGCCCTTGGCATGGAGGAACTCTTCCAGGCCCTTACACAAAAACAATAGCCGATGCAGAGACTGACCGAACCGCTACTCAAGACTGGACAACAATTCAAGCCCGTCACTTTGGCCGAGGCGTGGTGTGTCATCGCACAGCGGAATCTTTTGGTCGAAGCCAATCGCTCGTTAGTGATGGCGACTGGGGACTATTCCAACGAGGAGCTCTATCTTATCCAGCGTCTCGCTCGCACAGGCCTTTGCACCAACGCCATTGGCTCATTCGAGTACTACCAAAAAGGCACGGCTTTCTTTATCGACAAGAACGACATCGTGCCCTATGCCGAACTGCTCGGCTCCGGGCATTTCTATACCATCTTGGACCCGGCGGCCAAGTCCGTTTCTTTGGACACGGTCTCCGCCATATTGGAGATGCGCAAGGAGACTCCCCGTTACGACTTCAACACTCCCGGTCACCTCAACATCCACAATTTCGGTGCATTTTTCAGGAGCATCAACCAATACATCCTCCGCAACGGATTGGAGAAAGGCATCTATGTCAACGGGTTGGGCAAGAATTACGAGTCCTACAAGAAGGCCTTGCTGGCCGAAGACAGCCAAGCTCTTTTGGAAGTCAACCACCTGACTGACAAAGATATCCGAGACTTCGCCGACCCATTACTTCGCGCCGAGGCACCCGTTTTTATCGTCTGGGAAAGACTTTTGGACGAGCGGGGCATCATCGAGTTGGAGAACCTCTGTATGTTGTTGGACATCCAGGCCAAGCCATCGTCGGGATTCCTTTGCCTGAAAGCCGAATTGAATTCGCAAGGATTGTACGATATGGGTATGTTCCCAGGAATCTGCGTCGGAGGAGAGCCTTTTGATGATGCAAACAAGAAACGGATGCAGGAGATTTACGGGCAATCCATCTTTACAGACCCTGTTGATTTGCCCAAACGTATCGAGAATCGCGATTTCGCCCAATGTTTTATTTTCAACGCCACGGGGACCGAGACGCCTGCGGAAATCATCGAGGCCGTCAAGGCGAGCACTTTCTCCGTTTTACAAACCGCCTATTGGGCAGACACTTGCGACTATTTCGATCTTGTTCTACCCGCCTCTCTGCCGGAGGAATCCGACGGAACCTATACTGACTCCACGCGGGCGGCGCACAACAGCAAGGCCGACACGCCTTGTCCCCTGCCCTGCAACAACCTTCAACTATTCTCGCTCTGGAGCGAGCAATTTGGTTTAGGAAAGTTGGACACCGCTTCCGACGTCTTCCTGGAATACATCTCTTTCTTCCAAGGGGGCTGTCGCAGCGATCTCAGGCATTTTTTCAGATAATCCATTAAATTTAATAATATGAGTGAAGATTTATCTAATCAACAAGTACAAATAGTGGAAAAAACCGAGAGCCGCACGCGCAAGTTTTGGCGTGTCGTGTTTGGCTCTATGTTGGGTTTCTTCTTTTCCATCATTCTGGTGTCACTCCTTTATATGGTGATGTTAATCAGCATGATAGCCACTTTCTCAGCCGCTTCCAAGGAGACGACCAGCATCAAGAACAACAGTGTTTTGTTGCTAAACTTCGATCAAAGCATTTCCGAGCGGACAGTGGATATGCCGTTTGATATGTTTGGCAACTATTACGGAGGGCAAATCGGCCTTAACGACATCTTGGCCTCCCTCAAGGCTGCCGCCAACGACCCGAAGATCAAGGGCATCTACCTCAACTCTTCCAATGTAGGCGCATCGCCCGCCACGGTGAAGGAAATCCACGACGCATTGGCGAATTTCAAGAAGTCGGGCAAATTCATCTATGCCTACAGTGACGCCTACTCGCAAAACGGCTATTATCTGGCCACGTTGGCCGACAAGATCCTGATCAACCCGGCGGGAATGTTGGACTTCCGCGGCTATGCCTTCCAGATTATGTTCTACAAGGGACTCTTGGACAAACTCGATGTGGACGTACAAGTGATCCGCCACGGCCAGTTCAAGAGTGCCGTGGAACCCTACATTCTGGACAAGATGAGCGATGCCAACAAAGAGCAAATGACGGTGTTGAGCAACACTTTGTGGGAGACGATCGTCAAAGACATAGCGGCCGCACGAAACATCAGCGTAGACAGTTTGAACGCCATCGCCGACGGTATGCTTTGCTCTATGCCAAACGATGCGCTCAGATTGGGTATGGTGGACCAACTGGCCTATCCCGGCGATATGGAAAAGATCCTGAAAGCCAAACTGAATCTTGGCGAAAAGGAAGATCTGAATCTTATAGGACTATCCAAATACAAGAAAACGATCTCCGACAACAGCAAGGCCTCTGACAAGATTGCCGTGGTTTACGCCACCGGCGAGATTTCGGATGGCAAGGGCGACAACAGTCGCGGCATCTATTCCGAGAGTTTCATCAAGGAATTCAAGAAAGCATACAAAGACAAAGACGTGAAAGCCATAGTATTACGCGTCAACTCCCCTGGTGGCAGCGCATTGGCTTCCGAGAACATTTGGCGGGAAATCGAGAACGCCAAGAAGGCCGGCAAAATCGTGGTCACCTCTATGAGCGACTATGCAGCCTCCGGCGGCTACTACATCTCCTGTAACTCCAACTACATCTTCGCCCAGCCCAACACCCTCACCGGTTCCATCGGCGTGTTCGGTATGATCCCTTCTTTCCAGAACTTCCTCAAAAACAAACTCGGTGTAACCGTCGACGGCGTTATGTCGAACAAGCACGCCGACTTCGGCAGAGGATTCCGTCCTTTGGACGAGACCGAGACGGCCGTGATGCAGGCCTCTGTGGAGCAGACCTACGGACTCTTCACGAAGCGCGTGGCCGACGGCCGTAAACTAGACGTTGCTTACGTGGATAGCATAGGACAAGGACGCGTATGGGCCGGCAAGGACGCCCTCAAACTCGGGTTGGTCGATAAACTCGGCTCCTTGGACGACGCTATCGCAAAAGCCGCCAATTTGGCCAATGTAAACAACTATTCCTTAGTCTATTATCCCAAACAAAAAAGTTGGTACGAGATGCTCTTCAACAACAAAGACGATGTCGATGCCGCCATTCGCGCCAAGTTGGGCCAACTTTATTTCACATACGAAGGCATTGACCGAGTCTTGAACAGACAAGGCGTACAGGCCCGTATGCCTATGGAGATTTATATTCAGTAAACTTTAAAATTCAATAATATGAGCCAGTTATTCGTGCGCTCTGACCTTTTGTCATCCGCATTTTACATTTACTTGTACGTAATGCTGGGCATTGCCGCCATTGTGTTCATTTCCTTGTATTTCGTAAATGCCGGCTATGGTCAATTCACCTCGAGCAAGTGGGGAAAGACCATCAACAACAAATTAGCCTGGTTCTTGATGGAGTTCCCCATCTTCCTCGCTATGATTGTCATTTGGCTGTGTTCCCCGCACAGGTTTGAGATTGTACCTCTTGTTTTCTTGATCATCTTCGAGATTCATTATTTCCAGAGGTCCATCATTTTCCCTTGGCTATTGAAAGGCAAGAAGAGTCAAATGTCGTTAGCCGTGATGTTTATGGGCATCAGTTTCAATATCTTAAACGCTATGATGCAAGGTTATTGGATCTTCTTCGAGTCGTTCAAATGCAACTACCACGTTTTGGGGTTGTCCTATTCAGACATCGAGTGGTTATGGTCGCCTCAATTCATCATCGGCACCTGCATTTTCTTCATCGGTTTCTATATCAACTTGCGGTCGGACTACATCATCCGTCATTTGCGCAAGAGTGACGATGACAACAAGCACTACTTGCCCAACGGTTTTATGTTCAACTATGTCACCAGTGCCAATTACTTCGGAGAGTTGACCGAGTGGTTGGGATTCGCCATTCTCACTTGGTCTTTGTCCGGTTGGGTGTTCTTCATCTGGACCTTCGCCAACTTGGTGCCGCGTGCCAACGCCATCTACAAACGATACAAAGCCGAATTCGGTCCTGAAGTCGAAGCCCGCAAACTGAAACGAGTCTTCCCGTTCATCTATTAAAATATCCCCTCGCAATGCAGTACGAACTCAACAACCTCTACGAACTATACCAACAACATCCGAAAGTCTGCACCGACACCCGAAAAATCGTGGCCGACAGTCTGTTTTTCTGTTTAAAAGGGGAAAACTTCGACGGCAACCAATTCGCGTTGCAGGCCTTGGAGCAAGGGGCCGCTTACGTGGTCACAGAGAATCAAGACCTGATCGGGAACGCACGCTGCGTTGTGACGGATAATGCACTCAAGGCCCTTCAGGACTTGGCCTCGTTCTACCGCGAGCAATTGCACATTCCCATCATCGGCATCACGGGGACAAACGGCAAGACGACCACCAAGGAACTCATTGCCAGCGTTTTGTCGCAGAAATTCCGAATCACCTATACGCAAGGCAACCTCAACAACCACATTGGCGTCCCGCTCACCTTGCTTTCCATCAAGAGCGACGACCAACTGGCCATTGTGGAGATGGGGGCCAATCATCCCGGCGAGATAGAATTTCTATGCCATATCGCGCGACCCACCCACGGACTCATTACCAATGTGGGGAAAGCCCATATTGAAGGATTCGGATCGGAAGAGGAGATTGTACACACCAAAAAGGCACTCTACCGTTCCGTTATCCGCGATGGCGGCACGTTGTTTGTCAACACCAACGACCAAAAACTCCGCAAAGGATTGGATTACAGCAATGTATTCTATTACGCCGAAGGTGGGGAAGACAACATCGTGAGTATGTCACCCTATTTACGTATCCGTGTTGCAAAGCAAGAGGTGGACACGCATCTCACGGGAGCGTACAACATCTACAACTTCCTTGCCGCCGAGGCAGTGGGGCACTTTTTTGGCGTAACGGATGCCAAAATCGCCGAAGCGTTGGGCAACTACACGCCCTCCAACCATCGGTCCCAGATTAACCGTATCGGCAGCAACACCATCATCTCCGATTACTACAACGCCAACCCGACCAGTATGGAGGCGGCCGTCCGCAACCTCGCCAAACTGGACCATCCCAACAAAAAAGCCATATTGGGCGATATGCGCGAATTAGGTCCAATCAGCAAAGACGAGCACGCCCGTATCATCCAATTGTGCCAAGAGTTGCATATAGATGCCATATACGTGGGCGCGGAATTCGGGGCGCACCATCCCGAGCACCGTTTCGCCGACGTGACAGCCCTCAACGCCTATCTACAAGAACATCCTATCGAGAACGCTATGATCCTGGTCAAGGGATCCAACAGCATACACTTGGACAAACTTACCGCCATTCTGCAATGACATCGGAGTATCGCACGGGCATAGGCGTCATGTCGGGTACGTCACTGGACGGCCTGGACTTGGCTTGGTGCACGTTTACAGAAGAAAACGGACGATGGCGGTATCAGATAGAGCGGGCAGTCACAGTGCCCTATGACGTTGCGTTCAGGAAGAAGTTGGCGCTTGCCACGGAGATGTCCGCATTGGCGTACGCGCAATTGGACATTGCCCTGGGCACATTCATCGCCGACAGAATCAACGAATGGATTCAGGGCGACGGAAAGCCCGATTTCATCGCCTCGCACGGGCACACCGTGTTCCACCAACCCGCAGAGGGTCTCACCACACAGATCGGCAGCGGCGCGGTCATTGCCGCGCGCACGGGCATTGTCACGGTCTGCGACTTCCGCACCGGCGACGTGGCCTTGGGCGGACAGGGCGCGCCTTTGGTGCCCATCGGCGACGAGTTGCTCTTCGGCCAATATGACGCGTGCCTTAATCTCGGCGGCTTTTGCAATATCTCGTTTCGTCAAGGCGGGCAGCGCGTGGCCTTTGACATCGCCCCGTGCAATATGGCCCTGAACTTTCTGGCACAACGTCTTGGCTTCCCGTACGATCACGAAGGACATATAGCAAACACTGGAAGTATCGTAACCGAGATGTTGAACGAGCTAAACACCTTGGACTACTATCAACACTCATACCCAAAATCGCTTGGAAAAGAGTGGTTTGAAGGTGAGTTCCTGCCTATAATTGAGAAGCACCTTACTCCTGACAACACTCCTGACTGTTTGCGTACCATCGTCGAACATATCGCCATACAAGTAAGCGCCGCCGCGCCTTCCGGCAATGCTTCCCTGATGGTCTCCGGCGGCGGCGCACTCAACAACTTCCTTCTTGAACGCATCCGAGGCCTATGGCCTGGAAATGTCATTATTCCCGATGCACTCACCATAGAATACAAGGAAGCCCTTATTTTCGCCTTCCTTGGAATGCTTCGCTTGCAGGGGAAAGCCAACTGTCTGGCAAGCGTAACTGGCGCTAAAAGAGACAACTGCGGCGGTGCTGTATATTTTTTTTAAAAAAAAATCCAACCATATAATTTTTTTTCCCAAAAAAACGTTGTTCTTATAACATAAAAATGCTACTTTTGCAGTGCATTTTATAACATACGCATAACCTCTAAAAAAGTCATATTATGATTACCAAGAAAACCGACAGAGGAAACCTTGATAATAAGAGAACACTCTTTCTCTTATTGGGTTTCGTAGTTGTTTTGGGCTTGGTGTACGCAGGGTTTGAATTGTTCGCCAATGAAGAAAAGGCTGCTGCGTTCCAAATGCCCGACGATGATTTCATCGAAGTGAAAGATGAAGATGTCATCGCTACCGACCAGACCCCTCCCCCACCACCAGAGCCCGTGCAACAACAACAAGCTGTTGTGCTGAACATTGTGGAGGACAACATTAAGGTCAGCACGGACTTCGACTTCAGTCAGGATGTGTTTCAAGATGACGCTATCGCTGAAATTGAAGAAGAAGTTGAGGTCGTAGAAGAAGAAACCGACGCCACTCCTCCGGTATATTTCACCGAGGAAATGCCTGAGTTCCCTGGCGGTATGGAGGCACTCAACTCCTTCCTTACGAAGGAAATCCAATATCCTGAGGTGGCCCGTAACAACGGCATCACCGGAACGGTATTGGTTGAGTTCGTGGTAGAAAGAGACGGCCGTGTTAGTAACGCCAAAGTCAAAGTCCCGTTGTATCCCGACTGCGACAAGGAGGCTGTTCGTGGTATCATGGCCATGCCGAAATGGAAACCCGGCAAGAACATGGGTAAGCCTGTTCGCTGTTTCTATCAAGTTCCTGTCACTTTCAGAATGTAATTACACTCTGGAAAGACTACTACAAAGAGGATGACCTATCGGGGTCATCCTCTTTTTGTTCTAACCTATAACACCATGACCGACACTGAACATATTGCCATTCGTTCCGCCACAATTGGAGACGCTCTGCTCGTGGCCCGCACCGTGCTGCGGGCTGTTGATGTACCCCATCCCGACGAGAAGGGGTTGGCAAAACTCGCCGAGCTGTGCCGCCAACCCAATGTGCTCTATAGTTGGTCCAACAGCGATGTAGCACTGTTTGATGGTGTACCCGTCGGAGCTATCACGGCCTATAACGGAGCCGACTACCCACGACTTCGTGCCAACACTTTTCCCATATTACAGGCCATTACGGGTTATGACTTCAATTCTTTGGACCAGGAAACGACCGAAGGTGAATACTACATTGACTCCGTGGCCGTAGACCCAGAGCACCGACATAAGGGCGTCGGCACGGCGCTTCTAAGCCATGCCATAGCTAAAGCCAAAGTCTTGGGTGCACCTTTGGTCACACTCGTTGTGGACCCTGACAATCCATCGGCAATGAGTCTATACCAATCGCTCGGATTCGAACCCATTGGTAGAATCAGGTTGTTTACAGAATATGTGAAATTGGGGTGTCGCCTGACTTAACTAGTGGATTTCAAACACATCCCAGCCGTTGGCTTTCAATATGGCTTGTGCCGTTTGGTTTTGCATTATGTTGCCACCATATTCGTTAAAGTTGAAAAGATTTGGCGACTCAAACCATTTATTGATGTTCATATCGATAACAAAGTCCGTAATCAGATTCTTCGAAATCTCCCGGTTGGCAAGGGGCAAGGTGACGACAAACGAATTATCCGCCTGATAGTTGCCAGTATGGAGATTAAAAGGCTTCATTTGTCCATTAGGATCTTTCCACTTACCATTGATCATCAAGAAGTGATAACCGCCACCTAGGGAAGCTGGCCAGCTCATGCTATTTTCAGGAGAGTTCGGAAAGGTACCCGTCTTGTTAAGTTCCGGTGTCAAGCCAAAGACAAAAGAGATGGAAGTATAGACACCCGCCGGAATGTCGTCTGTAGGCGTCCATACCAATGTACGCGGCACGTCGAAATCGACATAATGTGCACCCGTATCAGACTTGATGGTATATTGCTCGCCTTTGGCATTGGTTAACACCACGTTGGAGATGAAATACTGTGCATCGGAGATTTCGTATCGATTGCCAGCGGCATTTTGGTACATCATCGTATCCAATTCAAGTTTTTTGCCGTCAACAGAGAAAGTAAAATGGAAACGGGCTTGGCCAGAAGGCTTATGACAGCCAGTCACAAACAAAGCCAGCAGAACTATTAGAAAATACCTACCATTCATCTTCGAACACCTCCTCAGGCTCCATGCCTTCTTCTAGATTCTCAATTAACTTCACAATCTGTTCGTTTATTTGGTTAAGCCATTCGTATTGGGACGGGGACCAATATGGGCTTTCCGACTTGAACCAATTCTCGATGGGAGCTGCCGACGCGGCTTTCTCGTTGAAGTTCGTTATCGTATAACGATAGCGTCCCTCACGACACTGCAATTTCAAATTGTAATAGACGATATTCTTCTGCATCTTCGTGCCGTCTTTCAGCGTAGAAAAGATTCTAACGCTGGAGCGTAAGTCCAGCGTATAATTCTCGGCATCGGCTTTTTTTATCACCTCATCCGTGTTTTTGTAGTATTTCTTCACCCATTTCAAGGCTCTTTCGTAAAGCACTTTCGGAGAACCTTCCTCCTTCACCACCTCTTGGTATGTAACAAGATTAGTTCTTTCGTCGATGGGGAGATCAGGCACTGGCAGCTGATCCGGCTTCTGGGCATAAGCCCCGACCGCCAGAGCTATCAGGGACAAAACAAAAGCGATTTTTTTCATTGTCTTACTTGCGTATTAAGGTTTGAAAATAGAGATCGTACGGGTTTTTCTCGTCTTTAGGTACGAATATGTTATCTGTCAACGTCCATTCATCTTCGTTTATTGCCGGAAAATAAACGTCGGCAACAAATTCAGAGACAATTCGGGTGAGATAAAGTTTATCGGCGTAGGGCAAAAAAAGTCTATACATCGTAGCGCCACCCATCACGAAGGCCTCTTCTTCCTCCTTCACCGAGTTAAGGGCGGCAGGGATGGAGTGCACCGTTTCGCAGTCGGGGAATTCTGTATCTTCGAGAGTGATGACAATATTACGGCGGTTGGGCAGGGGTTTCTTCGGAAGCGACTCCCACGTGCGATCGCCCATCAGGACGGGATGGCCGGAGGTGATCTCCTTGAAATGGCGGAGGTCGACGGGGAGGTGGCACAAGAGCTGGTTTTTATAGCCCAACTCCATATTGAGGCCCACAGCGGCAATCATGCTGATATTATTCATAGGTATGGTTTTGATTATAAGATGGTTTTATGAATTCAAGATTTTATCGATAACCTCAAGTACATTATCAATTTTGTCCTCGAAACAAAGTTCGGCATTGATAACATGAAGTACGGGGTGGCCTTTCCAAGCATCTATGAGATTGTCGTCCACAACCCGGGCTAGTTCGAGTGATTCGGAACGGCAGGTGTTGTTTTCACGAGTATAGAACTGTTCGGCACCCTTAGCAGCCGTGCAGATATGGAGCACAGCCTCGTAGCGATCGTCACGAAGCTCTTTGGCTGTCATTCCCACGGAATCCATCACTCGACTCCAAGTGTTGGAATCCATGTAGGCTGCCGTATCCATCGTCCCTCGGTCGCAGATAATCAACGCATGTTTCCCGCAGGCTTCAGCAATCCGCTTCATGCAATCCTCCATGACAATTTGGAATTTAAGCTTGTTGGATTCCGTGACAAAAGAGAGTTCGGGATCCTTTGTCAGAAAATCAGCTCCTGCTTGGATAAACATGGTGGCCGACTCGGGCAGGGAGTACACGGCATAGCCCAGATTGGTGTATTTGCTCTGTATTCGTTTCAATATCGTGGACTTTCCGGCACAAGGGCCGCCTGTCAAAACAATTCGTGTAATCATTAAAATTTCCCCCGTAAAAAATGTGGTTTGAAGCTGAAAAAAGGATGGAGCAAAAGTACACAATATTTCAAAACGGGGACATAGAAGGAATACTATCATGCCGCTTTTTTTGTACTTTTGCGGCCTAACGAAACTATGGCAAAGAACACGAATCCTTCTCAAATTGCAATCAAGAACAGGAAAGCTGAGTATCAGTACTTCCTGCTCACCTCATATACGGCCGGCATCGTGCTGACAGGGACCGAGATCAAATCCATCCGCGCGGGCAAGGCCAACATCACCGATGCCTATTGTTCCTTCATCAATGGCGAGTTGTGGGTCCACAACATGCATGTGAGCGAGTACGCGAACGGCAGCTACAACAACCATTTGCCCAAACGAGACCGTAAACTCTTACTCAACAAGAAAGAGTTGCGCAAGCTCATGAGCAAGCTCAACGAACGGGGTTTCACAATTATTCCCACTCTGTTATGGATCAACGAGAACGGATACGCCAAGCTTGACATCTCTTTGGCCAAAGGTAAAAAGCTGTACGACAAACGTGAGAGTATCAAAGAGAAGGACGAACGGCGCAGAAAACTACAGGAGGACGAATAATGGAACACGATTTAGTTGACGACAAAAACTTCATGCCTTTGCCGGAATCCTTCAACTCGAAGGAAAAACTGTATTACAGCATGGGCGAGACCTGCGAACTCTTCCAATTACCCGCCTCTACATTGCGGTACTGGGAAAAAGAGTTCGACGTACTCAAGCCAAGAAAGAACAAAAAGGGCGACCGCTTCTTTTCCAAGAATGACATCACGCTCTTAAGAACCATTTGTTATCTCACCAAAGTGAAGGGCTACACCCTGCAAGGCGCCCGTGAAGCCTTGAAACGCAACTTCATCAACGAGGCAGACAACGCCGCCATTGTCTCTTCCCTTCTGGAAATCAAGGAAATGCTGCTGTCAATCAAGCGAACGCTTGATTGACTACTTTGTTTTCGTCTTTTATTTTATTAAATATTTAACAAGATGAAAACGAATAATCAATTGTTGTATCGTGTGGAATAGAATATTTTGTTTTTTGCAAGCTTTCGGTTGACCAATTATTTCAGGAAATCCTGCAATGCTTGCATCGCGCGGGCGCGGTGGCTGATGTGGTTTTTCACGTCTTCGCCCATTTCAGCGAAGGTCTGGTCGTAGCCATCAGGCATAAAGACAGGATCGTAGCCGAAACCGGCGGTGCCACGAGGTTTCTCGATGATTTGGCCGTCGACGCGGCCCTCAAAGAAGTGGGGTTCGCCGTCGAGGATAAGGGCCACGACGGTCTTGAAGCAGGCCTTGCGGTTGGTCATCCCCTTCATTTCGGCCAGCACCTTGTCGACATTGTCCTGGTAGGTGCAGTGTTCGCCAGCGTAGCGGGCAGAATAGACGCCGGGTCGGCCGTCCAGGGCTTCTATTTCCAGCCCTGTATCATCGGCGAAGCAGTTGGTATGATAATGTTCAAACACATACTGTGCTTTCTGGAGGGCATTGCCGCGCAGAGTGTCGGCAGTCTCCGGGATTTCCGACTCACAACCTATGTCGTGAAGACTTTTCAAATTCCACTTTTCACCCAGTATGCCTCTGGCTTCGTGGGCTTTATGTTCGTTATGGGTGGCAAAAATTATGTCCATACTATAAACTAAAAAAGATGGCATAATTACTTATGTCATCTATGTAAATAAAAGAACGCGCTTGGTTTTTACTGAGCGGCGCCGCTGACTTCGATAGCCTGTTTGCCTCTGTAGTAGCCGCATTCCGGGCACACACGGTGCGTAAGGATGGGGGCGCCACAATGGCTGCAAGTGGTCAGTTGGGGAGCCGTGATGAAATCGTGGGCTCTTCTCTTATCTCTTCTCATTGCTGAGTGTCTTCTTTTAGGATTCGGCATAATATTTAAATTTTATAGTTTTTAATCTAATTTCAAATTCTTCAAAGCGTCCCATCTCGGGTCGGTTTCTTTTTCATGGCTTTCATTTTCAAGCTCCTCCAATTTGCGCATCACTTCCGGATCGCAAGTGGGATTGCCATTTTCGTCATCCTCATGCACAATGCGGTGCGGCAGGGCCAAAAAAATGGACTCATAGACGAAATGGAAGATGTCCAGCTCGTATGTATTCTCATCCATCACCCAGATGTCGTCGTCGTCATCATTTTCACCCTCTTCCACAACCGGAACCAGTTTGACGATCAAACGCTCATCGAAATCCAGCGGAATGTTAACAGGAAGGAGACAACGATCGCACGGGGCGGTCACTAAACCCTCAAAATGGCAGTTCAACTCCACCAATTTGTCAGTTTTTTTCATCTCAACCTGCAAATCGACATCGCCGTCGCGCACATCGGAAATCTCAGCCAATTCAAAGAACTCCTTATTGCATTTTATTGAATAACAACAAGTTCCCTCTTCAACTCCGGATAATCTAATCTTAAATTGTTCCTGTAACTCCTTAGTATCCATCGTTCTGAAATTTGGGGCTGCAAATATAGTATTTTTTTGATATGAAATTAGCGGGGGAGAAAAAAATAGTGATTAGTCGTTAGTTGTTAGTAATAATTCCTCATTCCTAATTCTAACCCCTCATCTAAGTACAAAGTACAGAATCACTTCGGCGGCGAGGACACCGAGAAGGCAGTACCAGTGCCAGCGTTTGGCATTGTCGGTATAGACGAAATGCTTGCACAGGACATAGTTAAGCAAGCCGACCGGAATAGCCATAATGGCCAAGTTAATGTAGTTTATATATTCACTGGCATATCCGAAATGATGGGAGCTCCATTCCAGCAAGGCAAGACCGCCCACATTAATCAGATAGGTAAACGTAGTGATTGCTACAAAACGGAATATCAAGCGGTTATCTTTATTCTTGAAGACGAGCGCACCGTATGTCTTGAAATTAAACAGGATGCTGAAAACCGTGGCTACCAGATTAGAGATAAAGTAGGCGTGGTTGATGTGGAAAAGTCGATCGAAAATAAAATAAAAAACCCAGTTGATAAAAATACCAACGGCCGTGTTCAGAATCGCCGTGAATATAAAGCGAATGAACTGTGGTGTGAATAATCTTTTCAAAAGGTCCTTGACTCTTCCCATCTTTTCAAAAAACAGCGGCAAAGATACAAAAAAAGCAATTAGCAGTTAGCAGATAGCTATTAGCGCTTTTAGATGTAAGACGTAAGATTTAGGATGTTAGGGTAAAAACTCTCAAGTCTCAAATCTTAAGTTCCAAATCTTTTGGTAAAAATTCCGTAAATCGCGGTGCCGCTGCCGGACAT
Source organism: Bacteroidales bacterium (assembly GCA_024685175.1). Taxonomy (GTDB): domain Bacteria; phylum Bacteroidota; class Bacteroidia; order Bacteroidales; family WCHB1-69; genus F23-D06. The sequence continues at coordinate 125,291 of JAIKWD010000007.1, forward strand.
AGAGGCGTAGAGGGCGCCTTCGGCGTACATTTTCCGTTTAAGGGCAGCAAGTTCCGGGTGACGGGCAAAGACGGAGTCTTCGAAGTCGTTGTGCATAAGCTCTTTCCAACATTCGACCGGTTGGTTGACGAGGAGTTTGAGATCCACATTGGCTTTTTTGGGGGTGATATGGGCGTAGGCTTCGCGCGTGGAAACGGAGAAGTCCGGTTTTACTATTTTAATAATATAGTTGGAGAGATCCAGGTCGATGGGGGTCATGATCTCGCCGCGGCCGGTGGCGAAGACGGGGGTATTGTCTATGAAGAAGGGCACGTCGCTGCCGAGATTTGCGGCATACGCTTTCAAGTCGGCGGCGGCGAGGGGCAGGTGGAACCATTGGGCGAGCAGTTTGAGGGTGAAGGCCGCGTCGGCGGAGCCGCCGCCGAGGCCTGCGCCCGTGGGGATGTGTTTGCGGAGGGCGATTTGCACGCCTCCGATGTCGAAATCGCGCCGGAGCAGGTGAAAAGCCTTGACGCAGAGGTTGTCCGCCGGAGGACCGGCTTGAGTATCAGTGCACACAAAGTCCAACTCGCAGTCGCTGGGCGCCAGGGCAAGTTCGTCCGTGTAAAAATCCGTGGGATAAAAAACCGTTTCCAGGTCGTGGTAGCCGTCGGGGCGTTTGCGCACCACATAGAGTCCGAGGTTGATCTTACAGTTAACCTTTGCCGTGAGTATCATAGTTAGAGTTTGAGTTTGTCGAAGTTCTTGCCGAAGACGCTGGCGGTCTTGGTGACGGTGATGAAGGCGCTATCGTCGATGTCCTTGATGATGCGGGTAACGCGGGCCTTATCGGTCTTGTGGGCCACGATGAGCAGCACATCGCTCTCCTGTCGGTTGTAGGAGCCGTAGCCTTTCAGAAAAGTGGCGCCGCGATGCAACTCGCGGTTGATGCGGTCGGCAATCTCCTTGTTCTTTTGCGAGAAAACCATAAACTGGTAGGTCTGTCTGTATCCGTCGATGACGAGGTCGGCGACAAACATATAGACAAAGAGGACCACGAAGCTATAGACAAGCTTGGAGAGATCGTGGAGAATAAAGAAAGAGCAGCCCACAATAACGAAGTTGGCCATCACGTTGACTTTGCCGTAGGAGATGTTGCGGTATTTGCCGATCATGAGGGCGATAATGTCTAGTCCGCCGGTGTTTCCGCCCCAGTTGATGGCGATGCCCACGCCGGCGGCGGAGATGGCGGCGCCGATGATGACGCTCATGAACATATCATCGACGATGGGCTTGGTGAAAATCTGCTGAGCCACCGTGAAGAAGGCGGATTGGATGACCGTGCAGATGATGGAGTTGATGCTGAAGCGGGCGCCGAGGATTTTCCAGGCGATGGCGATGAGGATGCCGTTGAGCAGGAAGGTGGTGAAACCGATGGGAATATTGTGGTTGGCGAAATAGACGAGGGAGGCGATACCGGCCACGCCCCCGCCCGTGACCTCGAACGGCGTCATGAATGCGGTCCATCCGAAGACAAAAATTGCCAAACCGATGGTGATGAAGAAGTAGTTTTTGACCTCTTTCCAGACTTGCTTTCCTGTGAGCATAACGTTCAGCGTGTTTTTAAAAAGTTGTTGTCCAATATCTTGTAAATAATCCCCAGCAGGGATTTCCTGCAAAAATAAAATTTTTTCAAAAATGATAGTGTATATCAAAAAAAATGTATTTTTGCAGCCGTTAACCGATGAAGGTAAACGACCTGCTTCCTTAGCTCAGTTGGTTAGAGCATCTGACTGTTAATCAGAGGGTCCAAGGTTCAAGTCCTTGAGGGAGCGCAAAACGAAAGCACCGAATTTCAACAGGTTCGGTGCTTTTTTTGTTGCCGAATCCCCATACCGAGAAAAGGGCGATTTCAACGGGTTTTGTGCTGAAAATCACAAATAGTTCACAAATTTTCTGTGAACGTAACTTGTTAGAAATCAATATTGAAATTATGGCAACAGTAGGTTATGAAATCAGCCATTTCACAAAAAGCAACGGAACGAAAAGCATAAGGTTGCGTTTGTCACACACGGAAAATCGAAATACTTCAACAGCGGTATCTTCGTGCCTTGTGCCGCCATATCCCGCAACGGGAACATTAAGGACAAAAGGTTGATCAATATCCGTTTGTATAGAGACTATGATACCCAGCCTAAAGAAGGGGTGAACGATTTGGAATATTGGCAGCAAATGGCTCGCCTGGTCTATTATGCAAGAAAAGTGGCTCGGATTGATGAACACATATACTACTATAACTGTACAAACAAGGAATCATATATGTATGAAACCTCTAATAAGCCGCGGACTGACCTGTGGAACCAATCTTTGGAATCAGTGCGTGTTGCGAAAGATTTTTTCTCCGACAAAGAGCAAGAGTATAAGGAGCTGGCGCGTAGGATGGTGACTTACATGACGAAAAGCCGGATGAGCCTTGCCGCGCGTCATAGGAATAGGGAATATTTTGAAAAGATGGAGAAAATAAAAAGACCGAATATTCTGATTGCTACGATGTGATTGGATGGAATAATCCTGGAGTCCGCGCGATTATGTGTGATTTCGAGCTGAATAGTTTTTATCGTCGATTGGTGTATAAGGTTGAAAAATGGTTGCGCCGGTGAGCGGGAATTATTTGTATCTTTGCCACCGTCTGCCGTACCGCTGCTAAACGACACGACAGCTGTTCAATAAATGTAAAAATGATGAACTTTCAAATATTGGATTGCACCCTCCGCGATGGAGGATATTATACGGATTGGGATTTTGACGACAAGATTGTACAAACATACCTTTCAAATTTAAACAATCTGCCAATTGATTATATCGAACTGGGGTATCGCAATCTGCCAGGAAAAGAGTACTTGGGAAGATTCGGATACACCCCTGTCTATCTGCTTGAGCAAATCAGAAAACTGTCGAATAAAAAACTGGCAGTTATGCTCAACGAGAAAAGCACTAACTCCGAAGACTTGCAATTGTTGACTGCTCCAATAAGAGGTTTGGTTGACATGGTACGCATTGCTGTAGATCCAAAAAACCTGCAACGCGCAATCACATTAGCCAAAGCGGTAAAAGCACAAGGATTCGAGGTGGGTTTCAATATTATGTATATGTCCAAATGGAATGAATACAACAACTTTTTCGAATTGTTGCCAAGTTTGGACGGAATGGTCGATATTGTAAATATGGTTGATTCTTACGGAGGTGTCATTCCAAAAGAAGTAGCAAAGACGATACAAATGCTACGCAAAACAATAAGTTGCAAGATTGGTTTTCACGGACACAACAATTTACAAATGGGACTTGCCAATACCTTGACTGCAATTGAAAACGGAGTGAACTCTGTTGATTGCACCATTCTCGGCATGGGCCGTGGCGCTGGCAACCTAAACACCGAATTGTTACTCTCCTACCTCAACCACAAAGGGCTCGCAGTGGATTTCAACATTCTTGGTGAAGTGGTTTCCTCTTTTCAACAGCTTTTTGAGACATACCGTTGGGGAACACAGCTCCCCTATATGATCTCAGGAGCTCACTCCCTGCCTCAAAAAGAAGTGATGGCGTTGGTAACGAACCGGGTCTATTCTTTTGACAGCATAGTACGCGGTTTACAAAACAAAAAAGACAACTTGGAGGACAATGCGAAATATCCGGTTCTACCAGATGGGAAATTCGAGGATGTCCTTATCATTGGAGGAGGGCCGTCACCTCAAGATCATCAAGAAGCAATCTCCAACTTTGTCCGACAAAAAAAATCAGTCGCATTAGTTTTTGCCACAGCCCGGCATCTGGCTTCTTACCAAGACTTGGATGTCCCGAAATTTTTCTGCCTCGTAGGCCGCGAGGCGAAACGTCTTTCAGAAAATGCAAAACAATCTTTTAGCGACAAGTGTGTCCTCCTTCCTTATCCTCGGAAATTAGGCACAGAAGTTCCGGATTTTGCTGTTGACAAAACGTTTGAGTTAAACAAAATCAATTTCACGACAAAGCACCAAGATTCTTGTACCACATTGGCCATTGAGGTTGCACTAAACCTCTCGACCGAAAATATTTTCATTGTTGGATATGACGGGTATCTTTCAAATGCTCTATCTGAAAAAGAGATTGCATTAACAAATGAAAACAGGGAATTGTTTGAGGACTATTACAAATTCACTGGGAAAAAACTGATTTCGCTCACCCGTTCACTTTACGACGAACTTCAAATTGAATCCATTTACCAATATTTATAGTAATGAAGGAAAAAGTAACATTCTTTCTCCCAACACGAAAAGGCAGTGAAAGAGTGAAAAACAAGAACACTCGTTCTTTTGCGGGCATAGAAGACGGGCTCATCGGCAACAAGATTTCCCAATTGGTGCAATCAAAACTTATTGACGAGATTATTATCAGTACCAATGACGAAAATTGTATTTCTATCGCCCGAAAATATGATGACCCACGCATACGCATATATGAGCGACCCGAGCAATTATGCACCAGCCAAACCAATCTGCAGGATTTGATTGCCTACGTGCCGACAATCACCGATGCACAACATATTTTATGGGGACACGTGACTACACCTATAGTAGGGGCACGCGATTATGACAAAGCTATCGAAGAATATTTTGCGGCATTGGGAAAAGGACACGACTCACTAATCGGTGTTAAAGAATTGAGAAATTTCCTTCTTGACAATAAAGGAACCGTGATTAATAACACAACTGATATCCCATGGCCTCGGACCCAAGATTTAGAAACACTTTATGAGATTAACCACACCATGTTTATTACGAGCCGGGAAATCTATGAAAAAAAGAAAAATCGTGTCGGTGATCATCCTTTTTTGTATGTCATGAATGAGCTCTTGTCTTTTGACATCGATTGGGAAGAAGATTTCAAAATAGCAGAAATTATTTATTCTCATGTAAAAAATGTGATTTAACAAAATAGAAAATCGAAATGTCAAAATATAAAACCATCATTTTTGACCTTGACGGCACTTTGGCGGACACCTCCGAAGGCATATACAACTGCATCCGCTATGCACAGAAGATGATGAATCTTCCGCCAATAACGGATGCACAAATGCGCTCTCACATCGGACCGCCCATGCACGAATCCTACGAGCGGAATTTCCATTTGTTTGGCCCAGATTTGGAAAAGGCCATCAACTTTCACAAAGAATATGCCTTGACAAAAGGACTGTATGAAGCCTCTTTGTATGAAGGAATTCCGGAATTGTTGTCCCAATTCAAAGAGAAAGGGATTCATCTTGCGGTTGCAACCCTAAAATATGAGGAAACTGCACGAAAAATGCTTTCGTTTCTTAAGATTGCTCACTTTTTTGATGTGATATGCGGATCATTGTCCGATGTGAAACTGAGCAAAGCCCAGTTACTGGAGAAGAGTATTCAACTGTGCCAGGGCACAAAAGACACTTCCCTTCTCATCGGGGACAGTTCCTATGATGCCCTCGGCGCGCAAGAAGCCGGCATCGACTTTCTCGGAGTGACCTATGGCTTCGGTTTTACAAGCAGGCAAGAAGTGGACGAGTTTTCCAATGTGGGGTGTGCGGAAAAAGTAAGGAATATTGAAGAATTATTTTAGCATTGATTGTTTAATGAAGAATAAAGTAATTATATCCAAAGATAGGAGTTCGGAAATCCCATACGATGAAATACGCAACTCCTGTATGTGCGTCTCCATTTATGCACTGCTTCAATACCTTTTGCTTTTTGATGAACAAACCATACGGAAACACACTTGCTACTTCACGGGCTATGCGGTGGACAAAGCCATTAGCGACAAATTGCCCGGTTATCACTTTGATGTCAAACAGACAATCAATAAAACATTCGTCCCGAGTCGATGGTGGGACAAGTTCGATTTGCGGGTGACTCGGAATATTCGATTTCCATTCATCAAAAACACCAATATTTACGCTCAGGATTTAGGATTTCTTTCTTCCTTGATTGGTAAACAGTCCTACAATATGCTTTCCGACGCTCCCAATTTCCTCACAATGAACATGCAACCTGACAGCGCAGAATATTTGAGGCATGTCCGAAAAAACAACTCTATACAGGGAAAAATCGAAAGGCTGCTGTATGGGAATGTGGCCGTTCACACTTTAGGTGACAACCCGCAGTGCACCGATATTTTTCTCACTGAGAAAAACATCTCCCCCGTGCTAGAAAACAAGAACATACACATCAACTCTTTTCAGGAATTGTGGCAATGTTCGTCCGAAAGTAAAAAGAAATTCATTCTGGACGTGTTCAACGTGACCGAAGAAGACATCGCATCGCTGCAAAATGTGGAAACCATGTTTTTGTCGCAACCGCTTGTGCAAGACGGAATCCTGAAGAGAGACGAATACATCACTATTTTGAAAGGGATTTTCAAACATTATGACACATCTAAAATGCTTGTGAAACCCCATCCCCGTGACACGTTCGACTATGTCCATTATTTTCCAGGGATTTCTGTGTTCAAAAAGAAAGTAAACGTCCAATTGCTGGTACTGTTGGGGGCAACTCTGCAACGGGCTGTAACCATCTGTTCTTCATCCATCAATGCATTCCCCAACGAGGTTGAAGCGGACTGGTTCGGGCAAAAATGCCATCCGGCTCTTGTTGATTTTTATGGGAATGACTTGAAACCGTTTAGACCTTATAATCAAATGACTTTGTAATTGTTTGTATATGACAATAAAACGCTTCTTTTTCAGATGTGCAGTTCGAGGTTTGGAGCAACTATGCCTTCTCCAAGGCTCCAGTCATTGCAGCAAGGCTAATCTTTCTCTTGAAAGTTTGCCAGATGGTAATAAGCATACGGATATAATAACCATCGCATTCAATAATGCAGAAATTATTCCATTAAATGTTGAATATGTCGAAAAATACTACCAAGATGACCACACACACATCATTGCAGACAATTCATCAGATCCGAAATGTGCAGATTTAATCCAAAACTATTGTGAGAAAAATGCAATCTGCTATATTAAACTGCCGAAAAACCACCTCAACATATTCAGCGGCAGTTATAATCATGCGACCGCATTGAATTGGATGTACAAACATGTGATTCAAAAAAGAAAACCTGCATATTTTGGTATCATAGATCATGATCTATTTCCAATTAAACCTATCAGTCTCGCAAATATACTAGATGTTCAGCACATTTACGGCCCACTTCGTCCACGTGGAGAATACTGGTATTTGTCCGCCATCCTCTCCTTTTTCGACTTTAATTATTTGAAAAATAAAAAAGTTGATTTTCTTCCCGTCAAGTATGACAATGAACATTATTTGGATTCGGGTGGTGGCAATTGGAGGAATATTTATTCCGAAATGGATCGAACCACCATTCATTTCTGTAAGGAAAGGATGGAAAATTTCAAGGAGGGGAATAATCGTCATCAAGATCAGGTGGAAATTTTTGATGATATGTGGTTGCACACCATCAATGGTTCCTATTGGAAAAAAATTGATGTCAAAAAAGAAAATGTCATTCCAGATTTAATAAAGAAATATGTACAATAATCGTTTTGATTGCCGGATTTGTGGGCACAGCACAAACAATCCTGAATCATATCATGTTACCGAAACCCGTTTAGGGCTTGATGATTCTTTTGAATATGTTCGTTGCCCTAAATGTGGTTGCATACAAATACGGCAGATTCCTGAAGAACTTGGCAAATATTATTCATCGCAATATTATTCTTTACGTAAGAGAAATGAAGAAGAAGACAACGGTTTTTTTCGCGTTTTTTTACGAAAGCATATCATAAACCATAGACTGTCGAATAATGATTTTTTAGGAAAATGTTTTGTCAAAATCCAGCCAAATTCATTTGAATGGGTGGAACCGGGGTTGTTTTCAAAGTCCTCTTCGATTTTGGATATCGGCTGTGGAACGGGACGATTGATAATCAAACTTGCCAAAAGCGGTTTCGTGAAAGTGACCGGGATAGAACCGTTTATTGATGAAGATATTCATTACCGAATCGGCAATCAAGACATAATGGTTTACAAAAAAGAATTGAGAGATGTAACAGGTACGTTCGATGTGATCATTCTTAACCACGTGGTTGAACATTTGACCAATCCCGCAGAAGCCTTGACACAAGTAGCCCGCTTGATGCATGCGGAAAGTCGCCTTGTCATTTCTCTTCCGTTATTCAGTACGTTTTTTTGGGAACAATATGGGATTAAATCCCTTCCTTTTGCGGACGCACCCCGCCATTTGCATATTTTCACTTACGATGGTTTCTGTCAACTTGCTGACAAAGCAGGCCTATCGTTAGTCCATTCCAAACCCTACATTTATGAAGGGGCTTTTATGGATGTCTTTGGTCATTATTCTGATTATATAATGAAAACAAATCGAACAGAATTAGTTCACAGATTATTACGAGACAATGACACCGGATTGGTTTACCTTTATTTCAAATTAAAAGTCTGAGTTTTCTATACTCAATTAATGATTCTACTATCTCCCCAACAACCCCTTTGTCACATTCCATCTGAACTGAATCAGCTTCCAACCTTTTTTAGGATGACCTGTTAAGGTGTGCCCGATGCACAAAATGATGGAGGCTGCCCACTTGATGCATTCCGAAATCAACCGCTTCGTGTACTTCCACTTCCCAATCGCCAACGTCCGCATCCGTTCGCTCTTGCCGATGGAGTAGGTCAGGCGGTCGAAATAGTCTTTGCTGAGCTTCTTCTCCGGAATCAGATGGTATAAAATAGAGTCAGGAAGATAGTAGAACCGCATCCCTAATGTCGTCATCTTGTCGAAGATGTCCTTTTCTTCGGCACCGACCAAGCTGTCCCCCTTTCGGCCCAGCTCCACATTGAACATCCCCACCTTCTCGAAAACAGAAGCTCTGTACGCCGCATTGCCACCTCCGGGATAATCGTTTGCCGGAAACTCTTTGGGCTTGTCACCCAGATACTTGTACCCCGTGATCAGTGCTTTCGTGAAATGTGACATCCAATCGGGCTCCTCCGTCTCATATTTCGGAATGATCGGTCCGCCGGCCGCCTCGATGTCAAGATGTTGTTCGAAAAAGTCGGCGTACGTCTGCAGATATTCTTTGTTGACAAGAGCATCGTCATCCACATATACCAAAATGTCGCCATTACTTTCCTTTATGCCGCGGTTGCGCGCGTGGGAAAGTCCCTGATTGGTTTCCACGAAGTAGCGGAATGTCACCTCGGGAAAATCGTGTACGAAACGATCGCATTCGCTTTGTGTGTTGTCTGTGCAGTTGTTATCAACTAAGACAATCTCATACTTTTCGGACGACAACGTGTTCTCTGCAAGGCTTTTCAGAACATTGTAGATATACTTGTCGCGGTTATAGGTGCAGAGGATGACGGAGAGCATAGTCTATGGATTGTGATTAGTTGTTCGTGGCTTCCTTTTTCGACTTACGGTAATACAACACCAACGAACCTGCCACTGCCAGCACGAACAGGATGGAACAAATCACGGAGACCTTGTCCAGTTTGTGCATCAGTGGCGCTTCGTTTTTGAACTCGATTCTATGCTCGCCGGCGGGAATCACCATGGCGCGCAGGATGTAGTTGGCGCGGAAGTAGTCGGCTGGCTTGCCGTCGATGTAAGCGCGCCAGTCGGGGGCGTAATAGACCTCTGAAAAGACAGCCAGCTGATCTTTGGCACTCTTGGACTTATAGACCACATAGTCAGGGTTGTACGGTTTCTGGTGCTCCATCACGATGACCGAGTTGCTGTCGCGCTCCAAGTTTTTGCCCTGCACCATTTCGGCGAAACGCTTGTCAATGACAGCCGTGTCAGCCGGATTCAACTCGTTGAGAGCCAATATTTCCGCATTGGCATCATTCACCAGCTGATATTGATCCACAAACCAGGCATTGCCCAAGGCATCGGGATTGCGCTGCACCATAGGCTGTCCGTTTTGCCCAGGCACCACCACGTAGCGGGTGTTCAGCATGTTGAGTACGCCGGTGTTGATGTGACGAGACAGATAGAAGTCTATAATATCCTGATAACGACGCAGTTTTGCTGCGCTGTAACCGCCAATTTGGTGATGAAAGGCAGACGGGTAAGAATCGTTGAAGGTGTTTACCGAGAGATCAAACACGCGATAGTCTTCGTCCTTGAATTGGGCGGCGTACTGGTCCAGCATTTGGTCGGTCTGCGACGGTTTGAGTTTGAGACGCTTCTCGCTGACGAAGTTGGAGTCGTTGAGGTAGCGACGATCGACGCCCCACAGGTCGAACAGTACCAGGCAGGCCAAGACACCGATGATGATGCCGGATTGTTTGATTTTCTCATTGATGTAGAGCCACAGGAAGACGGCGGACACTAAAATCAGGATGAGTGAACGCCAGGAATCCGCCATAAAGAGGGCCTTGCGGTCCTTGACTAGCACATCCTTGATCATATCCCACTGGGTTCCGTATTGCGAGGCCATCTGCACGTCACTCGCGCCGGAGAAGGAGAAGTTGCCCGACAGCGCCATCATCAGTAGGATGAAGCCAGCGGTGATGCCCGTGGAGATGTAAAGGCCGAGGTTCAGTTTCTTCCGATCAATCGGATTCTCCTTGTCGAAGATGGCTTTCAAGGCTAATATGGCCATAAGTACCATCGTCACATTGGCCATCACGAGGCTCATGGATGGAGTGCGGAACTTGTTGTAGAGGGGCAGGTGCTCGAACAGGAAGTTGTTGAAACCCATCAGGTTTTTGCCCCACGACATGAGGATGGCGAGGATGGTGGCGATGAGGATCCACCAACGTTCGGGACCTTTCACCACGAAAAGGCCGAGTACGAACAGGAAGATGACGATGGCTCCGAAATAGACCGGGCCGGAGGTGAAAGGTTGGTCGCCCCAATAGAGCGGCGCCTGTTTCTGGCGGAAGTTCTTATAGAACTCGGAGTCCGTGCCAACCATCTCGCCAGAACCGCCGCCGTATGAGCCGGGAACAAGCAGCGTGTAGGTCTCGCCCTTGCCGTAGCTCCAGCTGTATGCGTAGTCGATGTCCAGACCATCGGAGGCCGCAATGGACTTGGCTTCACCATCCTTATAGAGGTCTTCCGGGGTCACAGTAATCTCAGAACCACCGCGCATCGTGTATTTTACATACTCCTGGTTGATGAACAGCAGTCTGGCGTTTGCGCCAATGGCAAATCCAATACCGATCAACATCACCCCCACGCCCAAAAGCAATGACTTGAACTCCTTGTCTTTGATAGCATAAACCAGATATACAAGTCCAAGTATAAGCCCGATCAACATGGTGTAATAGGTGATCTGAATGTGGTTGCAGGCAATCTGGATGCCCAATGCCAGGGCGAAAAGAAGGCCTCCCAATAGGTATTTCTTGCGTTTCAGGATGAGGAGCATTGCACCTAAGATGGGGGCCATCATGGACATTGCGTATGCTTTGGTGATGTGACCCGCTTCTATGATGATAATGTTGTAACTACCCAATCCGAAGGCCAATGCCCCTAACAAACTTAGCCATGGAGATGCTCCGATGGCTATCAGAGCCACATAAAAACCAATAAGATAGAGAAAAATGATGCCGATGTTCCCGCTGTATCCTATGTAGTTCAAATTCAGGACATTCTCTATTTTGTTAAAGATGGATTTGGAGGGCGGGTTGGTTACCTGGTACGACGGCATCCCGCTGAACATGGAGCTTGTCCAGGTGGTGTATTCGCCGGTCTTCTCATGAAAGTCCAGTTGCTCTTTGGCCATGGCCTTCCATTTGAGTGCATCTCCCTGTTGGATGATTTTACCGTCGAAAGCGGGTGCCATGTAGATGGCGGCCACAAGGAAGAAGAAGAGGATGACACCTCCGTGAATTAAGGTTTTCTTCAGAATCGGTTTCATATTTCGGTTGTTTTTCGTTTCAAATTTTAAAACGGCAAAAGTACGAAAAAATACCTATCTTTGCCGTTCAAAGTCATTTCCTATGAAACTCATCATTGTCGGAACGGCATATCCCTACCGGGGCGGACTGGCCGCCTTCAACGAGCGGTTGGCCCTCGAGTACGTGCGCCAGGGGCACGACGTGGAGGTCTACACCTTCACACTCCAATACCCCAACTTCCTCTTCCCCGGGAAAACACAATACAGCGACGACCCCACGCCCGAACAATTGGTCATCCACCGCAAGGTCAATTCCTGCAACCCGTTCAACTGGGTCAAGGTGGGCAACGAGATTGCCCGCAAGCGGCCCGACAAGGTGATATTCGCCTATTGGATGTCCTTTATGGCCCCCTGTATGGGCACCATCGCCAGACGAGCACGCAAAAACAAGACCACGCAGGTCATCGCGCTGGTCCACAATATGATACCTCACGAGCCCAACATCCTGGACAAGTTGCTGCCGCCCTATTTCGTCAAGTCCGTGGACGCCTTCGTGGCGCTCTCAGAGTCCGTTGTGCACGACATCGAGAAGTTCGACAAGCGCAACTGCCCCAAGACTTTCTCCCCCCACCCCATCTACGACCATTACGGCGAGCGCACCTCCCGCGAGACGGCCCTGCAGCAACTGGGGTTGGACCCTGCCTGCCGCTACGCCCTTTTCTTCGGTTTCATCCGCGCCTACAAAGGCTTAGACCTGCTTCTGCACGCCTTCGCCGACGAGCGACTGCGCAAACTACCTGTCAAACTGATCGTGGCAGGCGAGTTCTACGAAGACGAGGCACCTTACCAAAAACTCATCGACGACCTCAACATCCGCGACAAGGTGGTGCTCCACGCCGACTTCATCCCCAACGACCGTGTAAAGTGCTTCTTCAACGCAGCAGACATCATCACGCAACCCTACAAGACCGCCACGCAAAGCGGCGTGACTCAAATCGCCTTCCATTTCGAGAAGTCGATGCTCGTGACCAACGTGGGTGGCTTGGCCGAAATCGTGCCCGACGGCAAGATCGGCTACGTGGTGGAACCCGACGCCACCCAAATCGCCGACGCCCTGTGCGACTTCTACGAAAACAGCCGCCAAGCCGATTTCGAGCAAAACATCCTGGAGGAGAAGAAAAAATACGAATGGTCGCGGCTGACGGAGGCGATAGACAAATTGTAGAATCAAAAAAACATAATGATGGATTTCAACACCATAACCAAAATCCTTGAGCACACCGATTGTCATATTGCGGACGGGTCGCGCCGGATCTCCCGTCTCTGCATCGACAGTAGGAAGGTGGACCGTCCCTCGGAGACGCTCTTCTTCGCCTTGAAGACTGCCCGTAACGACGGACATCGATACATCCCTGACCTCATCGAAGCGGGAGTGCGGAACTTTGTGGTATCCACGCTTCCCGCTGCCCTTGACCAGAATTGCAATTTTCTGGTCGTGCCCTCTCCCTTGGCCGCCCTGCAAGCCCTCGCACGGCACCACCGCGCCCAATTCCACTATCCCGTCATCGGCATCACGGGCAGCAACGGCAAGACTATCGTCAAGGAGTGGCTCGCCACAATGCTCCAAGACTCCTTCCACCTCGTGAAGAGTCCCGACAGCTACAACTCCCAACTCGGCGTGCCGCTTTCGGTATGGCGGATGTCGGAGGATCACGACCTGGCCATCTTCGAGGCCGGCATCTCCCGTCCCGATGAAATGCAACATTTGGCTGAAATCATCCGCCCCACCATCGGCATCCTCACCAATATCGGAATGGCCCACGCCCAGTTCTTTATGAACCAAAACCAAAAAGCCCTTGAGAAGCTCAAACTCTTCCAACACGCCGACAAACTCATCTACCACGACGACAACATCGAACTCAACACGCTGCTCACCCTACCCGAATACGATTCTCTCGAAAAGATTTCGTGGGGCAGTCCAAACGCCGTCTATCCCGTTCTTTATCAAGTAGTAGGAAACAAGACTCTGGCTACCATACAAGGCCACGGCTACCCCATCCCCTTCATTGACGCCGCCTCCATAGAGAACGCTACCCACGCCATCATCACGATGCTCGTGCTGGGCATCCCTCCGGAGGTCATCGACCAGCGACTCGTCCATCTCACGCACATCAATATGCGGCTCGAGATCCTGCAGGGGCGCAACCATACCGTCATCATCAACGACACTTACAGCTTGGACAGGAACGCCCTCAATGCCGCGCTCGACTTCCTCGACACGCAGCGGCAACTGCCCAAGAAGACGGTCATCCTCTCCGACTTCGAGCAAGTAGGCACGCTGAGCGACGCCGACTACGACGACCTCAACCGACAGTTGAAGCGTCACGATGTGCAACGGCTTCTTGGCGTAGGAGAGGGCTTTGTGGCCCACCGTGAGCGCTTTGACTTGCCGGAGTGCCTATTCTACGCCGACACCGACAATTTGTTGGAGTTGCTTCCCGACTTCGCCTACGAGACCATCCTGGTAAAAGGTGCGCGCAGTTTCCATTTCGAGCGGGTCGTGGCCAAACTGCAGCACAAGACCCACCTCACCATCCTCAACGTAAGTCTGCCCGCCTTGGCTCACAACCTGGCCATCCATCGGGCCCTGCTCAAGCCGCAAACCAAGATGGTGGCAATGGTGAAGGCACAGTCGTACGGCCTCGGGGACGTGGAACTGGTTAACGAACTCATACACCAACATATTGATTATTTGGCGGTTGCCTATACCGACGAAGGCGTACGCCTGCGCAAGCGCCACATCCAGACCCCCATCATCGTGCTGGGCGCCGAAGCGCACAGTTTCGATGTGATGGTACAACACAACCTCGAACCCGAAATCTTCAACTTCTACTATCTCCAAGAGTTGGAGAAGGTTTTGCGGCGACACCCGAACATCCAGCAGTTCAACATCCACATCAAGTTGGACACGGGGATGCACCGTTTGGGCTTCGACGAACAAGACCTGCCCAAACTCATTGCGATGGTGAAGGCCAACCCGCAATTGCATATCGCCTCCGTGTTCTCGCACTTGGCAGCGGCGGAAGACCCGCACGAGGACGAGTACACCCGCAAGCAAATCGCCCTGTTCACCCGTATGACAGACCAGCTGTGTGGCGCCTTCGACCACAAGATCCTGCGCCACATTCTCAACAGTGCCGGCATATACCGGTTCACCGAGTCGCAGTTCGACATGGTGCGACTAGGCATCAGCTTGTACGGCTGCTCCGAGATTCCCGAGGTGGCTGCCAAACTGCACAATGTGGCCACGCTCAAGACCGTCGTGACACAGGTGAAATACATCGCGGCAGGCGAGACCATCGGCTACAACCGCAGTTACCGACTCAAGCGCGACTCCCAAGTGGCCATCATCCCGATTGGCTATGCCGACGGATACCCGAGGGAGTTGGCCAACGGCAAGGGCGCCGTACTGATACAAGGCCAGAAAGTGCCCATCATCGGCAAGATCTGTATGGATATGTGTATGCTTGACGTCACAGGGCTCTCCGTACACGAAGGCGACGAGGTCACCGTCTATGGCGAGGGCAACACCGTGGCCGATATGGCCGAGGCCGCCGGACTCATCAGCTACGAGCTCCTCACCCGCATATCCAAGCGCGTGCCCCGTGTGTACGTAAAGGAGTGATTTTTTTGTATCTTTGCCGCCCTTTATTTTGGATAGTTATTGTCTATGGCAACACCATTTAAAAAGATATATCTGAGAATCCGAAAGTTGCACATCACCCCGCCTTGGCTAGTGATGACTCTTGACTTACTTATCGTGGTGATCTCTGTATTCTTGTCTTTGCTCATCCGTGATAACTTCAAATTCCCTTCTCCCCTTAATTTCACCGACTGGATTTATGCTCCTCTCATCATACTCACCATACGTTTTGTTTTCTTCCAGATTTTCCAAACCCATCATTTGGTAATCCGCTATACCAGCACCAAAGATGTTGTAAAGATCTTCCTCTCCTGTTTTATGGGCTCCTTATGCATTGCCCTAATCAATGTCATTGTTTTCTCCATCAAGAGTAAGTTCCTGATACCCAACTCCGTATGGATTATTGAATTTTTCATTTCCATCGTGTTGTTATTGGTCTATCGTTTGATTTTCAAGATGTATTATTTGGAGACGATGAATCCTACTCGTTCCCGCAAGAACATCATCATCTTCGGCGCAGGCGACTCGGGTATCATCACTAAGCGTACCATCGATCGTGATAACGCCAGCAAATACAACGTTTTGGCCTTCTTCGATGAAGACCCTTCCAAGGTGGGCATGCAATTGGAGAGTCTCCCGGTATACGATTACACACATCTGGACGAATACCTAAGTGTCAACAACATATCCTTCCTCATCATTGCCGTGCAAAAAATCAGCAACGCCAAGGTGAAGGAAATCACGGACACTGCGTTGCCCTACAACGTTAAAGTGTTGAAGGTTCCGCCGGTATCTCGCTGGCTCAACGGTAACTTGAGTTTCAAACAGATCAAGAAAGTCAAAATCGAAGATCTTTTGGAGCGCAATCCCATACAATTGGATCTCTCCTTGCTCAACTCAGAATTGAACAATAAGACCATCATGATCACTGGGGCGGCAGGATCCATTGGTAGCGAGATTGTTAGACAATTGTTGAGTTTCAAATACAAGCAGTTGGTTTTGGTGGACGAAGCGGAGACGCCCTGTTTCTTCCTACAAGGCGATCTAATGCAGGCCAACGGCATGGAAGACATACACTTGCACATCCACAGCATTTGCGATAAAGCGCAGATGACACGGTTGTTCGAGACCTACCATCCCAATGTCATCTTCCATGCGGCGGCATACAAACACGTGCCGATGATGGAGAAAAACGTGCGTTCCGCCGTCAAGACCAACGTGGGTGGCACGAAGTTGCTGGCCGACCTGGCCGTACAATATGGGGTCCAAAAGTTCGTGATGGTGTCTACCGACAAAGCTGTCAACCCCACCAACGTGATGGGTGCCTCCAAGCGTATTGCCGAGATGTACGTTCAGGCCTTGAATTTCCACCAGGACACCACCAAGTTCATCACCACGCGTTTTGGCAATGTACTGGATTCCAACGGCTCCGTCATTCCCATCTTCCGCAAGCAGATCGAGAACGGAGGACCCGTGACCGTGACCCATCCGGACATCACGCGCTATTTCATGACCATATCCGAGGCCTGTCAGTTGGTGTTGACCGCCGGAGCCATGGGCAAGGGCGGTGAAATCTTCATCTTCGACATGGGCAAGTCTATACGTATTAGTGACTTGGCCAAGAAAATGATCCAGCTCTCCGGTCTCACCCTCAACAAAGATATCTCCATTCAATATACAGGTTTGCGTCCTGGTGAGAAACTATACGAAGAGTTGTTGGCCGATGAAGAGAACACTATCAAGACCGACAATGACAAGATCAAGATTGCCAAGGTCCGCAGCTATAATTACGACGAACTGGTTCCCAAGATTGAGAAGCTCATTGAGTTTCAAGATGAAGACGAATTTACAATTGTGAGCCAAATGAAAAGGGTGGTGCCCGAATTCAAGAGCAACAACTCGGTGTTCGAGGCCATCGACAATCAAGAAAAAACAACAGAGACAGAATGAAGAATTTCGCCATCATAGGAGTGGGCGGTTACATAGCGCCGAGGCATTTGAAAGCCATCAAGGACACGGGCAACAACCTTGTGTCAGCGTACGACATTTGCGATAGTGTAGGTATTATCGACAGTTTCTTTCCCAATGCCTCTTTCTTCACCGAGCAGGAGTTGTTCGACCGTCACTGCACCAAAATCAAGAACACCGACGAGAAGATCGACATCGTATCGGTATGTACACCCAACTACTTGCACGACTCGCACACGCGTTACGCTTTGCGACTGGGTTCCGATGTCATCTGCGAGAAGCCGTTGGTGCTCAACCCCTGGAACGTGGACGCCCTGCAGCGCATTGAGCAAGAGACGGGCCACAAAGTGAGCAACATCTTGCAACTCCGTTTGCACCCCTCTATCATAGCCTTGAAGAAGAAGGTGGACGAAGGTCCGCAGGACAAGGTCTACGATGTGGATTTGACCTACATCACCACCCGTGGCAAATGGTACTACACCTCCTGGAAAGGGGATCCGCGCAAGAGCGGTGGCATCGCCACCAACATCGGCATCCACTTCTACGACATGTTGTACTACATTTTCGGTCCCATCCAGGAGAACATCGTGCACGTGAGCACGCACGACCGCGTGGCCGGATTCCTCCGCTTCAAGAGGGCCCGTGTGCGCTATTTCCTCAGCATCAACGCCAACACCCTACCTCCGGATGTGGCCGCCAAGGGATTGCGCACCTACCGCTGCATCACCATCGGCAACGAAGAGTTCGAATTCAGCGGCGGCTTCAACGATTTGCATACGGAAAGCTATAAAAACATTCTCAACGGTAAAGGTTTTGGCTTGGATGAGGTGCGTAACTGCATCCAAATCGTTTACGATATCCGTAATTCCAAACCCGTCGGACTTGTCGGCGATTATCATCCTCTGGCGAAACTGCCATTGGAGCCCCATCCATTCGGATGGATATCCTAAACATTAATATAAGGAAGTTTATAAATGGAAAACGCCAATAAAACACAAGAAAAGTTATCACCAGCGGTACTAGGCGAGACCAAGACCGAGAAGAAACGGAACATCATAAAAACCGTCGTCCAGTTCGTCGTCTTCGTCGGGTTGGGCGTGTTTTTCGTTTGGCTGTCATTGCGTTCCCTCAGCAAAGATGATTTCAACTCCATCTGGAACGCCATGGCCACCATCAACAACCCGATGTGTTGGTTTGTCTTGGGTTGTTCTGCGCTCATGGCTATCTTGGCAGATGTCTGCCGCGCAGTCAGGGCTCGTCTGCTCTTGGAATCAATGGGCTACAAGCCCCGCAATTCGATGGTCTTTTATTCGGTGATGGTCTGTTACTTGGCAAATCTGGCCATTCCTCGCCTAGGTGAGATTCTGCGATGCTCGTTCCTGCAACGATTCGAGCGCGTGCCCTTCCAGAAGACTCTCGGCACTGTATTTACGGAAAGAGCCGTAGATATGATTTGTTGGATAGTGTTGTTGTTTTTTGCCATCGGCATGAATCAAGGCGCGCTCACCAACGTCATCATCGACCATGGAACCACTCCTCCCACCACCATCAAGATGTGGATGGAACAAAAGGGATTGTCACTGATTGGCAACTATTTCATTTACGTATTGTTAGGTCTTATACTCACCATTTGGCTGATTTTGCGCTTAACGCGTAAATGGTGGATCAAAAACAGGTTTTTCGCCAAGATCCACCAATTCTTCGCCGGCATTTGGCAAGGCATCATCTCCATCAAGGATCTGCCGCATCCTTGGCGTTATGTGATCTGGACCGTTCTATTGTGGATTTTTTATTTCCTCGGCACCTATTTCGTGTTCGTGGCCATACCCTATCTGCGTCCATTGCCTCCGCAAGCAGCGTTTTGCGTGCTGGTGTTCGGCACCATTGCCTTTATGATCACGCAAGGCGGTCTGGGTTCCTATCCGCTCATCGCCGCCGGCATTGTCTATATGTACGGTATCAACTACACTCAAGGTCTCGCCGCAGGCTGGATTGGCTGGATCCTGCAGACGGTCATCGTCTTAGTCTTGGGCTTTGCCTCCCTGATCTTGGCTGCTTTTTATCAAAGAAGAAATAAACCTACCGAAGAAAACGTCGTCAACCCATAAGTTATGCCTTTTCTTGAACACATACGGAACAAAATCGTCGATGCCGACTTCTTCACCAAGTACGGAGAAGAGTTGCATCGCGGTCGTGTGGTCTTCACCAATGGCTGTTTCGACATCTTGCACAGCGGGCACGTCACCTATTTGGCACAGGCTCGGCAGATGGGCGACCTGCTGGTCGTGGGACTCAACAGCGATGCGTCCGTCCGTCGGCTGAAGGGCCAGGAACGCCCCGTCAACTCGCAGGACGCCCGCGCTTTGGTCTTGGCCGCCTTGGAGATTGTGGACTACGTGGCCATCTTCGACGAGGACACTCCTTACAACCTCATCGCGAAAGTGCAGCCCGACGTGCTGGTCAAGGGTGGTGACTATCAGGTAGACAACATCGTGGGGGCCGACATCGTGCGCGCCCGCGGGGGCAAAGTGCTCACCGTACCGCTCGTGCCTGGGTTCTCCACAACATCTATCATCGACAAGATTAATTCATAATCATTATGCGGCGGTTTTGGTTCATATTATGGTGTATGTGCAGCGCCACTTTGATGGCACAGAATCTCGACGTGACCGAATATACACAAAACCTTATGCTCAGCGACACCACTCCTGTAGTTATTGACTCCACTGTTCGCATAAGCACTGCTTATCCCCTCATCAGCGAAACCTATCAAATACCGGCCTATGGACTGTACAACCGTTTCTGGGATGTCGAGAATCTCAGAAGCCGGGCCCTGGATATTCCCTTCTCCGACGACAGACTGATGCTATTGCTTGTACAAGAAGGCAATCATCCTTTCCAGCTTCCATGCACCTATAATGAAATCACCCAGCATTACGGAAGTACAAAAAAAGGAGAGTTCCATCCGGGTGTTGATTTATCGGTAGAGTACCAAACATTGGTAAGGAGCTGCTTTGATGGCGTCGTGCGCATGGCCAAGCCATACGGCCCCTACGGGCTGATGGTGGTGGTACGCCATTACAACGGATTGGAAACGGTTTATGCACACCTGGACAAGTTATGTGTGCGTCCCGGCCAGATTGTCAATGCCGGCGACATCATTGGCCAAGCTGGCAAAAGCGGCAAAGCGACGGACTGCACGCTGCACTTTGAGACCAGATTTATGAATGAGCATTTTAATCCTGAATTGATGATTGACTTTGATAACGAGATGCTTATCAAAAACTCGTTATCCCTCAGTTCCGACGATATACGCCCTGTTTCCGTCGATGACATGGGAGCTTCTCCCTCCGGAGGACGTACATCATCTTCCCCAAAAGTGACGAATCCTACCGATGCAGAGTATCATATAGTCCAAAAAGGGGAGAGTCTTTACCGAATTTCACTCGATTATCATACCACAATAGAGCGTATTTTACAGTTGAACAACCTGGAAAATCCCGATAAAATATCTGAAGGACAGAAACTTAGAGTAAAATAAAAGCCTTGTTGGAATATTTTTCCAACATCATGTGGTTTATATCAAAAAAAGTGTATTTTTGCAGTCCAAAATTTTTAGGCAATAAAAACATTAAGACAATGAAGAAAGATATCCATCCCAAAGAGTATAGAACTGTCGTATTTAAAGACATGTCAAATGATTATGCATTTTTGACAAAATCCACAGTTGCCACGAAGGACACGATCCAATGGGAAGACGGCAATGAATATCCGTTGGTCAAGTTGGAAATTTCCAACACTTCTCATCCGTTCTTCACCGGTAAGATGAAATTGGTGGACACCGCTGGTCGTGTGGACAAGTTCCGCAACAAATACGCCCGTCACTTGGAGGGAAACAAGACGAAATAACATCCATAATATTTTGTACTTTTGCTGACCTTTTTTGTACCTCAAGAAAGGTCAGTTTTTTTTTGTACTTTTGCTTACCTTTTTTGCAACCACGAAAGAGGTCGTTTTTTTATATAAAACATTATATTCTAGTATGAAAGAGACATCCTTGTTAGAGGAATTTATGAATAGCGAAGCCAATTTCATCCCTTTGTTCTCCTTAGAGGACGAGAACAAGTTGCGGGAGGAGAAAATCCCCGATGAAATCGCCCTGCTTCCCCTGCGCAACACGCTTTTGTTCCCCGGGATGGTCATTCCCATCAACGTGGGACGCACCAAGTCCATCCGCTTGGCCCAAGAGTATGCGCACACTGACCGTCCGATCGGCGTGGTGGCCCAACGTTTCAACGACGTGGACGAGCCAACCTTTGAAGATCTGTTCCACATCGGCACGCTGGCCCACATCCTGAAATACATCACGATGCCCGATGGCGGCGTGACTATCATTGTGCAGGGCATCCGCCGCTTCCAAATCAACGAGATCACCCAAACCGAGCCCTACTTCAAGTGCTCCACCCTGCCCTTCCATTCCAACGATTTCGACACCAACATTACGGGTCAGAAGAGCTTCAAAGCCCTCATCTCCACCATACGCGACACCGCAGCCCGCCTGATCAAAATATCTAACACGCTCCCTCGCGAAGCCTCCTTCGCGCTCAAGAACATCGAGAGCAACGTGTTTCTACTCAACTTCTTAACCTCCAATGTATCGGCATCCTTGGAAGAAAAGCAGGGCATACTCGAGACCGAGGACATCGTAAAGCGGGCCGAGTCGGTCTTCAACCTCCTGCGCCGTGACCTGCAGATGGCCGAACTCAAGAACCAAATCCAGGACAAGTCGCGACAGGAGATGGACAAGCAACAGCGCGAGTATTTCCTCAACCAACAAATCAAGACCATCCAGGAAGAGCTGGGCGGCTCTCCTGCCGAAAAGGATGTGGAGTCTTTGAAAAAGCGCGCCGCCAAGAAGAAATGGGACAAGGAGACCGGCGAACTTTTCAACAAGGAGCTGGAAAAACTGCAGCGGACCAGTCCGATGGCCCCCGACTACTCGGTGCAGCTCAACTACCTTGAACTCTTCGTCGACCTGCCGTGGAACGAATACAGCAAGGACAACTTCGACCTCAAGAAGGCACGCAAGGCCTTGGACAAGGACCACTACGGACTGGAGAAGGTGAAAGAGCGCATCATAGAGTATTTGGCCGTTTTGAAATTGAAAGGCGATATGAAGTCGCCCATCCTTTGTCTGGCCGGTCCTCCGGGCGTGGGCAAGACCTCGTTGGGCAAGTCCATCGCTGCAGCGTTGGGGCGCAAGTACGTGCGCGTTTCCCTGGGTGGCCTCCGCGACGAGTCGGAGATCCGCGGTCATCGCAAGACCTACATCGGCGCTATGCCTGGCCGCATTATCCAGAGTATGCGCAAGGCCGGCTATGCCAACCCTGTGTTCGTACTCGACGAAATCGACAAGGTGTCTGGTATGAACGTGCAAGGCGACCCTTCCGCCGCCCTGCTTGAGGTGATGGACCCCGAACAGAACAACGCCTTCTACGACAACTACTTGGAGACCTCTTTCGACCTCTCTCGCGTGCTCTTCATCGCCACGGCAAACAGTCTCAACAACGTCCACCCCGCCCTGCTCGACCGTATGGAGATTATCGAGATACCCGGCTATTTGGCCGAGGAAAAACTCAACATCGCCAAGAAGCATCTCATCCCCAAGCAGATGGAAGAGAATGGATTGGGTAAGGACAAGTTGAAGTTCAAGGATTCCGCCATACAGGCCATCATCAACGACTACACTCGTGAGGCGGGCGTACGTACATTGGAACGCACCATTGCCAAAGTCATCCGCAAGCAAGCGGCCCAATATGTTCAACAGAACGCCACCGACGGGACCATTGAGCCCAAGATGCTCAAGGATATGCTCGGGGCCCCGATCTTCCAGATGGAGAAGGCATTCGACCACTCCGTGCCTGGCGTAGCCACGGGACTGGCTTGGACCGCCGTAGGCGGCGAGATACTCTTCGTGGAGGCCCTCACCAGTCCGGGCAAAGGCGAACTCACGATGACGGGCAGCCTGGGCGACGTGATGAAAGAGTCAGCCACCATCGCCTACGAATACCTCAAGGCACACGCCAGCGATTACGGCATAGACGCATCCGTCTTTGAGAAGAACAAGGTCCACGTGCACGTGCCCGAAGGCGCCACCCCAAAAGACGGTCCTTCCGCGGGCATCACCATTCTCACGGCCCTCATCTCCGCTTTCACCCAGAAGCCCATACGCGACAAGATTGCGATGACGGGCGAAATCACCCTCCGCGGCACACTGCTGCCCGTGGGCGGCATCAAGGAGAAGATCCTGGCGGCCAAAAGGAGCGGCATTTATGATATTGTGATGTGCAAGGACAACAAAAAAGACATCGAGGACATCACAGAAGACTTGGTGAAGGATATGCACTTCCACTATTTTGCGTCGATGAAGGAAGCGGTGGAGTTTAATTTTGGAATTAGGAATGAGGAGTGGTAGAGGCGCCATGTATTGTGCCTCATCATGAGGAAGAAATAACGCATTAACAATTTATGGAAAGGTTTTTTCAATCGGCATTGACGGAGCGTGAGGGCATAGAGCAGCCTTCGCAGGTAAATCCGCATTTGGTCAAGCGCCAGCGGCGCAATCTGACGACGGACGACTACGTAAAAGGTATACTCGACGGCAACAGGATGATTTTGAGCCGTGCCATCACGATGATCGAGAGTGCCAACCCCACGCACTTGGCCATCGCACAGGAGATCATCGAGCGTTGTCTCCCCCACTCCGGCCGTTCAATGCGTATAGGCATCACCGGTGTGCCGGGCGTGGGCAAGAGCACCTTCATCGAGGCCTTCGGCAAGATGCTGACCTCGCAAGGGCACAAGGTGGCCGTGTTGGCCATCGACCCCAGCAGCGAGCGCACCAAGGGCAGCATTCTCGGCGACAAGACGAGAATGGAGGCCCTCTCGGTCGACCCGGACGCCTTCATCCGCCCTTCGCCCTCCGGCAGCACCCTCGGCGGCGTGGCCCGCAAAACCCGCGAGACCATCGTGCTCTGCGAGGCCGCCGGCTTTGACGTCATCCTCGTGGAGACCGTCGGCGTGGGCCAGTCCGAGACCGTGGTCAAGTCGATGGTCGACTTCTTCCTCCTGCTTATGCTGGCTGGCGCCGGCGACGAACTGCAGGGCATCAAACGCGGCATTATGGAGATGGCCGACGGCCTGGTCATCAACAAGGCCGACGGCGACAACAAGTCGAAGGCCGTCGGCGCCCAAGCACAATACCGCGCCGCCCTCAAGCTCTTCCCCAAGAACGAGAACAACTGGACCGTGCCCGTCGAAGTCTGCTCCGCCCTCGAAGGCTTCGCCATCGACAAGGTCTGGAATATGATCAAACAATACGAGGCCCTTACCAAAGACAACGGCTACTTCGAGAAGAACCGTACCGAGCAGAATATCAACATCTTCTACAACTGGATCAACTTCACGTTGCAGAACGACTTCTACAACAACGAGGAAAAGGCCGCAGAGATAGAGCGCCTGCTGCCGCTCATCCGCGAAAAACGGATTTCACCCTATATGGCCGCAAACAGAGTGATTAGGGATGGGGAATAAGAAATGGGGAAATTGCCCATTCCACATTTCTCATTATAAATTCTCAAATACAATCAGCGCTGAAGCGAAGGCGAAAAACAGGTTGTAACCGCCACAGACCCCGTCCATATCCAACATTTCCCCCATGACATATATGCCCGGACATCTTTTCAAAGCGAAATGGTCGTCCACCTCAGCAATGTCGATGCCTCCGTGGCAGACCTGCGCGAAGGCCAAGTCATAGGGCTCGTCAATCTCCAATCTGAATTTCTTGACGTCGAACGGCCTCTGTTCGTATAGATCGTTCAACTGCGGATGCAAAAGCCCTTTCAGTGAATGATATTTTGCAAGATGTTGATTTACATCGTAATCTTCATCTTGGTAGAGAAAATTCAACTCAATGGAACAATTTTGCTTGTCGTCCAATCGGTTGTAGTATGCTGACAGATTCAGGATGACGATGCCGGAGATGCCATCGTCCTTGAAGGTCACCTCGCCGGGTTCGCGATGGACCAGCGTGTCGCCATGGTAAAGCGAAGCGATCACGTGGACGCGGCAGCCCGAGAGGATTTTAGGATAATCCTTGATCTTGAAGCCGACTAAGGATGGTTGCAGATTATTGATTTTCAATCCTAAAGAATCCAGATAAGCATTATAGTGCTTGCGGTTTTGGAGTATCATATTGGCCGTCGTTCCCGAGGCGAACACGATATGGTCAAACGGCACTGGACAATCGTCCACGTACCAGAAGCCGTCTTTTTGCGCCACGCGTTTCACTTCGTGTTCCGTTTCGAGATGAACGTTCGGCGCAAGATTATCGCACAATATGTCGACCACGGTGCGAGAGAACTGCGACATTGGATAGACGCGTCCCTCTTCGTCCGTAATCATCCGCAAGCCCACCCGTTCGAACTCTTGTCGCAGAATATCAGGGGTCACCTTTTGAAGCAGGTGTCGGGCGAAATCGGGATGGTTGTAGCCTTCAGGAGTGATGTTGTCGTTGAAGATATTGGCCTTGCCGCCGCCGGAAGCGCGCAGTTTGGTGCCCACATTCTTGCTTTTCTCGAACACGAACACCTGCAGGCGGTCATCGCCCGAACATTGTTTGGCGAGAAACAGTCCGGAAGCGCCGGCCCCGATGATGGCGATGTGTTTCATAGGCGATTATTTCAAAAATCTCATTACCGTCTGCTGTAGTTCGGGAAAGAGTTGCTGTCCCGCCACTACGATCTCGCCGCCAAAGAGCCAGTTGTCGCCACCCGAGAAGTCGGACACGACACCACCTGCCATCTGGGCGATGAAAGCGCCGGCGGCCACGTCATAGGGTTTCATACCATATTCAAAATAGCCATCGCACCGGCCGCAGGCCACATAGACCACATCCGTGGCCGCCGAACCCAGCCGACGCAAGCCGTGGGTATGTTCCATCGACCACTCCATCAAAGACATAAAAGGTTTCAAGATGGAGAAATCCGAATAGGGGAAACCCGTGGCCAAGAGAGAGGCATTCAAGTTAGGGCAGTCCGTAACGTGAATGGGTCGGCCGTTCAGATAGGCCTTTCCGCCCTTGTAGGCGTAGAAGCACTCGTCGCGCCATATTTCATACACCACGCCGACGACCATATCATCATCTTCCTTCAACGCGATACTGATGGCCGTGGGCGGCAGGCCGTGGATGAAGTTCGTGGTCCCGTCCAAGGGGTCCACTATCCAATTATAATGCTCTGCAAGAAACGATTCCGTCCCTTCTTCGGCGATAAAGCCGGCATCGGGCACCAACTCTTTCAACCGGGTCACGATGGTTTGCTCCGACTGCTTGTCGAACTGCGTCACATAGTCGTGCACGCCTTTGGCCGACTTGCTGATGGTGTTGAGTCGCTGGCGTTCGCTGCAGAGCCATACGCCCACGTGACGGGCCAGCAGGACGACCTCTTCGCATATATGTTGATAGTCCATATCCTTATTTTTCATTCAAGAAATCTCTCACCAAGTCGATCATCTCTTGCTGAGCGGTTTGCAAGTCATCGTTTAACACAATCTTGTCAAACTGGTTGGAGAAGGAAATCTCGTATTCGGCTTTGTCAAGGCGTTTCTTCAACGACTCGGGGGTCTCGGTGCCACGTTTACGAAGCCTATTTTCGAGTTCCTCCATCGCCGGGGGTTCGATAAAGACAGCCAGGGCCTTGTCGCCGTAGAACTCCTTGATATTGAGTCCGCCGAGCACATCCACATCGAAGATGACAGTTTGGCCTTCATTCCAGATACGTTCCACCTCACTTTTGAGGGAGCCGTAGTATTGGTCTTTGTAGACCTCTTGCCATTCGAGGAACTCATCGTTGGCCAGGCGATCCTTAAATTGTTCAGGGGTAATGAAATAGTAGTCTTTCCCATCTATTTCATAATCGCGTTTCTTGCGGGTGGTGGCGGAGATGGAGAACTTGAGTTCCGGCACGGCCTTGAGCAGGTGTTGCACGATGGAGGTCTTGCCAGCGCCCGAGGGGGCGGAAACGATGATCACTTTTCCTTCCATAATCAAGTTTTTATGGGTGCAAAGATACCGCTTTTTTTGTACTTTTGCTCTTCCAAAAAAGAACTATGGAAAAGTCGGCAGAAACCCCATTGATGAAGCAATACAACCGCTTCAAGGCACAGCATCCGGACGCAATCTTGTTGTTTCGGGTCGGTGACTTTTATGAGACGTATGGGGCGGATGCCATTACCTCGTCAAAAGTGTTGGGCATCACGTTGACCAAGCACGGCAAGGGCCTCACGCAGACAGAGTTAGCGGGTTTCCCGCATCATGCGCTGGACGTGTACCTACCCAAGTTGGTGCGCGCGGGCCTGCGCGTGGCCATCTGCGAGCAGTTGGAAGACCCCAAGCTGACCAAGACCCTCGTCAAACGCGGCATCACCGAGATGGTAACCCCGGGCGTGTCGGTCAACGACAAAGTGCTCGAACAACGCGAGAACAACTTCCTCGCCGCCATCCAGTTCACCGAGAAGATCTGCGGCATCGCATTCGTGGACATCTCCACCGGTGAGTTCTACGTGGCCGAAGGCGACTACGACTACATCGACAAGCTTTTCCAGAACTTCAAACCATCGGAACTGGTCATCCAAAAGGGCAAATCGGCCGCCTTCCGCGAACACTTCGGGGAGAAGATGCTGCTTTCCACCCTGGATGACTGGGTCTTTGCACCAGACTTCGCTAACGAACTATTAACCAAACATTTCCAAACCACCTCCTTAAAGGGTTTCGGGGTGGACAACCTGCCCAGCGGCATCATCGCCGCCGGTGCCGCGCTGCATTATCTATACGAGACACAGAACCACCGCATACAACACATCAACAAGATCAACCGCATCGAAGAGGAGCACTACGTGTGGCTCGACCGCTTCACCATCCGCAATCTGGAACTGGTGCAGTCGCCCAACGAAAACGCCGTGACGCTGTTGCAGGTGCTCGACCAGACGCAGACGCCGATGGGTTCTAGAATGCTCCGCAAATGGATGCTTATGCCGCTGAAAGAGAAGGTCTTGATTGACGAGCGTCTCTCCGTTGTGGACTATTTCATCCAGCACGAGCAACTCTCCGACGACATCCTCGGCACGCTCAAGCGGATGGGCGACTTGGAACGGATGGTGTCCAAGATTGCCACGGGCAAGATCAACCCGCGGGAAATTCTGCAGTTGGGACGTGCCTTACGGGCCATCGAGAAGATGCAGGAATTCTGCAAGACGGCGGACCATCCCGCCTTGGCCAAGATTGCCGAGCAGTTCAACCCCTGCCTATCGGTATGCGCCCGCATCGAGAAAGAGATCCAAGACGACCCACCCGTGGTGGTGAGCAAAGGCGGCATCTTCAACCGTGGCGTGGACCAGGAACTGGACGACCTCTTCGCCTTGGCCACCAACAGCAAGGAGGTCTTGGCCGAAATCCAACATCGTGAATCGGAACGCACGGGCATTCCCTCGCTCAAAATCGGCTTCAACAATGTATTCGGCTATTATTTGGAGGTCACCAACACCCACAAGGACAAAGTGCCACCCGAGTGGACACGCAAGCAGACGCTCACCAACGGGGAACGATACATCACGGAAGAACTCAAGATGCTGGAGTCCAAGATATTGGGTGCCCAAGACCGTATGCTTGAAATCGAGGCCCGCCTCTACAACGAGTTGCTCGTCAGTCTGCTCGAATACATCACCCTAATCCAAGTGGACGCCCGCTTGGCGGCAAGACTGGACGTGTTGTTGTGTTTTGCCTACGTCTCCAAAGACAACAACTACGCCAAGCCTAAAATCAACGAAGGCACGTCCCTCAAGATCAAGGAGGGGCGCCATCCCGTCATCGAGAAACAACTGCCTCCTGGCGAGCCGTATATCGCCAACGACATCTATCTGGATAACGACAAGCAGCAGATCATCATCATCACGGGACCCAACATGTCGGGTAAGTCGGCGTTGTTGCGCCAGACCGCCCTCATTGTTTTGATGGCCCAAATGGGCTGTTTCGTTCCCGCCAGAAGTGCCGACATCGGCATCGTGGACAAGGTTTTCACCCGTGTCGGCGCCTCCGACAACATCTCCACCGGCGAGTCCACTTTTATGGTGGAGATGAACGAGACGGCCAGCATTTTGAACAACATATCCAATAGAAGCCTGATCCTGCTGGATGAAATCGGTCGAGGGACAAGCACTTACGATGGTGTGTCCATCGCCTGGTCCATTGCCGAATACCTGCACGAAAACCCGTACCATCGTGCCAAGGTGCTCTTCGCCACGCACTATCACGAGTTGAACGACATGGCGGCGCAATTCCACCGCATCAAGAACTATCATGTCTCCGTGAAGGAAATTGACAATAAGGTCTTCTTTATGAGAAAGTTGGAACCCGGTGGAAGCGAGCACAGTTTTGGTATTCATGTAGCCCGCATGGCCGGTATGCCCGCGCAGGTACTCAAGCGCGCCAACGAAATCCTGAAACAGCTGGAAACCTCCCGCGACAAGGCCAACGGCGACAAGAGTCTCATTGAGAAATCCACGCCGGGCTACCAGCTCAGCTTCATCAACCTGGACGATCCGCTGTTATTGGAGGTGAAGGATGTGATAGTGGGACTGAACATCAACAGCCTTACGCCCGTGGAAGCCCTCATGAAGTTGAACGAGATCCAGCAGCTGCTGACGGGAAAGAAGTAGTAGCGTGCTTCCGGCACGCAGGATACCTGTAGTAGCACGGCGAAGAGCTCCACAATACGTGCGGGGATACTGGAATGACGTGTCTGCGACACGGACAGCGTCAAGTCGAACATGAAGTCACTCTTGAGCAGATGGACTTATCGATAATCTCGAGCAGTTCATCCATTAGAAATATTTCTCTAACCAGTCTGCTTGCTCCTGATTTAATCTTTTGGGTCTTTGAATATGACGGCTTATACCATGTTCTTCCAATTCCTGACGATTGAGGTGCTTGCCTGTATATACTGGGGATATGTTTTGAAACTTGAAACAATCGTTATCAGGTTTGAATTCTTTCCAATATTTTTCATCGTCACGAGTGCTGTGTATATCAATAACCTTCATCCTATACATTACACGATCGTGAATTTTATCCGAGATAAAAAGATACACAATATCGCCCACCTCCATATTCTTTATACTCCGCTTCCACCAATAACAACATCCAAGATCTTGGATACACTGGATATGGTCAAACTCGCCGTTTTCCTTTGCAATAAAAAAGTAACTATTCATAAATATAGAATTACCGTATAATGTCTAATTTGCTAAAACACCATTATAAAACTGTTATTAATGCCACAATTATACCACACACTATTTCTATTATTGTTATTATCATAAAAAACTTAATCATTTTACGCAACACTTCTAATTTATCGAGAACAGCGTTGCGGAAGAGTTTATTTTGTGATTCTTCCGAATCTAAATTGGGACAATACTTACAAATTAGTGAATATTCTTCATCTGTTATATCCAATGCTTTTTTTTCTCCTGTATATCGATAATATCCTTTATCATCTTTCAAGTTATATCCCATTTCTATAGAATCTTTATCGCGCCAAGGACTGTATTCTTTTTTTGCATCTTTAACATACTCACATAAACCCAACTGTATCAAATGGTTTTCCTGCTCTTTTTTTTGCCTTTCAATTTGCTTTTGGATAAATTCTTCAACTTGTGGATTCATAACATTCTCCGCCGTTTTTCCTGTCGGCACGTCAGGTTTGTTTATACCTACTCTGAAAATGCGGTTTTCGGCACACCCGCCATCTGAACAGGATGCTTTGTTAAAATAAGAGCATAAAGAAAGGCATGAATCCTTTCGTTTAACCACTTATTTCTATCGCTGGTGTCTGGAAATACCATTGTGCAAATAAGGGAACGAATAATTCACGCCTAAAACGTGAACTCTCATCTTCTTATTCTCGCACATTTGCAATGTTTTCCAGACTTTGCGATAGGAGAACAAGAGCGTCAAGCTCAATATGTCTAATAAAAACCGTCAACCATACAGCAACAACGCCTTTGGATTAACGAGGGCAAATATACACTATTTTCAATACCGCACACGTAGGAATTGGTTTGCGGATGAAAATATTGCCCGCAGGCCTAACGGCCTGCGATGAAAACAACATGTCCCACGCCATGGTTCTACCTGTGCCTGCAGACCTGACGGCCTGCAGGACATATGCAACATCAATAAGACAACTCGCAAAACTTGCGCAGTCCGTTAGGACTGCCCGCACGGGTAAACATCACATGCTACACATTAAAATCGCACGCCGGAAGATGTGCGGGCATCTGACGGCCTGCAGGACATATGCAACATCAATAAGACAACTCGCAAAACTCGCGCAGTCCGCTAGGACTGCTTACACGGGTAAACATCACATGCTACACATCGTATCGCACGCCGGCAGGTGTGCGGGCAACTGACGGCCTGCAGGACATATGCAACATCAATAAGATAACTCGCAAAACTTGCGCAGTCCGTTAGGACTGCTTGCACGGGTAAACATCACATGCTACACATCGTATCGCACGCCGGCCGGTGTGCGGGCAACAAATTGCACAACATCCATCAAACATACAATGAAACACATCACATTATCCAAAATTTACAATTAATTGTTAAAATATTGACTATCACTATTTTATACAATATTTCAAGATTCCATCCGTTTATCAAACAATCTTAAACAAAATATATTATTATGAATAATACCTACACCCAAATTCACATTCAAACGGTTTTTGCCGTAAAATACAGAGAAGCATTAATCAAGCCTGACTGGCGCGACAATTTGTACAAATACATCAACACAATCATTAAAGCACAAGGACACAAACCGTTAGCCATCGGCGGGACATCCAACCACATTCATATTTTGTTTGGTTTTCGTCCTTCGCAATCATTGTCTTCGTTGATGCTTCGTATAAAACGCGAAAGTTCTGAATGGATTAACAATGAAGGATTCACACCATGCCGTTTTCAATGGCAAAACGGTTACGGCGCATTTTCGTACACAAAGAGTCATGTTCCTCGTGTAATCCAATATATCCGGAACCAAGAAGCACATCATGCAAAAAAATCATTTCGTGAGGAATATTTGAACATGTTGAAGAAAAACGATGTCCAATTTGATGAACGATATATTTTTGATGATGTATCCTAATATTCTGACTATCAATTTATACCCGCAGGCCTAACGGCCTGCGATGAAAACAACATATCCCACGCCTTGGTTCTACCTGTGCCTGCAGACCTGACGGCCTGCAGGACATATGCAACATCAATAAGACAACTCGCAAAACTTGCGCAGTCCGCTAGGACTGCCTGCACGGGTAAACATCACATGCTACACATTAAAATCGCACGCCGGCAGGTGTGCGGGCAACTCCTATATCCGCTCCACCGCCACCTGGGCGTGGCGCAGCTCGGCTTCGGGGGTTTGGCCGCCCACATGAGGGGTGAGGATGGCGTTCTCCATCTGGGCCAAGCGATCCATCGCCGCCGGCCACTGCTCCTTCGGCAAGTTTTTCAACCGCGTGCTTTCATACTCCAACACATCCAGACAGGCCACCCGTATCTGGCCGGCCTCCAACGCACACACCACATCCTCCGTGTTCACCACCAACCCGCGCGAGGTGTTGATGAGCACAAACGGATGCTCAACGCCATCTATGAATTGTTTGTTGATAAAATATTTGTTTTCAGGCATATAATTCACATGCAGGGATATCACATCGCATTCCCGCTTGATGGTTTCCAAGTCGGTCATCTCCGCATTTTCATCGCCGGCGACTGGATTGTAACGGTCGTATGCATACACTTTGCATCCGAGCGCACGCAATAGTTTGGCAAAAGCCGGACCCGTGTGCCCGTAGCCAATCAGCCCGTAGGTGTGCGACTGCAATTCCGTGCCCTTGTTCTTCTCTCTAAGCCACTCCCCTGCCCGCACCTCACGGTCGGCGGAGGAAATGTGCCGCAGGGCGGCCAATAGGAGCCCTAAACAATGCTCCGCCACCGCATTGGCGTTGCCCTCCGGCGTGGAGATTACTTTAACACCTTTTCTCTCAGCATATTCCACATCAATATTCTCCACTCCGGACCCTATCCGCACAATGAATTTCAACGAAGGTTTGGAGTCCAACAACTCCTTATCCACCACAAAACGGCTCCGGATGACCAAACCGTACAGATTATCGGGAGCCGCTTTGAATGAATCGTATGTGAAGGTCATGTCGGTCAAGCACACAAAGCCCCTTTCGGAAAGCTTTTCCGACAAATACGGGTGTACTCGATCGACAATCAGAACCTTTTTCATTATCGTTTGTTGGATTTTTCAACGGCTTTCTCCGCCTTTTCAAGTTCACGCTGCAAACGAGCGGGAATTTCGTCCTTTTGCATGCATTGGTGACATCTCATATCCAATGTGTACATACGGCCGATGCAATAGTTGGAGTGCTTGCAAGCGCTTCGGGTCACCTCGCCCGACTGAAGTTTATTCACAAAATCGGTGTCCTGAACCAAGGCGCGCGCCATCTGGAAGGCCACGAAGTCGGAATCCAGCACCATCTCCATATCGGCCTTATCGACCATACCGCCCACATAAATCAGCGGCATTTTCAGTTCTTTGCGGAACTTCATGGCCGTGTCATAGAAATACGCGTCTTTGTAAGGCACGGTCGGAATCACCATGCGGCCTCCGATGTGCAAACCGAGTTTCAGCCACCAGAACTTCTTCATATCCATGTAGTAAGCCAGTGTTTTGAGCGGCATGGCACCACGCATCACATCCATCGGGGCTTTGCTCACGAAACCGGCGGTGAGCACCAGCGCATGTACGCCCAATTTTTCCAATTCCTTGGCCACGGTGATGCACTCGTCAATCTGCATACCGCTGCGGAAACCGTCGTACATGTTGGTTTTCACCACAATAGCCATATCGTCTTTAGCCTCTTCCATCACACGGGTGATGACGCGGCGCATGAACCGCATACGGTTGTCCAAAGAACCGCCATACTCATCTTTACGATGGTTGGTGTAAGGCGACATGAACTGGCTGATCAGGTAGCCGTGACCGGCGTGCACCTCGATGCAGTCGAAGCCGGCGCGGCGGCACATATCAACGGCTTTGCCGAAAGCCTCCACAATCTCATCAATGTCCTTGATGGTCATCTTGCGCGTGAAAGTGGGTGAATAAAGGTTAAAACGACCAGACGGAGAAAGCGGCTTGCAGCCACAAGTGGGGCGGTGCGTCATGTTGCCGCAATGGCCAATTTGGATGGAAGCCTTGGCACCTTCGGCGTGAATGGCGTCCGTCAACTTCTTCAGTTCGGGAATAATCTCCTCTCGCAACCACAATTGGCCGTCGAACGAGAGACCGCTCTGACACACAGAGGCGTATGCCACCGTGGTCATGCCGATGCCTCCGCGGGCAACGGCGGTATGGTAGTCAAACAATTCTTTTGTCGGCCGGTTTCCGTGCGCCATATTCTCGAAAGCGGCGGAACGGATGGTACGGTTACGCAATGTAATAGGGCCAATTTGGCAAGGGGTGAAAATTTTTGATTCTGACATATTTAAAATTTTTGAATTATTATCGGGTTAATTTTGTGAAAATCCTGTACGCGTTTTCGGTAGTCTGGTCGGCCACAGTTTGGAGGGAGACATTGAAGATGTCGGCCACTTTTTGCGCGATGAAAGGGATGTAAGCACTCTCATTAGGTTTTCCTCGGTAGGGAACAGGCGCCAGATAAGGGGCATCGGTTTCCAGCACAATGTTTTCCAATCCCACATGAGCCACAATATCCTGCACCTTGCTATTCTTGAAAGTCACTGTGCCGCCAATGCCAAGGGCAAAGCCATTTTTCACGGCCCATTCGGCCTCCTGAACACCGCCCGAAAAGCAATGCATCACGCCGGAGAGCCCGCCCGGACGGAATTTCTTGAGAATCTCAATTGCGTCATTGTAGGCGCTACGGATGTGCAACGACAGCGGTAATTTCCGGTCTCTGGCCCAGCAAAGCTGACGGTAAAAGGCCTCCCGCTGCTCTTTCTCAAAGGTTTTGTCCCAGTAGTAATCCAAGCCAATCTCGCCCACGCCCACCACATTCGGATCCTCAAAATGGGGTTCCAGTTGGGCAAGCGCATCCTCAAAATC
>JAIKWD010000009.1 GCA_024685175.1 Bacteroidales bacterium
TCATACCAACTATACGATTTTCTCCTTGTGGGACACCTACCGCGCCGAACATCCCTTATTGAATATTATTGACCCGAAAAGTGCGGCTGATATGATAGTGTCTATGGTAAATCACGCCCATCAAAGTGTACACCATATTCTGCCCATTTGGAGTCATGCAGGCAATGAGAACTGGTGTATGATTGGCTATCACGGTGTGTCAGCGGTAGCGGATGCTTTTCTCCACAATGAAAAGATGCAATCTTCCATATATACGGCAATGTTCAATATTATATGCAGTGCAAATTTAGATTATTATGATCACACTGACCTCTACAATAAGTTAGGCTATGTTCCGTTTGACAGGTCGTCAGTAGGCACCTCCATCACATTGGAGAATGCCTACGAAGATTGGGTCATATATCGATTGATCGATAGAAAAATCAATCCATATTATCAAAAAACATACCTATATGGTGATAAGGAAGACTACCGTCAGCGCGCACTGAACTTCAAGAACGTCTTCAACCCGGAGACGGGCTTCGCGCAGGCGCGGTACGAGGACGGCAGTTGGAAGACGCCCGCCGACCTGCTCTCCACCTCCAACGAGGGCTTCATCGAGGGCAACAGCTGGAACTATTCGTTCTATGTGCCGCACGATGTCAACGGCTTGATCAAGATCATGGGCGGAGACAAAGTCTTCGTGAACCGTCTGGACGAACTTTTCACGATGTATGTGCCCGACAAGTTCTTCGCTGAGACTGAGGATGTTACCCGCGAGGGAATGTTGGGCGGCTACGTACACGGCAACGAGCCCAGCCACCACATCCCGTACCTCTACATGTGGACCTCCCAGCCGTGGAAGACACAGCTGCGCGTGCGCGAGGTAATGAACAAAATGTATAAGAACAACATCAACGGGCTGTGTGGCAACGACGACTGCGGACAGATGTCGGCGTGGTACATCTTTAGCGCGATGGGCTTCTATCCTGTTTGTCCCGCCAGCGGCCAGTACGTCTTCGGCGCGCCCTACCTGCCCGAGAACGTCCTCCGTCTGCAAAACGGCAACACCCTGACGATCAAAGCCCCCAACGTCAGTGACCAGAACTGCTACATCCAATCGGTGACGCTCAACGGCAAACCGCTGCATTGCGCCTACATCACTTACGAGCAGATCATGGCCGGCGGCGAACTCGTATTCACCATGGGCGGCAAACCGAACAAGAAGTGGTTCACTGAAAAGCCGTACTCGTTGGAGGAATAGAAACGATTTTTCAATATTTTTGCGCTTCCAAATAAGCGTAACCAATGGCAGCGTCGGCTAAAAAAACGGCTTTGATATGTGTGGCGGCACTCTTGCTCGCTGCGTTTGCGTTTGCCATTTTCGGCCGGCATACCAAGATGGCTGAAGGTATTAAGCAACAAACCGCCCATATCCTCAGGAAGGAGTATATTCCCGACCAGCACGTGGACGTGACCGCCACGATGGCATACCAGAAGTTGGACTCCGTGTACGCTCTTTTTCGCCAAAACTTTCGAATGCATTACCAAACCATCGGCACCGCGACTTTCCCCGACAGTAGTCGCATCGTCCTCATCGCCGAGCCTGCACCTTTCCTGGAACCCGATAGCGTGGAGAAAGTGTTCGCCAAGTTCGCGCACCAGACATCGTCGCGCCATTTCAAGATGGGGTATGATGGGCGTGTGACCGATATGATGGTCGTGTTGGGCAATGCCACAACCGAAAATCTCGACCATCTTGTGGCTCGTCTTTGCAAACAGCAATATCTGTCCGACTACAAGCCGAATGCCATTGATTTGTTGGACAATGAAAAACGGCACTATTTCACCCGCGAAGATCTGGACTACCAAATCACGTTAGGCGAGTTTGACGATTGGTTTTTTACCGCTGGCGAAGCCTTTATCGATGAGAAAGATACGACCCATGACCTTACGATAGACGAGATGTTCAAGCAGAAGCGGCGCGGCGTCTTCTTCAGTCGTGCGCCGGGCCTCGTGGCTTGGTGCATACGGCGCGACAGTGATCTGGGCGAGCAAGTGGGCGACATCCGTCGCTTTGCCCTTGACGCAGACCTTATTCTCGGTGCGTTACGCGACACCTCCACATTGGTCGTCATCGGCCGGGAGCGCGAGGTGTCTTTGGAGACCTTGCCGCCTTTGCGCGTGGAGACAGTATTGCTTGTCGCCTCCATCAGCAGCAAGGAACTGTCGCAAAGTCTCGACATCAACGACTGTATGGCCGGAAAGATGTCCAACGGCCGCGATTGGTGTCCCACTTATCTCAGTCGTGAACTGGAGAACACCGAACTGGGCCACCTGCTCACCATCACCGATATCATTCTGAAGGACTGGTCAGAGAGCGGCACCATTCAGGAAGCCAGTTACCGGTATCCATCCCCAGGACATTATCCGTTCGACCAGCCATTGTTCAAGAAGTTGGGCTTGAACGAGTTGGTCTACAACTGGAACACGGCCAACACGATGTATGCCATCGACTTGCCGGAGCACACCATATATACGCTCAACCGTACGGGGGCATTGCCCGTTTCCTACTTCCATTCACCGGAACGGAGCACCAGTGTGGGGGCTCAGTATGAACGGCAGGCCGGTAACTACTTTGCCCGTTCCGGCAGCACCGACCTCGCTCGTGTGGTGCAATATACTGCTCTTTATCAATTGTTTATGGATAACGACATCCACTATAAGGGTAAATTGTTGCACTCATCTTTCCCTGCCAACAAGCCCTATCTCCTCGCCAAACCCTGTCGTGCTCTGTTGGATATCTTCAAAGAGATGTCGGACAGCAAGGTGGAATGGCTTGCCGACACGCTGTCCGTTCTCCATTTCGCCGCGTATGGTGAAAAGCAGGTCAACAAACAACTGCGAAAGAACGAAAGCGAATACAATTTCACCTATACGGAGGAGCGCGAGCGGGAGATTTACCAGAACGTCAACAAGCAGGAACGGAACGCCATTGCCGAAGAGATTCGGGGGGTGCGCAGTATGTTGCGGGGACTTTCGGAAGAGGAGTATGGCAAATTAGTCCGTTACCTGGCCTATCCACGTGGCACCACCGTCAATAGCCAAGAGAGTTACGATAGGATGTTGCGTGCGCATCGGGTCAACAGTATGCTGCGGCACATCGGCAAGAACAACCTGTCGCTCATCGGTGTGGACCTCGCCAAAGTGCGCGATTACTTTGTGGGCAGTCTGAGCAAGAGTGGCACGCGCTATCTGAAGACCCCTTCGGTCATCGTTACCTACAACGACTTTGTGACCACTGGTGGACATAACATCTCGTCGCGTATCAGTAGGGTGGGGAGCACGACCAATTACAAGCGTTCAGGCAGCTCGCCAGTCGCGCAGTCGGGTGCCCCGCCCTCTGCAAAGCCATCCGCTCCCCGTACCTCAACGCCGGCGAGTGGCACCAAGCCTGCGTCCGCAAAACCCTCAAGCAGCGCACATACCACCCATTCTGCCAAGCCAGCGTCCACTCCGTCCAGGCCCTTGACAGGCGGTAGCGGTAGAAGCCGAAGCAGCGTCATACCCACAAGCGCACGCACCACACGTGGATTCTGATTGGATCTACCCCCTTATTGACAACACAAAAAACGCCATAACAATGCACACTGCCATTTACACCCTCACCTCGGAACTGCACGACGAACAGGCCGTCGCGGCCGTCACCCAGGAGTTTCTCGCCGGACTTCAGCTGGAATTCGACTATCGAGGCAACGACTATTCCGACTATGGGAGTCATCCGTTGAGTCTCATATACGTGCGCACGGGCGGCACAGAGGGCATCTTCCGCAAGATGCTTTCCGACTTGCAAGCCCAGAACCACCATGCTTTCTATCTGCTGACCTCGGGCAAGAGCAACTCCCTCGCTGCCTCTATGGAAATCTTGTCCTATTTGCGACAACACGACATCCAAGGCGAGATTATCCACGGTAGTGTTGAATATATCAACAAGAGAATCAAGATGTTGGAGTGCGTGGCCGTTGCCCGTCAGCAATTGTGTGGCTCTCGTTTAGGGGTTATCGGCGAGCCCTCAGACTGGCTTATCTCCAGCACGGTGGACCGTGAGAAAGTCCTCCGGCGTTTGGGTGTCGAATTGGTGGACATTCCGATGAATGAGCTGTTGGAACAGATTAAGGCCACGCCTGCGGAGATGCCTGCCGAGACTTCGGCCAGCCCGCAGATCCAGTCCTCGTTGCCCGGCGCCAACCAAATCTATCTGGCCTTGAAATCCATTGTGGAAAAGCATCGGCTGCAGGGCTTTACGTTGCGATGTTTCGACCTCTTGACCGCCGTGCACAATACAGGATGTCTGGCCTTGGCCAAACTCAATGCCGAAGGCGTCGTGGCGGGTTGTGAGGGCGATATTCCCGCGATGCTGTCGATGATGGTAGCCAAGTCGATTGTTGGGATCACGGGCTTCCAAGCCAACCCGTCCCGCATCGACCCTGAGAGCGGAGAGATGTTGCTGGCACACTGCACCATTCCGCTCAATATGGTGGATGGTTACGAGTTGGACACCCACTTTGAGTCGGGCATCGGTGTAGGAATACGGGGGTATATGAAGAAAGGACCTGTCACCATCTTCAAATTTTCAGGCGACTTGACCCGCTGTTTCGTGGAGGAAGGTGAACTGGTCCGCAACCAGTCGCAGCCTGACCTCTGCCGCACGCAACTGGTCGTCCGATTGACCGACCCGACAAAGGCCGCCTATTTCCTGACCAATCCTATTGGAAATCATCACATCGTTTTGCCGGGGCGCTGGAAGGCGGCGCTGGAAGAAATGGTGAACATTTCGTTGCCCCACGATTAATCCACATTGTTTTTTGTGGCACCAAAAAATATCAATATGCCCGAATATATTCTATTGCGGCATCCAGTTGCGGCTTGAGGTCGCCGTTGTAGTCTTTGCGCAACATAATCCGGTCGGGTATGTGGCCGATGCCCTCCAATACCTTGCCGCCTATCAGTGCTTCGAAAGAAGAGGTATAGATGTAATGTAATCCATTAATGCTATTGTCGCCGAAGGGGCCGCCGTAGTTCAGATTGACGTCCTCTGCGGGCTGCAACGGCCCGGTGCCGCCATAGGTGCGCTCACCGATAGTGTACGCAGTGGGCAGCACGGCTTTGATGGTCATTGGTTCTATCTCTCCCATACTTACGGAGTTGATGTCGCAAATGACGACGTATGGGATATTCTCAGCCGTGATATCGCGGTGGTATTTCTTGTTGGGCTCAATGTAGTAGGGGGTCCAAACGGAGTGCTCCAAGCGGCCGGGGCCTTCCTTGTAGCGGGTCTTGAAGATCTCGGTGCGCTTGTTCAAGAAAGTGCCGATGAGGTAGTCCAGATCGTCTTGGTAGCCGCCTCGGTTGTCGCGGTTGTCGAGGATGATGCCCGCCAACTCGCTGCGCGGAGTCTCCACGATGGCCTTGAGCCACTGCTCCACCACTGTGTTGCCGTTGCCGGCATTGAGAACGGGTGCAATGGCGGCCACCGACTGCCACAAATAGGGGATTTTCCGCCCGTCGGGCAGCACGATGAGACAATAGACGTAGGTGACCTCCGAATTCATCTCGGGGATTGGATATGTGGCCGTTTCGTGCGCGGCGATGTTGTATTGCGACTCGATATTGTTCAAAAAGGACAGGATGCGGATCTTCTCTTCGTAGGAGGATTCATAGTAATAGTCCCGGGAGACGACCTCCCTGTCACCGGGTTGGACATAAGCGAATAGCGGCTCGCCGGCGATAGGAAACAGGTTCTGGACACGTACCAACATGTGGTGGTCTTTCATCCCGCCCATCATTTCGTTGTACAGTTGTCCCAGCGTGGAGATGGACACGGTGCCGCCCGCCTCTACGATTCGGTCCAGCTCTTGGAACTTGGGGAGGAAACGGTCGTACATGGCGTCCCAGTCGGTGGTGTCCACGTCCCAGAAGACGTAGCCGGCGCTCATCGACTTCCAAATGTATTCGAATTGTTCAGTATAGTTATTGTAGGCCAACTTACCGCTCTCGCCAATGTAGGGGAGGTAGTCGGCTTCTTTGCGGCAACTGCAGCAAAGCAAAAGTGCGGATAATGCCAGTAAGAATATCTTTTTCATAGTGTTCGGTTTTTAAAATTTGTAGTAAACGCCAAGGTCAACGGCCAGAGTGCTGAGGTAACGCGGGTCGCGGATGTGGGCATAGCCACGGTGGTGGCTGGTGAGGTCGTAGTAGTAGAGGGCCTCTATGCCAAGCGCCCAATGACTGTTGAAGTCGTACGACAGGCCGAGGCCTCCCGTCACGCCGGCACAGAAGCGGGCGTCTTCCTGGGTGAACCCACGGGTCTCGTTGAAATTGTTGAAATAGACATAGTAGTCTGTCATCCAATAGGTTATACCTTCTCGGCGTTCGCGGAGCCAATAGCCGACATAACCGCCAATCAGGGCGTGTCCGCGTAGGCGCTCGCCACCGAAGGAGAAATCGGCAGTCATGGGCAGCATTAGGTATAAGTTGTGATGGTTGGTATAGACGGGCTCGAGGTAGTTGAGGTTGCGGTCCATACGGTGCGAGCGACGCATCACGCTCAATTCGGCCCGCAGGGCCACCCAGTCGGTGAAGGCGTAGCGCC
The DNA here is from genome assembly GCA_024685175.1 of Bacteroidales bacterium. Classification (GTDB taxonomy): domain Bacteria; phylum Bacteroidota; class Bacteroidia; order Bacteroidales; family WCHB1-69; genus F23-D06. The sequence goes on from JAIKWD010000009.1 coordinate 6,632, forward strand.
CCTCGATGCCGCAGTCGAAGCCGCTTAGCGGAGCGTAGGTCTCGTCAATGCGCCCCGCGTTGGAACGCTTGATGGAGGTCAAGTCCCAGCCCCCGCGCAGTCCGATGGACCATTGGGCGCTGGCGGATAGTGCAGTTCCACCCAATAATAGGAGGAAAAAAGCTGCTTTCAGTATGTTTTTTCTCATAAAAATATGGTTTAAGATTTATAAAGCGAAAGAAATGCCAAGATGATGAATGGATTTGGCCCCGGTGTTGGCCCGGAAAGTGGGCAGCAGGTCGACAGCGAATTCCAAGTGGAGCGAATGCCCGGGCGACAGATGTAGGTCCACGCCGATGCCGCCTCTGATATTGAAGGGCCGAAAGATGTCGATGCGGTCGACCGACCGGTGCCATTTGCCCTCGGCGTCCATCTTGCGGGAACGAAGCCTCCGGTTGTGCACGAACATTGGGGTCACGCCAACGGAGAAGCCCACGAAGTCTTTCCAAAAGGAGGCGTGCGGCGTGAAGGAGATCATCAAGGGCATTCCGACGGAGAGCGTATTCAAGTGCTGTTGGTGCGTGATGCCGCTTACCGTGGTGTCGATGGCCAGCAGTTGGCTCTCGACACAGACGCTGTTTTTGAGCCGCAGCCTACTGAAGGCGAAGTTGAGGCCCGCCCGCAGACCGAGATATCGCTTGACGTAAATGTCTCGCGTGGTGATTTGCAGTATATACGTCGTAGCATTGCTGATTTTGTATGGCGAAGCTAACGAGGTGTGGTCGATATTCCCGAAAGTGGAGGTGTACCCGACACCGATGTTGGCATCCAGATATTGGAGCACACCACGATTGTACCAAGGAATGGTGCCGTTTTCGGAGGAGTTGTCCGCCTTGCCCAGCCTGCTTTCCAACGTGTTGACACGATGATCGTTGCGCTCGTTTGCCTCCGTGACGCCTTCGACAACGGTGCTGCGTGGATCTTTCCAGAGAACAAGTTTGTCGGCGCTGACCCGCTCCCAGGATAGAACGGAGGCCCCGCGCGTGACAAACGTCACCTTGGAGAGTGAGGAGACTTGCCCGATGGATAATGTTGCATCTTCTTGGATGTCAATGGTAATAGGTGTGTCACCTGCATTAAAACTTTCAATGGTGAGTCGGGCGTTGGGCGCCACCGTGATGTCTTTCACGGGGTGACTGGTATGGATCTCAACAACCGTCTTGCGTGGTAACATCGTGTTTTTCGGCAAGACCATTTCGTCTTCGGCTGGAAAGATGACCAGTTGCGGCTGTTCGTCCTCGTCGAAGAAGTCAGGACAAGGTATCACGAAGACCACCCTGGATGTTGTGCCGGCGGCTTCTTGGATGAGTTTGACATTCCATCCTTCATTGACCACCAAAGTGGAGAATTCGCGGTCTATGTTCTGCGCAAAATGATAGGAGTCTTGCGCGAAGACGGTGGAATATGTTGTCAAACAACATATTATCAAAAGGATAACGGCCTTTTTCATTATGAGGTAAAAATGGTCCTGAAGAGATTGCAAAAATAAGGATAATATCCCGAAGAATGAGATTTTTATCGTACTTTTGCAATTTCAGTCAGCCCTTAGAGGACAAATTCTTGACGAGATTCAGTCATCAGATTTAATAATAAAAGCAGAACAATATGAAAAAAGTCCTACTCATCAACGGATCACCCCGTCAAAACGGCAACACCCATCTCGCCTTGGAGGAGGTGGCCAAAACCTTGCAGAGGCAAGGTGTCGAAACCGAAATCGCCTGGATTGGCGTTAAGCCGGTGCGGGGATGCATCGCATGTGGCAACTGTGACGGGCACTGCGCCTTTGACGATGATATCTGCAACGCGATGATCGACAAGCTCAATGCTGCCGACGGTCTCGTGGTGGGCACGCCGACCTACTATGGTACGCCCAACGGTTCCGTGCTCAACCTGATACACAGGATGTTGTATGCCGGAGCGCAGACCGACGGCAAGCCTGCCGCCGCCATCGCTGTCTGCCGTCGTGGTGGCGCCACCGCCGCGTTCCAGTCGCTGCAGATGCCCTTCCAGATGGTCAATATGCCGCTTGTCACCTCGCAATATTGGAACATCGTCTATGGCCGCACGGAAGGCGATGTCGCCCTCGATGCCGAAGGGCTGCAGACGATGCGCACTTTGGGAAACAATATGGCTTGGATGCTCAAGTCGCTCGACCGTAATAGCCTGCCCGATCGGGAACCTTGGAATCCCACCCACTTCATCCGCTGAGATTATTGCACTCCCGGTTGTGGATGATGGCCGTTTCCTTACAGCTCCCGAACGAAAAGTGAAATTCCAGACGGAGGCTTGCTTGATCTCCCGCAGATTTCGCAGATGAATGCAGATTATAATACTTTGGATTTTGAATTTTGAACTTTGAATTTTAGAATATGAGAACTTACAACAACATTTCCCGTCCGGACCATACACCGGAGAACATCAGCATCCTGAAGGATGACGAGGTCTTCGTTTTCGGCAGCAACCTGGACGGTGCGCACGGCGGCGGTGCGGCGCGCGTGGCCTACAACCATTTTGGAGCCATCTGGGGTCAAGGCGTCGGCTTGCAAGGACAAAGCTACGGCATTCCCACTATGCAGGGTGGGGTGGAGACCATCAAACCCTACGTGGATGAGTTTATCGCCTTTGCCAAGAGCCATCCCGAACTTTTCTTCTACATCACGCGCATTGGCTGCGGCATCGCAGGGTTCCGCGATGAGGAGATAGCCCCGCTGTTCAAGGAGGCCGTCGAGGTCGAAAATATCTGTTTACCGGAGAGTTTCATTAGATAGATTACATTATGCGCACCCCAATTCTATTCCTGCTGTGCTTGACCTTTTCTATCCTATCTGTCACGGGCCAGGATCTTGAAAATGCCGTTCGCAAGATGTATCACGACTATCCCGAGATGCGCCTGCAGGACTTTTACAAGAGTTTCTACCAAGACCGCTTCGGACCAGGACATATGATTACCGACAGTGTCGCCGTCTACCAATACCTGCAACAGGAATTGCAGGCCCCCGACAACCCCAAGGTTCTATACGAGCCGACAGGGACTAAAGGCCGCTTTTACCGCATCCACCTCGCGTGCGTGCAGCGGGGCTACATCACCGCCGAAGAACTGAATCGTGCCTTTGTGCATAGTGCCAATCTCGTGAATGGAGAAGAACTGACCGATTGGAAAACGGAGTGGAAACAGATTACCAGCGCCATTGAGTCGTCTGGTCTCGGAATTGACAACTATAGAGCAGACAAGCGTAAGATCAAGAGGATGCTTGCCAGAAGTGGTGATGTGGCCATTCATCACAGTATTGCCTTCAATGAGGCCTACCAGCCGCACTACCGAATCGTGCAGAAGGACATTTTTGAGAAAGAATTATTGCCCCAAATTATGCGTAAATCAGCTCCTGGCTTCAAGACCAAGCTCCCCATTAAGAAGCCCGTGCCTATCAAAAAACCGATAGAAGATCGTTATAGTCCGAATACCTTGATCATTATGGTGGACACCGTCGTGGGCAAGGAACCGTTGAAACGGGCAATCAAGGCGTATGGTGCGGAGTTGAAATATGATTATAATATCATCCCAGGAGTGGCCATCATTAAGCCTGCTGACAAGACCATCGAGGAGACGATGGAGTACTTCCGCAAGGTGGAGGGCGTGATTAGCGTGGAACGGGACGAAATAAAGGAGTTGCACTGATATTATCAGCAATGAAGTTCACCGCATTTTCGCCACACGAAGCGTTAAGGCCTTATATCAAAGACTATTGGCATCTGAGCAGCACTGCTCTTGCCGATGGGTGCCAGCGCATTATGTCCAACGGCTCCGCGCAGCTGCAGTTCTATACGACACAGCCCATCCGCTTCGGCGACGACGACCGCCTCTTCACGTCTTGCCTCAACATCCATAGTCTGCAATACACCGACCTTCTCAACAAGCAAGGCCCGCTGGAAATCATTGGCGTGGAGTTTATGTCGTTCGGCACCCGTATGTTTTTCGATATGCCGATGTCGGAGGGCGTTGGGCTGCATCTCACGCCCACGGACCTCAACGACAGCGAGTTTGCGGCATTGGAGGAACAGGTGATGGGCAGCAAAGATGATCGGCATATTTGCCAGCATCTCGACGACTTCTTCCTTCACCGGCTGCGAAAAGTCTTTGCGGGCGGCACCAACTTGCTGCGGATGCAACACGTGGTGCATCTGGCGGAGAACACGCGCATAGACGGTGACCTGTCTAAGCTCTCGCCCGTGGCCTTGGCGGAGGCGGCCTGCCTCAGCCCCAAGCAGTTCACACGCATCTTCCACGAGTATGTGGGCTTGCAACCCAAAAGTTATCTGCGCCTGCTACGCTACCACGCGGCGGTGTTGGCCTTGCAGCAGAAGGCAATGGGAATGGACGATGCCATCTCGTCCACACTCACGGACATCGCGTGGCAGTGTGGCTATTATGACCTGTCGCACATGACGGTCGATTTCCAGCAGATCAGCGGGAATACCCCGGCACAAATCCTCGCCGAAATCGAGGCCCGCGGCGCGGACAAGGCCCTGACGCAGGCCTTCCAACCCACCTATGGACAGATGCTTAAGAAGTTTATTCGAGTGGATAAGTTAATATAATGTCCCTTTTTTACAAAGGCAATTGTTGGGGATGCTGTAGTTTTGTGGCGTTGATATTTCTCCTAAACGCTTTTGTAATGAAAAGGAAATCAGAAAAATACGTAATAATAAGATTGCTTTTGGTTGTGACCGCAACCCTAACGATGTTCTCCAATTCCCTGGCGCAGGTCGTTGACAGCGCTTCGATGACCCGACCCGATACCGTCCCCCAGTATTACAATCTGGACGCTATCGTCATCCGCGACCAGATGCCTAAGACGACCATCAAGGGCGATGCCATGCGCACGCAGGTCAAGGGTACGGTGCTGGAGCAGACGGGCACGGCTATGGATATGCTGCAATACATTCCCAACTTGGATGTCTCCGGTGGTGGCATAAGCGTGTTGGGACGTGGCGCCGCCGAAGTGTATATCAATGGCCGCCGACTGTACGACCTTGACGAACTCAGCCGTATGTTGGCCACTGACGTGCTGAACGTAGAGGTGGTGCAGGACCCTGGCGCACGCTACTCGGCATCCACCAAGGCAGTGGTGCGCCTCACGGTGCGAAAGCCGCAAGGCGAGGGCTTCAGCTTTAGCGACATTCTGACCGCGATGTACGAATATGGCTTTACGGAAGAGAACACCTTCACCGCCAACTATCGGCATAAGGGACTTGATGTTATGGTCGGGTTGCCGTTTACCAACTACCACTTCGGACAGCGCCAGGTACTTACGTTGCTCTCCAAAGGCCCTTACGGCGAGTTGATGCAGGTGGGCAAAGACAGCACTTGGGGCGTGGCGCGCTATGTGCGACCGCAACTGCAAATCAACTATATGTTCAATGCCAACCACTCCATCGGTGCGCGCTACGAGTGCTCCGACAATTTCTTCCAACACGCCACGGCACACCTCAACACGGATGTCTCCCTCAACAATGTATTGCTGGAAAACACAGTCAGCGATATTTTCCACGACTGGAAGATACGCCGCCATATGCTGAATACCTATTACAACGGTAAGATCGGCAAGTGGTCGCTCGATGTCAATGCCGACGGCGTCTGGCTTGACAACGCTATGCCTATCGTAACCACAGAAGTCGTTGAGAATGAGGGATCTGTTGACACCGCTGAGGTTGAAAACCAGAATAGTTCCACCAACCACCTGTATGCCGCCAAAGTGGTGGCCACGCGCCCGATTTGGGGCAGCGATTTCAGTTTCGGAAGCGAATTCACTAACAACGTGCGCACTGATCATAGCCAAAGCACGATGGAGTCGGTGGACGCTTCCGACAGTAGGGTGGTGGAGAACGTGGCTTCTCTCTTTATCGAATACGGCCATAAACTCGGTCCTTTGTATTTGCTCGCCGGATTGCGCTATGAGTACGTCAATAGCAAGTATTACGAGTCCGACATCCTGAGTGATGATGAGAGTCGGCAGTACAACGATCTTTTCCCATCGTTGACTTTGGTGGTGCCGTTGGGCAAGAAGAAGACCGCGCCGCAACTCTCGTTGTCCTATTCGCGCGACATTGCACGTCCGGCCTATTCGGAACTTACGAGCAATGTAATGTATGTGAACCGCTATACCTTCCAGACGGGCAACCCCAAGTTGCGTCCCACCTACACGCACAACCTCACGTTGACGGGTGTTTACAAGTGGATCACGCTGACGGCCGCATATATGCGCACGAAAGACGCGGTGTCGACGGTCAGTGATGTCTATGACACATTGAATCCCGTTGCCAGCCGAATGTACAGCGTCAACCTGCCGGCCTACAACCATGGCTACGTTTCCTTGACGTTGGAACCGGTCATCGGCATTTGGCGCCCCCAGTGGACCGCAATGGTCAACTTGCAAGACTACACCTGCGAGGCCTTGGACGGGGAGATGATCAAGCTCAACCACCCGCTCTGTTCGGTTAGTTGGCAGAACATACTCTCGTTGCCCAAGGGCTTCTTGATGACGCTGACGGTCGGTTTTGCCAGCAAGGGCGACCAGGCCAATATGCGCATCAACAAGCCCACAGTGTCGATGAGTTTTATGCTGCAACGTTCCTTCTTCAAGAAGCAGTTGGACGTGATGTTGGGCATCAACAATCCCTTCGAGTTGTCCAATTCAAACGTCACGCTCTACGGTCCGCGCGAGATGCGCACCAACACCCGCGTGCCGCGTATGTTCTACGTGCGCCTTACTTACAAGTTCAACGAAGCCCAATCGAAGTACAAAGGCACGGGGGCAGGACAGAGCGAAAAAGAGAGAATCGGGTGATTTTTGCATACGCTTTCGCATAAAGTCTCATTTTTACATCTTCTGCGGTCTTACCGACATCGCTGATGGAATCATCGCAAGGAGAACAAATACGGCATCGGAATTTGGCGCGAGGTTCGACAGCATAGCGGACTTGGTGTTTGTCGCAATTTGTTCGGTCGAAATTCTGCCTGCAATAGAATTGAGAATTTGGATTTGGGTTTGGATTGCTGTGATAGCCGTAATAAAAGTCGTCAACATCGTTTCCGGCTATGTGCGTAAGAATAAACAAATACTTTTGCACACCAAAGCGAACAAACTGTCGGGACTTCTGCTGTTTGTCCTTCCGCTGACGATGGAAGTCGTTGATATTAACCTGACCGCCATTCCTGTGTGCGCAGTTGCGATGTTTGCGGCTATACAAGAAGGACATTATTTCGTATTTTTGCATAAATTTTCAAAACGATATGGAAGACAATAAAATCAATGCGATGAGATTCTGCCAAAGTTGCGGAATGCCGCTGACAGACGAGATCCTCGGCACCAATGCTGACGGCAGCAAAAACGAAGAGTATTGCATCTATTGCTACAAGGACGGGGCCTTTACCGGCAACTTCACGATGGAGGAGATGGTCGAGTTCTGTGCGCAGTTCGTGGACCAATACAACCAAAACACGGGACAAAACCTCACGAAAGAGGAATACAAGGGCGTTCTTCGGGAATTCTATCCCACGCTAAAGCGCTGGAAGATGCCCGCCGACGCGCTCCCACATGCTGATTCGCCCATCAAACAGCAACTTATCAACGAAGTTAACGCCCTTGGCATCAAGGATTTGCCCAAAATTGACAATCTTTTCATCCTGCAAGGCTCATTTGTCAACATGGAGTACCAAATCAATGGCAATACCGTGAAATTGCTTGACGACAACCAAGTCTATTGGGGCACGCAGGTGGAGAATCCCAACGCGCCTGGTCGCTGCTTCGGCATTGCCTGCGACGAGCATTATATCCTCGTTTGCGAATACGGCAAGGACGGGACGGATGCGGAATTGGTAATGTTGAAGAAAAGATAAAATAATATCATTCTTTTTTAACAACAGTTCAACAATTCATCATACAATGACACACGAAACTAAACGACTGCTCCTTCGTCCTTGGCAGGAAGACGATGCCGAAGAACTATATGCGCTGGCGAGTGACCCTGAGGTGGGACCGCGGGCAGGATGGGCGCCGCATCAGAGCGTGGACGAGAGCCGAGAGATTATCCGAACGATTTTGGGTGGAGACACGATGTGGGCCATTGTCTTTAAAGAGACCGGCATGATTGTCGGTTCTATTGGCTACCTGCCGCACGGCGCGAGTAACATCCCCATCAGCGAACACGAAGCCGAGGTGGGCTATTGGGTAGCACGGCCGCACTGGAACCAGGGTATCTGTACAGAAGCCCTCCGCTGGCTGATCGACTACTGCTTTAATACGATGCACTTCACCATCCTCTGGAGCGACTTCTTTGTGGACAATCCTGCCTCGGGTCGTGTGATGGAGAAGTGCGGATTCATCGACACCGGCACCGAGACCATCTGTCCCAACCTCTATGGCGGCAAGGACCGGAAAGTGCGGGTGAAGAAGCTGGAAAGAAACATATAGACTTCAAGTGCGTTATGCAAGCAAGACATTTCAAAAATCAATATGGGAATAAAAACTTACAACATTGCCCGTAAGTGGCTGATATTTTGGACACTCTTTATTGGTATCGGTGCCGTGGGCGGGGCGTTGGGCATGCTCATCGACCCCACAGGAAAGAGCATGGGCATGGACGCGATGCTGCCGTACTTTCAGAAACTCCCCTTTGCAGATGTGTTATTCCAGGACTTTCTGTTTCCCGGCATCGCGCTGTTGATCGTCAATGGCATCACGAACCTGACCGCCGCGGGACTGTTGCTGAAAAAGAAGAAACTCGGCGTGCTACTTGGCGGCATCTTCGGTGTGACGCTAATGCTCTGGATCTGCATCCAGTTCTATATGTTTCCGCTGAACTTCATGTCCACCATCTACTTTGTCTTCGGGCTTTGTCAGGCCGTCACTGGCTGGGTGGCGTGGAAATATCGGGAAAAGAAACTGAATGGAGGAGATGTGAGGATGGATGTTTTTGATTGAAAATAGTGACTCTTACCAATAAAATCGTGTAACATGTTTAGGAAGTTTTTTCCGTCTTTATTGTTCCTGCTACTGGCTTTTTCTGTCGGTGCGCAGGATTTTGTGGTGGAACACGACACTTTCCGCTTGGATTCCAAGGCGTATGCAGGTCCCTTGTCTCGATGGACCATGAAAGGGGCAGTGAAATACCATGACCGATATTTTGTGGTTTTTGTTGATCAACCGCTTTATCTTGATGCTTGGAATAGAGGAAATCAGTTGCTGTCTATTTCTTTGAAAGACAATACAGTAGAAAATATTGGGCATCCAATCCCGAGAGGTAATTATGATGATATTTTCGTCCGTCACGATACTTTGTTCATGTCAACGTATCTTCATGACAACGACTATTTTTTTGATGAAAAAAGTCGGACTTGGAAGGAGACAGGTAAATTGTCGAATCTGTTGTATGAAGATGAGGAGTTTGAAGTTTATAAATATAATATGGGGGAATGGGGTCAATACACATGGTTCGTTGATCGGAAAACGCGTGAGCAGTTTTTGTTTCTAACCAGTGTTACGCGCATCAATCGCGTGAATGGAATCTATTATCTGACTGGGGGTAGTGTTCGGACGTTGGAGGACCCTCGAACAGGAATCCGTTGCACACCACAACTCTCTTATGCGATCGATATTGGTGAAAGAGACGAGGAATTTTTGAAGGCTGTGTATGCATTAAGCACGGATTCCATCACGCCGCAAGGATGGAAGATTCCTGTTTGTCCCAAAGATTCAATTCATGTCCGTTTTGCGTTTCAACGGGATACGTTTAAGTATTATGATTTTGAATTCGATGAGTCTAAAGACACCTCCATAAGTGAGGCTTTTCAGGTTGATGGCCAACTTTTCCTAGTGGTTTCGGCACCTCGGAACACTTACATTGCACGCTTGCAGGACAATCGGTTGGATCCTGTTTTAGATTTTCATGAAGAATATGACCTGTTTAGGATTCACAATTGTTTTAGGGGAATAAACGAGGCGGAAAACAGTGTCCTGATGCCTTTTGAGAGGGCTGTGAATGAGTGTGGCTTCGTGGAAATTGAAGGACGGCATGTTCGCGTTGCACATATTTTTTGCAACCAGGACTCTCTGCCGTATGTCGGAAGAGATGGCTTTGAGGAGACCTTTACTTTTCTGAATCAACACTTGGATTCCCTCCATTTCAGAGATGTCTTGAATTTCGAAAACTCGTTGGGATTGCAAAGTGCGATGACGGACATGTCGGGACGCAATATGTATCTTGGGGATACATGCAACAATCCTGAAAAATATACATGGAAAGTATTTACCAGGGTCGTGGACAGCGTTCTCGCGTTCCATATATGGTATTGTTTCTCCAATAAAGACTCTATAGTGGAAGGGGTTTTTGTTGAATGGGACGAAGCAAGATCTTTCACACCCAATTATGATATGAAAAAACGTGATTTATACGATGATTTGGCCAAGGAACGTTATCGGCAAATCAGCGAGACATTGGTGCCTTTTTTCTATCAAGAACTGGGTGGTGCGAATGTGAAAAAGAAAAGGAAATATGTTTGGGAAACGGCTAATCGGCATTTGATGATGCAAGAGCCCAAATATGATTTGCGTATTTTGTTTCGTACAAAATGATCTGATTGCAATAGCCAACCTGCAAAATAGTATTGGAAAGAATATAGCAATCTTATCTCATTGCCAACTCCTCACGCCAACCGTTCCAGCAACTCAATGAGCACCCGCCAGATGTCGTGGATGGTTGAGAGTTCCACGCGCTCGCTGGTGGAGTGCGGCTCCACGATGCGCGGGCCGATGCTGGCGATCTGGATGTCGGGGTAGTGCTGCACGAAGAAGCCTGCCTCTAACACGAAGTGCATTGCCACCATGCGGGGACGCCAACCCAGCACGTCCTGGAACGTGTCGCTGACCCGCTGCAGGAACGGCGACTGCTGGTCCTCCTGCCACGCCGGGGCCGACATCACGACCTCGGAAACGGCGCCTGCTTCGGCGAAGGTCGCGGCAATCGTCTTGCTCAACGCGGCCATGTCGTCGTCAACGAAGCTTCGGGTGTGGGTGGAGACGAAAAGATGGTCATCTTCCGCCACGATGCGCCCCACATTGTTGGAGGTTTCCACCGTGCCGGGCATCGTCGCGCTCATCTGCACCACGCCCTGCGGCACCTTCTCCAAAGCGCGGACCAACGCCGCGACTGTCTCTTTGGGGAGGACCGTTTCCCGCTTCTCGCACGCCTCCATACTGCAGGTGATGCGCGGGTCGGTGCCCGCATATTGTCTCTGAAACGTCTGGTTGATGTTGTCCGACAGCTCTTTCACGAACTCGGAGGCCCCGTTGTTTTCGGTCCAAATCACCATCTCGCCCGATGATGCAATCGAGGCGTTGGCTTCACCGATTTGGATGTCGGCAACGGCAATATTCTCTTCCTTGTTGATGACTTTCAGGATGATTTTGGTCTGCTCCACCGCGCTGCAGCGTCCTTTGTTGATATCCACGCCGGAGTGGCCGCCCAGTCCGCCGGCGATGCGGATGCGGTGCCACTGGCCAGCCTTGGGTGCTGGCAGGCGTTCCACGGGGATGCGGTGGAACTGCAGGCAGGCGCCAGCGGCCCCGGTGGTGATGGTGTCGTAGTCC
>JAIKWD010000032.1 GCA_024685175.1 Bacteroidales bacterium
TGGACCTATCAGACCGGCTTGCCTTACACGCCCGTCATCGGGGTGCAGACTACACCTGTCATCACGCCCGAAAGCGATGTGGATTTTGAGCAAACCAACATCTACGGCGAGCGCAACAGTGCCAGGATGCGCGACTACCACCGCCTCGACTTGGCCGCCAAGTTCAAGACCAAGACCGAAAAAGGCCGCAAAGCCGAGTGGACTTTCTCCATCTACAATGTGTATTGCCGACAGAATCCGTATTATTATTACTATGGCGACCCGAAAGGCGACCCGTTGTATTGGAACCAGTTCCCCGACGATCCGCAGCACCTTTGGCAACGGAGTTTCTTCCCTATTATCCCATCGTTTTCTTACAAGGTGTGGTTCTAAATAAGCCAAGGCTTAAACCTCAAACGCCGTCCAAGGTGCCACCTCGGGTACTGGGGCCGTGATTTCGATTGGCTCTTTTGTCACAGGATGCTCAAAGACAATACGCCAGGCATGCAGGCTGATGGAAGCATCGGGATTGCTACGCGGATAGCCATACTTCAAGTCACCACGGATAGGGCAACCCATATGCGCCAACTGGCAGCGGATTTGATGATGCCGCCCTGTGAACAGCTCCACCTCAAGCAGATAAAAAGTGTCCGACTTGCCAATAACACGATAGCTGAGCCGCGCCAACTTGGCTTCCTTTGTCCCCTCGGGCACAACGAACGACTTGTTCATCTTCTCGCTCTTGACAAGGTAATCCTGCAACTCATCTGACATCTTGGGCGGATGGTTCTTCACCAAAGCCAGATAGGTCTTGTGAAAATCGCGGTCTTTCACTTTCACCGTCATACGAGAGAGCGCCTTGCTCGTCTTGGCAAACACCACAGCGCCACTCACGGGACGATCGATGCGATGGACGAGACCGGCAAACACATTGCCAGGCTTATCGTATTTCACCTTGATGTATTCCTTCACATCATCAAGCAAGCACCTGTCACCCGTCTTGTCACCCTGCACAATTTCGGAGGGGAGCTTATTGACCACGATGAGATGGTTGTCTTCGTAGAGTATTCGGTCAGAGATATTATTCATATTACCATTAACTCTTAACTATTCACTCCTCACTCCTCACTTTCAACTATTACCCCACTACCTATGACATACGGCTCAGTCTCATGGTACACCACTCCAAACTGACCGGGTGCCACGCCCGAGATGGCTTCCTCCGACACGATGTCGGCACCACGCTCTGTCAGGCGGATGCAACCATAAGTGAACTCTGGCTGGTGCCTAATCTTAAATCGGACACGCTGTCCGTCCACGAATTGCAAGGCAGGATTCATTGGCTGCAAGTCACCCATAGGGACAATGGTGGTATATTGTGCAATGGGGTCGTAGCCTTGCGACACATAGACGATGTTGTTCGGGATGTCCTTCTTCACCACAAACCAGGGTCCGCCGCTCAAGCCCAGGCCCTTGCGCTGACCGATGGTATGGAACCAAAAGCCCTTGTGGCGACCCAACTTCTTGCCCGTTTCCATCTCCACGATGTCGCCAGGCATTTCGCCGAGGTACTCACGGATGTAGTCGTTGTAGTTGATCTTGCCTAAGAAGCAAATCCCTTGGCTGTCGTGGCGCTCGGCACTCGGCAGCTTATACTGGGCAGCCAAACGGCGCACCTCAGGCTTGGGGATATCGCCAATGGGGAAAACCACCTTGCTCAGCTGCGCGTAGGTGATACGGCCCAAGAAATAAGTCTGGTCCTTGAAGGTATCAGCAGCCGTGCCAAGCCAGAAGACACCGCTTTCATCTTCCCATGAGCGCGCGTAATGACCTGTGGCGATTTTATCGAAGTTATGGCCTTCCTTCTCCTCGAAAGCGCCGAGTTTGATCCAGCGGTTGCACATCACATCGGGGTTGGGCGTTAGACCCTTACGCACCATCTCCATGGTGTATTTCCCGACAGTTTCGAAATACTCATGCTGCAAGTCCACGATATCGAACTTACATCCATATTTCTTGGCAATATAAGTTGTGATCTCAATGTCCTCTTCTGACGGGCAACTCGACAAGTCTTCTTTGCCCTCCATGCCGATTTTGATATAAAAGATATGAGGGTCATAACCCTGCTCTTTCAGCAGAGGCACTACCACGGAGCTATCGACGCCCCCCGAAACCAATGCGGCAATATTCATGATTCAATACTTAACACGGTCACCTCATCTCCCTTCTTTATGCCGTTCTGATTTAAACAAGTACAAAATAATCATAATCAAGAAAATGGAAACGGGGACGCTCAACAAAAAACGAAGCAACACCTGCCCAATCAAGCGGAAGCTGAACGACTCGAGGAGGAAAAGGAAGAAATGATGTACCGAGACCATACACAAAGCATAACGGAAA
>JAIKWD010000006.1 GCA_024685175.1 Bacteroidales bacterium
AGAAGTGCCCATCCATTATTATTCCTCCAATGACTCACAAGTGGAGGTGGATTTCATTGTCCAAACTGAAAGCCGGATTATACCCATAGAGGTGAAAGCAGAGAAAAACGTCCATTCCAAATCACTCCGCGTGTTCATTGAAAAAAATCCAGAATTGAAGGGAGTGCGACTGTCAATGCTTCCATTCGAACAGCAAGAATGGATGGATAATATACCTCTATATTGTATTTCAAAATTGATGGAGGATTTTCAATGAAACCGGACTTCCTCTACTCCACCGATTTCCTCGGCATGAACGCGCCGGAGCTGAGCCACACCTGCATGCACCTACTGTGCACAGCGGGCGAAGGGAGTTTCGTGTTCAACGAGAAGTGCTACCACATTGTGAAAAACGACCTTGTGGTGATGCCGAACCCCACACGGGCGAAGAACCTCGCGGCGGCACCGGGGATGCAAGTCGAGTGGTTCGCCGCTGACAACAAATACCTCGGCGGACTGCTGCCGTCGAACAACTACAGCATCGGGGGCAGCATCAGCCTTAACCAGAACCCTGTCATCAAGGTCGATGACCGTCAGGCGGAAATCTTGTTGGAGGACTTCCACCGCCTCCGCGACCGCCTCAATGACCGCCACCTGCTCTTCTACCGCGAGATGATGGGGAGTCTCTGTCTGACGATGATATACGACATCTTCGAGCTTCACGCACGGCGCGAGGCCACCGACACCCACAGCGACCGCACGGCCTATATCGGCAAACAGCTGATGGATTTGCTCTCCACGGGCATCAGTCGCACCGAGCGCGAGGTGAGCTACTACGCCGAACGGCTGCATGTGTCGCCGAAGTACCTCTCTGCCACGGTCAAGCGCGTCACCGGCCACAGCGTCAGCAGCTTCATCGACCGTCACACGGTACCTATCCTGAAGAAATATCTCGACGACGAACGGCTCTCGCTCACGCAGATCGCCGACCGTATGAATTTTACGTCGTTAAGCTATTTCAGCCGCTACTGCACCAAACATCTCGGACAGTCGCCGAGCGAGTACCGGCGGAGTTTGCAGCCGAGAGGGTGAGTTCTCAGTTATTTCAGCCTCTTCAGTAGCGGCGACCGGCTCATATCCGTGGGGTTGGTGCCGGGAATGCCTTCGGGAACGGACAAGCCAAGTTCTTCGAAGTGCTTGATCCAGTATTCGGGCAGATTTCCTTCGGCATCGCGCCAGTTTATCGGTTTCGACGGGAAAATACCGCCGAAGGCCACCTGCCAAAAAGTATCTATGCTTGTTGACAAAATCCAAAGAAACACACTTTGTCCCGTTTCTGTCCCGGTATTAACGAAAAAATCAGCAACCTACTTGCGTAAATTGCTGATTCTGATTGCCTTTCGGACTTCTGCGGAGAGGGCGAGATTCGAACTCGCGGATAGGTTTCCCCATCGACAGTTTAGCAAACTGTTGGTTTCAGCCACTCACCCACCTCTCCGGGTTTCGTCGTTGAAATCGGCGGCAAAAATACACTTTTTTCCGCAAGTTGCAATTCATCGAAAGATTTTTTTATCGATAAGCGCTCAACGGCTATCTGCTACTTGCTATCCGCTAAATTTTGTATCTTTGCGGCCCAAAAACAGAAAGTATGAAATACACTGTCGCACAAATCGCGGAACTACTTTCCGCAGAGGTAATTGGAGACCCTAATGGTACCATTACCACCATTTGCAAAATCGAAGAGGGAGTGCCTGGCGGACTAACTTTTCTTTCCAATCCGAAATACACACACTATATATACGAAACCAAAGCCACGGCGGCCATCGTCAACAGCGATTTCAAGCCCGAGCAACCCGTATCTTGCACGCTCATCAAGGTAGCCAACTCCTATCTGGCCTTCGCCCAATTGCTTAACTTCTACCAAGAGACACAGATGCAGAGTGCCAAACGCGGCATCTCCGACAAGGCCTGCATTGCGGCCAGCGCAAAGATTGGCGAGAACGTCTATATCGGCGAGTTCGTCAGCATCGGCGAGAACGTGGTCGTGGGCAACGGCGCCCGCATCTTCCCGCAGGTGTGCATAGGCGACAATGTGAAAGTCGGCGACCGCACCACCCTCAACGCCGGCGTCAAGGTCTACGCCGAATGCGTCATTGGTAGCGACTGCATCCTGCACGCCGGTGCCGTCATCGGCGCCGATGGGTTCGGGTTCGCCCCGCACGACGGTCAATACTTAAAGATTCCGCAGATCGGCAACGTCGTAATCGGCAACAATGTCGAGATTGGCGCCAACACCTGCATCGACCGAGCCACGATGGGCAGCACTGTCATCGAGGACAATGTCAAAATCGACAACCTCGTGCAGATTGCGCACAACGTCACCGTTGGCGAAGGCACGGGTATGGCAGCCCAAGTGGGCATCGCCGGTTCTGCCAAGATCGGCAAGCACTGCATCCTCGCCGGCCAAGCCGGCATCGCCGGACATCTCTCCGTGGACGACGGCACTGTGATAGGCGCACAAGCCGGCGTCACACACCCCCTCAAGAAAGGTATGTACCTCGGCAGTCCCGCCATCCCGTTAGGCGAAGAGAGACGCCTCATCGTCTACCGCCGCAAACTCCCCGAACTCTTCCAGGACGTCAAGAATCTGAAGAAATAGCATCCCGTTTAGAATCAACGTAAACAAAACCTAAATAATGAACTTCCAAACCACTATTTTATCGCCCGTATCCGTATCGGGCAAAGGCCTTCATACTGGCCAACAGGTGACCGTGACTTTCGAGCCGGCGCCTGCCGATTCCGGAATACAATTCATCCGCACAGACCTTCCGGGCAATCCTGCTGTCAAGGCCACACCGGAAAACGTATTTGACACCTCGCGCGGCACCTCCATCAAAGACGGTCCCGCCGAAGTCCACACCATCGAACACCTGATGGCCGCCCTCGCCGGTCTGGGCATTGACAATGTCTTCGTCAAGACCGCAGGCCCCGAGACCCCCATCCTCGACGGCAGCTCCCGAGTTTATGTTGAGCTCATCAAAGAGGTGGGAATCAAAGAGTTGGACAAGCCTCGTCACTATGCTACCGTGAAAGAGGAGATCTCCTTCTCCATCCCCGATCAACAAATCGAACTCACCATCAGACCCGCCGATCATTTCAAGATGACGGTCAACGTGGACTACGGCACCAAGGTTCTGTCCAAGCAACAGGCTGTTCTCAACAACATTGAGGATTTCTATCCTGACGTATATAACTGCCGTACTTTTGTCTTCCTCAACGAACTCCAGTTCCTCATCCAAAGGAATCTCATCCGCGGCGGCGACGTCGACAACGCCATCGTTTTTGTAGATGAAATCCCCAGCAAGACGGTTCTCAAGCAGTTGGCCGATTTTTTCAACAAAAAGGACATCAATGTCACCCCCGACCATATCCTCAACAACATCACGTTGAGACACGACAACGAGCCCGCCAGACACAAACTTCTGGATCTCGTGGGTGACCTCTATTTATTGGGATTTCCGCTCAAAGCAGAGATCGTGGCAAACCGTCCTGGACACTTTGCCAACACCTCCTTCGCAAAAAAAATTCAAGAAAAAATCGTTTTAGTGTAACAAAACTGAATTAGTTACGTATAGCCTAGTATGATTTTGATAACTATTCATGAATAGTTTTCGATTATCTTACATAGGTTAATGGTTTGATAGCGGCAGTTCCCTGCCGCTATTTTTTTTTGTATATTTGCCCGTTCAAATATTTTCTAAGAAAATTATGTTTTCCCTGATAAAAAACTATTTTCTGCAAAGACATCTCGCTGAAAATAAAAAAGTTAGACAAAAGAGAATCATAGCCTTGACCCAAGCGAAATCGGTTGGTATTTTGTGCGAAATTACCAACGAAGATTCCTATAAGGATATCTTTCGCCTATTCAGCAAGATGCAAGAAGGTGGACAATCTATCAAGATGGTAGGATACATCAACGATAAAGAAGTGCCGTTCTACTGTCTCCAACAACTTTCGGCAGATTATTTCAGCAACAAGCATCTCAACTGGTTCGGAAATCCGAACATGGTACAGGTGCAAGATTTTATCCAAAAAGACTTCGACATACTCATTGATTTCAACTACCGTTACAACGCTCCAATAAAAGCTATTCTGGCCCAATCGAATGCCAAGTTCATCATCGGCCGCGAGAAGAAAAACAGCGCCTTGTACGATTTGTTCATCGACAAATCGCCCAATGACAACTTGCTTTATCTCAAAGAGATTTACACCTATACTCAAATGCTAAGTGGTGATGACAAATAGTGTCGACAAATTCAAGGGTTTAGGTGTCGCCATCGTCACGCCTTTTACCATGGAGGGCAAGGTGGATTTCCCCAACTTGGAGAAGTTGGTGGAGAACTTGATTCAAAACAAGGTGGACTACTTGTTGGCCTTGGGCACTACCAGCGAATATCCCACGATGTCGAAAGCGGAAAAGCAGGATGTGGTGCGTTGCATCACCTCCGTCAACGCGGGCCGTCTGCCTGTGCTTATGGGCCTGGGCGGGCCGAACACCCAGAGCATCCTGGACCGCATCAAGGATGTTGACAAGTTGCCCATCGATGCCATCTTGTCTGTAACCCCTTATTACAATAAGCCCAACCAAAACGGGTTGGTGGAGCATTACAAGGCCGTGGCCAAATGCTCGCCCCTACCCATCATCCTGTATAACGTACCCGGTCGGACCTCCTGCAACATGCAGGCGGAAACCACCATACGCATAGCCGAAAGCCACCACAACATTATCGGTATCAAGGAGGCCTCCGGCAACATCAAACAAATCCTGTATTTGTTGAACCACAAGCCGAAGGATTTCCTCGTCATTTCGGGCGACGACCTCATCACGCTCCCCTTGATGGCTGCCGGTATGGATGGCCTGATTTCCGTCTTGGCCAACGCCTATCCCGCAGAGACCGCCAATATGGTGCATCTGGCCCAAAACGACCAGTTCATCAAGGCACGCCTCTATCACGACAAGTTGTTCGACATTTCACAAGCCTGTTTCAAAGAGGGCAATCCGTGTGGCATCAAGGCCATCCTTGCCGCACAAGGTAAAATCAAGAACGTATTGCGACTGCCTCTCGTGCCCGTATCCGACAATCTGTCCAACGAAATACACAAATTGGTCCAACTTTAAAGCCTATGAAGAAAATCCTATCCTTTTTTCTCCTCATATTCTGTGTTTCGCTTCTTTCGGCCCAATCCGGCCGTCCCGGCATATTCGACCCTGACAGATCAGAGACCTACATTAATGCATACGTAAGTTCAGACATGCTCAAACAAGTATGTCATAACTTTTCCGTAGACAATATTATCGCTGCAGAACACAATTGCTATACGGTTCGCATTTGCCTTTCCCATAATCAATACGATGAATTCTTGGCATTAGGCATTCCTTTCACTTTCGTTTCCCCACTTAGAGCAAACGTTCGGATGGCCCACAACTATGCTCAGCTCACCAATGCATGGGATCGCTATCCAACCTATGGCACTTACACTGCCCTTATGGACACCTTCCAGCGCAGGTTCCCCAACATCTGCAAAATCGACACCATATTGGGGCACACCGATGCCAACCACAAATTATTGGTGGCCCATATTAGCAACAATTTACAAGATAAGGGAGACAAGCCCTCTTTCTTCTACACCTCCACCATGCACGGTGATGAGCCAGTAGGCTATTACGTCATGCTTCGGCTTATCGACGATTTACTGAACAACTATGAATCCAATTCACAAGTACAAAATATCATCGACAATGTTGACTTGTGGATCTGCCCCCTTGAAAACCCTGATGGCACTTACCGCAATCACAATGATTCCCTTAATGAGTCACCATACAGCACACGCCACAACTATAGCGACATAGACTTAAATCGCTCATATCCTATTGCTGGTGAAAGCTTTAACGAAAACGGGCCTTATCCCGATGAGGTTCAGGCCATGCTTAACTTTAGTCAAGCTCATCATTTCACCATGTCCGCAAATTTCCACGGCGGTGCAGAAGTATTTAACTATCCGTGGGACACGTGGTCTTCCTACCAACGCACGCATGCCGATGACGATTGGTGGCAATATGTGGGCAACAATTTTGCGAGCACCTGCCACGACCAGAACTTCTTCTATATGAGAGATCTCTATACGGGCGTTACCGAAGGTGCCGATTGGTATTCCATCACGGGATCCCGCCAAGACTGCCACAATTACTTCCTCGGTTGCCGCGAAGTCACTATCGAGGTCAGCTCCGACAAAGTTGTTTCGTCCTCTAATTTGTACAAGTATTGGAACTATTTGAGGCCCTCTTTGTTGAATTACATTGAAGAGTCCTTAAACGGATTCCGCGGCGTTGTGCTGGACTCCATAACCGGACAACCTATTGAAGCCACGATTTTTATCAACAACCACGACAAGTATAATTCCCAAGTACAAAGCCATTTGCCTGCCGGCGACTACCATCGTCCCATCAAGGCTGGCACCTACTCCGTCACCTATTCCGCTGAGAACTATTATCCCAAGACTATCACTGTAAACGTAGCCGATGGTGAATGCATCGTCAAAAACGTGCAACTGGTTCCCACTTATGTGGGTATCAACGAGATACACGACACCCCTGCTTTTGTTATCTATCCCAATCCTACACACGGCTATTTATACATCACATCCATGATGGATCCACCGAAACAGTTCGACTTCTTCATGTATGACTATTCTGGCCGCTTGATTCATCAAACCAAAGTGGATTCCGGCACTTCCTCATTAAACATCAGTTCGTTACCGGCAGGAATTTATATCATTGACATCATGGACAATGGTTCTGTTATATACAGCACCAAAATCATAAAAGAATAATTCAGGAAAAGCATTAGACAAAAGCTCATCATCAACATCGTGCCCAGTCACGACGTTGTCTCTACTATACAACAAGGAAAGACATAGAATAGAATAGAATAGAACAGAATAGGAAAGCAACAACTGAAAGCATAACAGGAGCGGCGACCAAATGGTCGCCGCTCCTGTTTATTTCATCACAATCAATAATTACCTGTTGAACTTCAACTGGTTTTTAGTCTTGTCGATTGTGTAGGCGCCCCATGATTCTTCGATAAACTCGCTACCGATCACGAAAGCGGCGGGGAGGCCTTTCTTCACGATCACTTTGACGTTTTCCTCGTAATCATCACCCATACGGAGTTCTTCAAGGAAAAGCACGGATTCTTCGATGATGCTGCCATCTTCTTGTTTGATGGCACCAGCCTTATCTTCAAAGTCGTTTACGGTGATGATACTCTCTTTCAAGAAACGAGTCGCATCGGCATAGTTCATGAATACTTCAGGGCTGTTCTCACCAATGACGAAATTCATGGATTTGCTGTTGGCGAAGCAGGTACCACTAACCTCATCCTTGTCGGAGATGGTCACGGGCACAACACGGTCATGGATCACAGCGATGGTGCCAGCGCCTTGACCTATACTGTCGATATTGTCATCATGTGGCACATAGTCGTCGCGCAGAATCAAGAACTCGGTACGGCGGTTCAGCGCGTGAGCGGCCTCTTTTTCGTTTTTGGTAGGCTGTGATTCGCAAAATTCTTCCGTCAGATAAGTGCCCTTCGGGAAGAAGTAGCGTTTGCCGTTGTAGACGGAATACATATCCTTCTCCAATTTACGAGGCACACGCTCGCCATAGCCCTTCGGCACGATACGGTCGGCTGCGATACCCTTGGAAATCAAGAAGTCGACGCAGGATTGAGCACGATTCTGGGACAGCACATCATTCTTCTCTTCGGTGTCACGAGAGTCGGTATGGGAACGTAACTCGATAACGATGGTCGGATTCTTCACCATAATGTTGTACAAGTACATCAAAGAGTCTTGATATTGCGGTTTGAGGTCCCATTTTGCCAGATCGTATAAAATCTCAGGCAACAGGATAGGCTCCTTCGGAATGGGCTCCAACGTAAAGTCTTGGGTGAAATCGGTGTTCTCCATAATGCCGATGGTCGTAACCTTTGCGGTATTGCCGCTCTCCCAATAACCTTTCTTGGCGACTTTGATGTCATAGGTGGTGGATCCGAGGATCTTGGCCTTGTCGAAATGATAGTATCCCTTCACGTCCGTGGTGGTTTTGTAGGAAGTGCCGTCGGAACCGACAATCTCCACATCCACGGCGTCCATATACTGTCCATTGTTCTTATCACGGATCTTACCTGAGAGAGTATAGACAATAGGACGGAGCAGGAAATAGTAGATGTCATCGCCGCCTTTACCGCCTTCTCGGTTGGAAGAGAAATAGCCCTTGGCCATGTATGGGGATTGGGACTGGGGATCAATGGCTTCGTTCTCGTCGAACATAATGCCGATATCATCGCCAGCGGAGTTGATCGGGGACATCATATTCTCAGCGGGACCAAATTGGCCGTCTTTATCAATTTTGGACATAAAGATATCGAGACCGCCCATGCCGGGATGGCCATCGGATGAGAAATAGAACTCTTGATCGTTGCGCAAGGATGGGAACACCTCTTGTCCAGGAGTGTTAATATTCTTACCGAGATTAGTGATATTGGAGAATTTAGCGGATTTCTTCGCGCGGGTGGCTTTATAGATGTCGTAGCCACCTTCGCCGCCCGGCATATTAGAGGCGAAATAGATCGTCAATTCGTCATCGCTAATAAAAGGATGTACGTAATTATAGATGGAGTCTCCCAAAAACACCAATTCAGGTTCACCCCATGAGTTACCTTTCTTCAAAGACTTGTAAATATAGCAGCCTTGAACTTTCTTCTTGTCTTGCGGGCATTTGGTAAAATAGAGCACCGTACCTTTGCGGTTGCAGCTAGCTTCACCTTCATTCACTTCGGAATTAAGGACACCGCCTTGGTCGTAAGCTTTCACCGGGGACCATTCACCAGGCCAATCTGTGTTTTTGCTTTTCGGCTTGTTAGAAACATAGATATCGGAAAAAGAGATACCCGTCCACTGGTCTGTTCCTTTACCGGCAGAGCCTTCGCGGTTAGAGGAGAATATGATGGCGTTTCGTTTTTCATTGTTTCCCCATCGAGGTGCCCACTCGTCTTCGCGAGTATTGAACTTCTTAAGGTTTTCCACCTCATATCGAGTGGCATTTTCCAGCCACATCTTGGCATTCTTACAACCCAGAATAGCCGTATCGGCTCGGGGGTCGTCGGAAGCGCGCTTTTTATATTTGTCGTAGTAGGCCAAAGCTTGGTCATAATCCCCGCGCAAGTTGTAGATACCGCCCAAATGGTAAAGGATAATTGGGTTGTCTTTCTGGTAATTCTTCTTCTCCAAACGAAGATATTGTTGTTCCGCTTTTTTCAAGTCGCCCATGATACGATAGCACTCGGCAATTCGGAAGGTGGCACGTTGTATTTCCACCCTATTGGACTTAAGCTTCTTTATCCCCTTTTTGTATGCTTCCAACGATTTTTCATATTGACAATCTCGGAACAAATTGTCCGCTTCACGCAACACTTGAGCATTAAGAGTAAAAGTCGCTGTAAACAAGACAGATAAGAGAATCAGAAGGGTTCTATATAGCTTCATATTATCGATAATTTACCTTATAAAAATGAGAGCGCTAAAATAAAAAAAAATCGGGATAGTTTTTACTATCCCGATAATTTTTTTTACATGAAATAACTGACTTTATTTTGTCAATTCAGCATTTGCACGTTTCACCTTACCACCGCCGAGGCGCAGCAAGTCGTATGCCAACGGGTTGGAAACGAGGATACCGGAATAGGTACCGAAGAGGATACCCATGAACATGGCGAACACGAAGCCGCGGATCACCTCACCGCCGAACAGGAATATCACCAACAAGGTAACCAAGGTGGTACCAGCGGTGTTGACGTTACGGCCGAGGGTTTGGTTGATGGCGTTGTTAAAGTTCTCGTAGTTGTCACGTTTCGGGTACAGGGCCAAGTTCTCACGAACACGGTCAAAGATCACCACGTTGTTGTTGATGGAGTAACCAATCACCGTCAAGATAGCGGCGATGAAGTTCTGGTCGATTTCCATGGAGAACGGCATAACCTTGTAGAACAAGGAGAACATACCGACGGTCAGGAAGGTATCATGGAAGAGAGCGAAGACACCAGCAAGACCGAACTGCCAATTCTTGAAGCGGATGGCAATGTAGATGAAGATAAGTACGAGAGAAGCAAGCACTGCCCAGATAGCGTTACGCAGCAATTCACGAGCCACGGTAGGTTGAATCTTCTGAGAAGATTGGATACCACGGACATCGTTAGTCAAATGCGTAAAGTCATATTCGGTAAGATTTGCCTTATCATAGAAACCCTTCAAGGCGTTGTAAAGTTTCTTCTCGCAAAGTTGATCGTCATCAGGATTGTTGCTTTCGATCTTGTAGTTGGTGATGATACGGATCTGATCGTTACCACCGAAGGTTTTCACTTCAGGATTGCCACCAAATTCCTTAGCCACGGCTGCACGCACATCTCTGGTAGTGACGTCCTTGTCGAAGCGGACCACATAGCAACGGCCACCGGTGAAGTCGATACCCGGTTGCAATTTCAATGTGCAGAATGAAATGGCAGAGATGATAATCAAAGCGGCAGAGAGTCCGTAGAAATATTTTCTCTTGCTGAGGAAATCGATGTTGGTGTTGGTGAAAGCGTTGATGGTGACGCGGTTGCCAACCTCAATGGTCTTGCCCTTCTTAAGTCTGGCCTCGATAATCATACGAGAGACGAGGATAGCGGTGAACATAGAGGAGAGGATACCGATGATCAACGTAGTAGCAAAACCTTGAATAGGGCCGGAACCGAAGATATAAAGCACGATAGCGGTGATCAAGGTGGTGACGTTACCGTCGATGATAGCGGAATAGGAATGTTTGAAACCTTCGTCGACAGCCACGCGGATACCCTTACCGGCGCGCACCTCTTCACGTACACGTTCGTAGATAATCACGTTGGCGTCGACTGCCATACCCAAGGTCAAGACGATACCAGCGATACCAGGCAGGGTAAGCACAGCGCCCATAGAGGCAAGCACACCCACAATAAAGAACACGTTGGAGAACAGCGCGAGGTCGGCCACAAGACCGGCACGGCTGTAGTACAAGAACATGTAGATGATGACCAGGATGAAAGCGCCGAGGAAGGAGAGCAAACCGGACTTGATAGATTCCTTACCCAAGGTAGGACCAACGATTTCGGATTGTACGATGTTCACACGTGCTTCAAGGTTACCGGAGTTCAAGACGGTAGCAAGGTCCTTGGCTTCTTCGATGGTAAAGTTACCGGAGATCTCTGAGTTACCGTTAGGAATTTCGGAACGAACCGTAGGAGCTGAATAGACAAACTCGTCAAGCACGATAGCGATAGCGGTCAACTTGCTCGAGCTATTGTCGGCAGCTTGTTTGGTGATCTTACGCCACTCGTCGGCGGCTTGGTCTTCCATGGACATATTGACAACCACGCGGTTGTTCTGGTCGACGTCCTGGCGGGCGGTACGCACCACGCGGGCGCCTCCGATGGTCTCGCTGCTCAAGAGCGGTCCCACACGGTCGTTTTTCTTCTTCAAAGGATACAACGGGAAAGCGTTGCCATAATCACGCTCAGCAGCGCCCCAGTAGAACACGACGTTCTTGTCGCCAAGGATACGTTCGAGTTGAGGCAGCAAGCTATTGATCTTAGGCATGTCGGACTCTTTAAAGTAACCGATCACATAGCTGCCCGGGATAGCGACGGCCTTGCTCAGGATAGCGCCTTCAGCGGCGTTTTCGGACACATCCTCAGGCTCTTGTGCCATTGAGTCAACTGCCAATGAATCCAAAGCAGCCAATGATGAGTCAACGGGGGTGGCATCTTTCTGAGCCTTGAGCTGTTGAGCCAGTTGCACGTCGGCAGCGGCAAAACGTTGTTGGATGGAACGTCCGCCCACAGCGTCGTTGTACACTTCCCAGAACTCCAGCTTAGCGGTGCTCTTCAAGAGGTCGGTAACACGTTCGGGTTCCTTCACGCCTGGGAGTTCAACCAAGATACGGCCACCTTGCAACAACTGAATGTTGGGTTGGGCCACACCAAAACGGTCGATACGGGTACGAAGGATCTTGAAGGTACGGTCCACGATTTCGCCGGATTCCTTCTTGATGAAACTGATGATTTGGGCGTCGGAAGCGTTTTTGATACCGGAGCGCTCGCCAAAATAAGTACGAAGGTTGGCATTGTTCATTTTCAAAGCAGCCTTCTGGCTGTTGAAATTCTTGACAAAGATATCAATGAAATCACCGCCAGTGGTCTTTTCATATTCTTTAACAGAATTTTCGAAAGAATTTTTGAACAATGGATCTTCTGTATTGTTAGCTAAACTTTGAACTACGTCAGGCATAGAGATCTCAAGGGTCACGTTCATACCACCCTTCAAGTCCAAACCTAAGTTCAACTCTTTATACTTACATTTCTTGTACGTGTTGCCCAAATAGATGGTGGAATCGTTCATGTTCGTCAAATATTGACGAGTTCTGGCATCCTTGAGGGAGTCGATTAAGTGTTTTTCCAACATCTGATCTCCATGGGCCTCTTTTTTCACCTCTTCAATAGCGGCTGGATCGCTTGCAAATGTTTCAGCTTTCTTTTCAACTCGCCATGTGACGAAGGAGAAAGAAAGACAATACAAACAGACAAGTGCCAGAAGAATCGTGAAAAATAAAATAAGTCCTCTGTTTTTCATCTTTTTTATTTATTTGATTTTTAATTATTTATATAATTATCGAGCTGAATTTTTCAAGGTTGCAAATATACAAAATTTATTAATCCATCAATAGTTATATTTCATTTGGTTTTTGAACCTTACAAATTATCCCTGAAATCGTTGTGCAAATTGAGCTTGAGCACGTCACGAAGCACGGCGCCCTTGACATTGATGGTGAAGTTCCAACCTTTACGATAGCCGAAGGGTATCCAGTTGAAGCTCATCTCCCAGCAATGCATGTCGCGATGGATGTCTAACGAGGTGTACGACATCGATTTCTGTACAAAGTCGTAACCAGTAGTGAAGCCCACTCGCCATTTGCGTGTCACGTAGAACTCGCCTTGCACGTTCAAGGTGTGCACCATGTTGTGCGTATACTTGTTGGTGTCGATCAATCTGTAATAAGCCAGGTTGTCGTTCAACCCGTAGGTGAACGAATAGTTAAAGGTGAAGGACCATTTCTGCCAATCGTCCTTTGCATTGGTGTTTGGAGTCCCATTAGCAATCTTTTCCTTCTCTTTTTTCTTCCTGCTAAAGGTATTCTGATCTATTCGCCAGTTAAGGGCTATACTGAAATCCGAGGACGACAACCGGAACAGACGATGGTTGACTTTCCATTCGAACTGGTTCACCCGCACCCCATCCGTATTGATCACATACGGATCAAAGCTCAGATTGAAGGTAAGGTAGAGTTGTCTGAACAGTGTGCTGCGCCCATTGATAGCCAAGCGAGACCAGTTGAGCGAGTCGGCAGCGAAATTGTAGTTCATGGACACGTTCAGGTTGTCGAAGATGGGGATTTTCTTGAATCCGGTAATCGTGTCGCGACGGGAGCGCACCTTGATTTCCACATTGTTGCCAAAGGAGAGTTGCACCAAGGCCTGAGTGTTATTCGATACAGATCCGAAAATGGCGTTATCATAATAGGTGTACTCCACCTCACTGCCTGTAAAGGGGTTGATATACCTATCCACAATCCTACCTGCCAAGTTAGGTCGATAAGTGAAGTTCAGGACGGGTGTCATCACATGACGTATGGCATTGAGTCCACCTTTTTTGAACATGTACATAAAATACACCTTGGTAGTGAACGAAGACGACACGCTCACGTCGTGCAATGCGCCGAATCCCCGTTTGAAGTGCTCGTTGACAACCCCATAGCCAGTCTCTTCATCGATAGTCATATCCTTGGTATACGATTGCAAGTACCATTTTTCCACCAATGTGGCGATGGTATTCCAGTTGATTAGCTTGGCAATCTTGATGGGTATGGTCAAAGGAATGGTGTGCATCATACCGAAGTTCATTTCTTCCCAGGTCTGCGGTCTCAGAAACAAGGTATCATAGGTATTCACTTGTCCTGTCAACTGTGAGCTCCACTTTAGGGAGATATTGTCGTACCATTTCAATGAACCCACCTTATTCCGTTTACGGAAAGGATAGAACTGAACGACGGACATGCTGATATCCGGCGCCTTAAGGTTCACTTCACGAGTGTTGGTGTTCTGCGAGTATGCCAATGTAGCATCCAGGAAGAAAAAGTCTTTGGCCGAAGTGGATACATTTACCGAGGAGGTGAACTGGTTGGACAAATAGTCGCTCGTGGATGTCATATTGTACTTGGAGTAGTTGCTACTCACAATATCGATATGGGCATTGAAACGCGTAGTGGGATGAGACTTGATATCTTGCTTGTGGTCCCAATAGATTTTGTAGTCGTTGGAGCATTTGTACGTAGAGTCAAGCTTGTCACCGGTACGTGTCTGGGAAAATTGCAGGTTGACCGCGCCGTTGCACTTGTAGCGGAACACATAATCGGACTTCGCCTTGATGGCCCAGCTGCCACGCGTGTAGAGATCCGCCGAGAGCAGGAGGTCAAGGTTGTCACTAATGGCAAAATAGAAGCCAAGATCCTGAAAATAGAAACCGAGATTGGACGATTCACCGAAGGAGGGCATCACCAAACCGGACTTACGTTCTGTTTCCAGCGGGAAAAAGGCAAACGGGATGGCCAATGGTGTAGGGACGTCAGAAAAGCTCAGATATGCCGGTCCTATCACTATCTTGTCATGTTGGATGAATTTAGCCTTGGAAAAGTCAACCTCATAATGGGGGTGATCGAGTTCGCAAGTCGTATATTTACCATTTTTGATAAAAGCCACATTGTCGCCCATCTTCTTGATATGCTCGCCATGGATGAAGCCTTCGTCCTGGGTGGTAATGACGTGCGTAATCTTACCTTTGTGGGTTGTAAAGTTATATTTAATTTCTCGGGCTCGATACTCGTCTTGGCCTTGGAGGAAAACGGGGGTGCCCCAAATCTTACCACTGGAGTCGGCCACGCCACAGGCATAAAGCTCATTGTTGGCGAAATCGATCTCGATGTATTCAGCGCGCAGTTCCATGTCCTCGTATTTCACCACGGCATCGCCATACAAATAGGTCATGCGCCGGGCGAGGTCATTGATGGCAGAGTCGGTGGCGCTATAGGTCACCATGGATGATATTGCATTGGGGGACACTTTTTTGGGAGATGGTTTGGGAAGAGAGTCCACGCCCAGCGTGTCGGTCTTCGGGGTGTTCGCAGACGCGGTCACAACACCCCTACTGGGTCTAGCCGGTCGACGTCCCCGTGGGTTTTGGGCCTGGGAAATCATACACAAGGCGCTCAGTATAAACACCATACTGCACTTTAATAATAAAAAACGGAATGTGTATATTTTTTTAGCCAAGCCTATTATAATGTATAATATTAACTTACTTTTGCACGTTTAAAATCGCAAAAGTAATCAAAAAGTTTCAAAGAGATGAACTTAAAAAAATGGTTCTTAGTATATTTCCTCATATTTTTTGCCTTTGTGCCAGTTTGGGGACAGACTAACGCCAAGACTTTCAAGGTAGTCATTGATGCCGGACATGGTGGCCATGATCCTGGCTGTCAAGGAAATTCGTTGCGAGAGAAAGACGTCAACCTGGACGCCGCCCTTCGTGTTGGCAAGCTCATTGAGGAGAACTGCAAAGACGTGAAAGTCGTCTATACACGTAAGACTGATGTCTTTGTCGAGCTTTATCGTCGTGCACAGATTGCCAACAATGAGCATGCAGACCTGTTCATTTCTTTCCATTGCAACTCCGCCGAAAATTCCACCGGGAACGGAGTTGAGACTTATGTTATGGGTTTGGCCAAAAGCGAAGCCAACCAAGCGGTTGCCCGCAAAGAGAATGCCGCCATGTTGATGGAAAAAAACTATCAGACTAACTATGACGGGTTCAACCCCAATTCTCCCGAATCGAACGTCATCTTCTCGTTATACTCCTCGGCATACCTCAACAACTCTGTTGCCATAGCCAGTCGGGTACAGAAGAATTTGTTAACCGTCTCGCACATGACGGACCGTGGTGTCAAGCAAGCCGGCTATTGGGTATTATACAAGGTGGCCATGCCAAGCATTCTCATTGAGATGGGCTTCTTAAGCAATCCGTCCGACGCCGCATTTTTAGGCAACAAATCCAACATGGAGAGACTTGCGGTCGGCATCTATAATGCCTTCGCCGATTATGTTTCATCCATCAATGGAAATCAATACAAGCATCTGCCTATGGGTGGAGGTGCGACCAACAAGCCTGAGAAGCCAGAGCAACCGGCCAAACCCGACAACAAGCCTGACAAGGCCGACACCGTAAAGCACACGACTCCACTAGCGCAAGACAATGTCACTTCTAAGGCAGACACGCCTGCCACTCCCGACTCGGGTATTCGTTTCAAGGTCCAGTTCTTGGCCTCGCCCGATAAAATAGACAAAAACGACAAACGCCTGCAGGGTGTCCCTGATGTTGGTTGCTATCAAGAAAATGGCCTGTGGAAATATACAGCGGGCAATGAAAGAACGTATGAAGCTGCCAGCGAGCTTCTTGCCACTGTCAAAAAAATCCATGGCGATGCTTTTATGATTGCCTTTCAAGGCGATAAAAAAATATCCGTTGCCGAGGCTCGCCAATTGCTGAAAAAATAATACTTTTGCGCTTGTAAAAAAAATCTATGAGCGACAAGAAAGACAAGCAACAATATTCTGCCAAGAATGTAAGAAGCATGAAGGTGGCCATCTTTTGTATTGCCGCGCTACTTATATTCTACCTCGGTGCCAGTTTCCTGAAAGGGATGAATGTCCTCAGCCGAAAGACCTATTATTATGCTGTGCTTGAAGACATTGGCGCATTACATGAAAGTACTACTATCACCCTCAACGGCTATCCTATCGGCAAAGTTTCAGGTTTAAAGATGCTGAGCACCAACCCCGTGCGTATTTGTGCAGAGTTGATGATTACAGAGAAGATAGACATCCCCAAAGATTCCCGGTTTGAAATTGCGCAGAAGGATGTTTTAGGAGGCATGGTTGTCAATGTCATTCCCGGCTCTTCCGGCACATTGGCCCGCAATGGCGACACTTTGGCAGCACGCCTTGCTCCAGGTCTTTTCGATGGCATCGGCGATCTCAAGGGACAGCTGGCCAGCGTAATTGCTTCCGTTGACACCATCGGTCTAGCCTTGAAATCGGCATTCCAGCCCGGCGATCCCGAGAACGGAGCCACAACGCTAAAGAACACACTCTCGAACCTCGAGGAGTCGACCCAACATCTCAACAAGCTGCTGGCCTCCAACGAACCCAAAGTCGGAGAAATCGTCACGAAGCTCAACCGCTTTACCACCACCTTGGACAATGTTTCTCCTCAACTTAACACCATCATCGACAACCTGGACCATATCTCCGACTCCGTCGCCCAAAGCAACATCAAGGCTTTGTTCACAGACGCACAACAGGCCGTTTCCAACATCAACAAGGTAACTTCCAATCTTGAAAACGGCAAAGGTTCGGTAGGTCAGCTCATGCAAAACGATTCGTTGTACCAGAACATCAACAAGGCTGCCGAAAGTCTCGACATCCTCATCAAGGATCTCAAGGCCAATCCTAGCCGTTACATTAACGTTTCTGTTTTTGGAAAGAAAAACAAATAACTCGCAATATGTCATTAGAAATCACAGGTAAACTAATAGAAAAGCTGCCCATGCAATCGGGCACCAGCAATAGTACAGGTAGAAGTTGGCAAAAGCAGCAGTTCGTCATTGAGACGGTGGAGCAGTATCCCCGTAAGATATGTGCCATGCTTTGGGGCGACAAAGCCGATCAGCTCGGCATGTTCAACATCGGCGACATGTTGAAGGTCTCCTTTGATGTCGAGTCGCGCGAATACCAAGGTCGTTGGTATACTGATGTCAAGGCTTGGAAAGTGGAGGCAGCAGCTGCCGCTGCCATGTCCGGCATACCAGAGCCCATGGCCTACAATCCTGCCGGCGCACCCCAACACACCTCCTACACACCCCCTACCCCTTCTATTCCCACCGCCGATCTTGGCGGCCCCGAAGACACCTTCACCGATGAAGGCATGACCGACGACTTGCCATTTTAATCCATAGCACTTGTCATGAACCAAGGAATCTGCATCTGGTCCTCCGTCGCATTGCGCGCCGAAGCCAGCCATAGCTCCGAGATGGTTTCTCAACTCCTTTTCGGAGAGACTTACTCCGTCCTCGAGACCGCATCAGACTGGCTCAAGGTCAGCACCACCGACTGCGGCTACGAGGGATGGATCCCTGTCAAGCAACACCATGCCATCACTGAATCCGACTTCAGTGCATACCAGACAAAACCCCGATATTTGGTGCGCGACACCTTCCTTTACGTGCGCGACACAGCCACACTCATCGCTTTCCCCGTTTTCATCGGCTCACGGTTTCCCATGCCTACGGATGGGGTCTTCCACTTAGGAAGCAAGTCCTTCAAGGTCACCATTCCCGAACCGGCAAAGCTTTTGCGCCACGAGGGACTGAGCGAACAGCAAGACGCGTTGTTGGACTTTGCTTTCCACTACCTCTATGCGCCATATCTTTGGGGAGGGCGTACCCCTGCCGGCATCGACTGCTCGGGATTCACGCAGAACGTGTTCAACAGCATCGGCATCCAGCTACCCCGCGACGCCTCCCAACAGGTGGAATTGGGCAGTCCAGTGGACTTCATTGACGAAGCCCGCATTGGCGACCTCGCCTTTTTCGAGAATGAAGAAGGAGCCATTATCCACGTCGGCATCGTCTGCGGTCATCACCAGATCATACATGCCTCCGGGCACGTTCAAATCAACACCTTGGACTCCACGGGCATTTTCCGCCAAGACTATGGCAAATACACCCATAATTTGCGTGTCATAAAACATATCTTGGCATAAACTTTTTATACCCATGAAGAAAACCATTCTCCATATATTCCTGACTTTGGTTGGCTTGGCTATCTGCGCGGCTTGCATTGTAGCCTACATTATCTTTGGACCCAACACCAAGAACAAATCTGATATCGTCATCCATATACCTCGGCATTGCGACTACGAACAACTTCTTGACAGCTTGGAGGCTCACGATGTGCTCCGGAGCGAAGAGACGTTCGACATGGTGGCACACTATATGAAGTATAAAACCGTGCGTGTAGGTCATTACACCATCAAACCCAAGACCAGCAACTTCCATTTGGTTAGGCTTCTCCGCAAGGGACAACATTATCCTGTAAAATTTGCGTTCAACAACATTCGCACCATTGACCAGTTTGCCGAGCGGGCAGGCAAAGTTCTCTTTTTCGAACCCGCAGACCTTGCCAATCTACTCCACAACAACGAATTCCTTAGCCAATACGACCTCAACGTAGCAACCTGTCCCGCCTTATTCATACCTGACAACTATGAGTTTTTCTATGACATCACTCCCGAGGATTTTATAGAAAGGTTCCACAGTTATTACAAACATTTTTGGAACGAAGAACGACTCAAGATGGCTGATTCCATAGGTCTAACCCCTACCGAGGTGGTCACACTGGCTTCTATCGTCGAAGAGGAAAACTTCCGTCCTCAAGAGAAGGCCATCATCGCCGGACTTTACATCAACCGCTTGAAAAAAAACATGTTACTACAATCAGACCCCACGGTAAAGTTTGCATTGGGCGATTTTTCCAGACAACGCATTTTGCTTGAAGATCTGAAAGTGGACTCTCCATACAACACGTATCGTTTTAAAGGGCTTCCGCCAGGCCCTATTCGTTTCCCCGAGCAATCCACGGTGGATTCCGTCCTACACTACACGCATCACAATTACTTGTATATGTGTGCCAAGGAGGATTTCTCCGGTTATCATAACTTCACTTCCAGTGCCGCTGTCCACAAGAAGAATGCAGCCCTGTATCGCAAGGCGCTGAATGAACGTAATATCAAGAAATAACAACTATGAGCAACTATTCCATCGGCATAGACATAGGCGGGACGAATACAGACCTCGGCTTGGTGCGCGAAGACGGCACTGTGGTGGGTCGCGAGCGCCTTGCCACACAAGAGTTCACCATCGTTGACAAATACTTGGACGCCATGGTTGCTGCCATCCGTCAGCTGATGACAGACTATCACGTCGAGCACATTCAGGGCATCGGCATTGGGGCTCCCAACAGCAACTTCTACGAGGGCTGCATTGAAGCGGGCACAGCCAATCTGCCCATCAAGGAGCGCATCCCATTAAAAGAGATGATGGAAAAGCGCTTTAATGTCCCTGTTGTTGTCGACAACGATGCCAATGCTTCTGCGTATGGAGAACTGGTATATGGGGGAGCCCGTGGCATGCGACATAGCATTACCATAACCTTAGGCACAGGCATCGGCAGTGGGATCGTCGTTGACGGCAAGTTAGTGCATGGGCACACCGGCAATGCCGGCGAGCTGGGTCACAGCATCATTGTTCCCAATGGCCGGCCGTGCAGCTGCGGCCGTTCCGGATGCATCGAGACATACGCTTCGGCGCGTGGAATCTGCCAAAACTATGTAGAAGCCGCCGAAGAGATGGGGGCACCTCTTTCCGACGAGCAACGCAAGAGTCTCACCTGCCAGCAGGTAGGCATGGCTGCTGCCCAAGGCGATCCCATCGCTTGCAAAGCCTACGACACCACAGCCTATTATCTTGGCATGGCCCTCGCCAACGCCGTCAACTTCTCTGCCCCGCAAGCCATATTCTTGATGGGCGGACCCACACGCGCCGGAGAAGCCCTAATGAGACCATTGCGAAGGTATTTCAACGAGAATTTATTGTTTCTCTACAAAGACAAGGTTTCCTTAGAGTTGTCCAAACTCAACGACAACAATGCCGCCATCCTTGGCGCGGCAGCATTGTGCTATTTACAATCATAATCAATTATTCCTGCTTGCTTTCATAAAAAAGCCGCCTAGGATCCTCTATTCTATCCTCTTCCTTATTTTTCTTACTGACATTCAGCAACATACCCATAGCGCATCCAGACACAAACAACGATGCGCCACCACTGCTGATGAAAGGAAGCGTTTGTCCGGTGGTAGGCAAAAGTTCACAGTTTACTCCAATGTGCACTAGGGCTTGGCAGGTAAACCAAAAACCAAGGCCGAAAGCAAGAATAGAGCCCAAAGCATTGGGGGATTCTTTCGATATTTTCCACGATCGATAAAAGATAACCATGTAGGCCATAAGAACAATAAGGCCGACAAAAAGTCCCGTCTCTTCAAAAAGGGAAGCAAAAGCATAGTCCGTATCGTTTTCCGGCAACCGGTTTTTGATAACGCCTTTGCCAGGTCCAGCGGGATTCAGGCCCGAGCGGGCGATGGCTGCCCGCGCCAAGATCATTTGGTCGCCATAGCCATTGACATTCTCTTTGGTGAAGTAGTATTCCAAACGGTTGACGAAAGTACCCATACGGCCGATATGAGAGCCTTGCTCACCGCTTTTGATAACCACAAAGGCTAAAACACCGACAACAACAACCGCCAAAGCAATCACGCGCCAAATATATTTCATCTTAAAGTTGCCTACGAAAAAGATGACCATTCCCGTAACGAAGAGAATGATGGCGGTGGACATATTCAAGACAGCGATACACGCGCAGAAGAACACTAAAATACCAAGAAGGTACTTCATGTCCCGATTGGAAAGCTCTTGCCCTTTATTGTAACGACGTCCAATGAAATTGGAGAGGAACATGATCACCAAGAGTCCAATGAGATAGAACGTCTGCACGCTTCTGCCAAAAAAGGAAATGCCTCGCACAGCGCGCGACGTCAGCGTCAACACTACCAGCACTAAGGCCAGCAATAGCGCCAACAACGAAAATTTATCCAAGAAGGTCCTGTAGTTGATCTTATAGAACACGAAAAGCCCGGCATAGCACATGAGCAGGTGCGTGAGATGTCGCAGCACTCTAGCCCCACCCGTGCTGTAGACCAACAGCATGGAGAGCAGCGACAGGAAAATCACCAAACCGAGGATAATCTTGTCGCCTTTGAAAGAGAAAAAATTGCGCTTAGCGGCCTGTTCCATGATAGACTACAATTGACCTACTGCTTCTTGGAACTTATCACCACGCTCACGGTAAGTGTCTTGGGAGGCACTTGTTGCACCAGGAGAGTACAACACAGCATAGTTGTTGTCGCAAGCATAAAAGGCTTGACGCACTGCGTCTTCAATATTCATTTCCACCATCACAGGAATCTCCAGACTGGCGAATTTTTCATAAACATCCGTGTTGTATACGCCTTGGATGACAATGCATTTCACCTTTTCCTGGATGATCTCCATCAAATCGTCGGTCACTTTGTCCACATCTGACATATTCGTGATCCAAACTGTCGGCTTGGACATGCTCTGGAGGGCGAACCATACCGAGTTGGCGTTCACAGATCTTGCGTCATCAATAAAGTCCACATTATTGAGGGTCTTCACATTTTGTAACTTGTGAGCACTTCCTTCAAAGTCTGACAATGAAGCAGCGATATTTTTCTTACGTATGTTGACCAGGTGACTGGTAATAGTGGCCACCATGGGGTTGGCATACTCTCTTTCTTTCTCGAAGATGTTGAAATTGTTTGTTTTATTCGTAGGCATAATGGTTTATGATTTTGGTTTATATAACTATCTTACTTTAAGTGTTACCACGGTCAATACGGCGAGGATAAGGCTGATGATGATGAAGTGTTGTACAATCTTGGACTCATGCATTCCTTTTTTCTGGTAATGGTGGTGTAAAGGAGCCATCAGGAAGATTCTTCGTCCTTCGCCATAGCGTTTCTTGGTATATTTGAAATAGGACACCTGCATCAGCACGGACACGGATTGGGCCAAGTAGACTCCGCATAGGATAGGGATAAGGAGTTCCTTACGGATAATGATGCAGGATACGGCCACCACGCCACCGAGCATCAGACTACCCGTGTCGCCCATGAATATCTGGGCAGGGTAACAATTCCACCAATAGAACCCGAGGCATGCGCCCACCACGGCGGAGATGAAGATCACCAACTCACCGATATTGGGTATGTACATGATGTTGAGATAATCGGCAAAGACGACATTACCTGAGACATAGGCCAATATTGCTATACCCACCGCAATGACCGAAGTGGTGCCTGTCGCCAAGCCGTCTAGTCCATCTGTGAGATTAGCACCATTGGAGACCGCGGCTATAATGA
Source organism: Bacteroidales bacterium (assembly GCA_024685175.1). GTDB lineage: Bacteria > Bacteroidota > Bacteroidia > Bacteroidales > WCHB1-69 > F23-D06. The sequence continues at coordinate 23,338 of JAIKWD010000006.1, forward strand.
AGACCACGACCAAGACAAAGACGATGACAGACCATTTGCCTGATTCGTCGCCAAGCCAACGGGTAAACCATGCATAATCCAATTCGTTGTTTTTCACGAAGGGGATTGTTGTCTTCGTGGAATGATGCGGTTCCCCGAAGATTTTAGGAGTCTGGGCATTCTTTTGGTTTTCAACGGAAAGTGCTGATTCGATAGGGGTCATCACGGGTTTTGTGGCCACCTTTTCACAAATCATGGCATCGGGATGGAAATACATGACTAAGCCCACGCTCAAACCCAGTACAATCTGTCCGAGCAATTTTGTGCGTGGAGAAAGGCCCTCTTTGTTCTTCTTGAACACTTTGATATAGTCGTCCATAAAGCCGAGGAACCCGAGCCACAGGGTGGTGAAAACCATCAGCAGGACATAGATATTCTTGAGGTCGCACACCAGCAATACAGGAATGAGGATAGCGGCGATGATGATGAGTCCGCCCATGGTTGGGGTACCTGCCTTCTCATTCTGGCCGGCCAAGCCAAGGTCGCGCACCGTTTCTCCAATCTGTTTCTTTCTCAAATATTTAATGAAATACTTACCAATGAAGATGGAGATGCAGAGCGACAGCACAAAAGCGGTTGCCGACCGGAAAGAGATGTATTGGAACATACCCGATCCCGGAAGTCCTATTTGGTGCAACCATCTAAACAAGTAGTACAACATATCCTGTATTTTTATTCGTTAAAAAAATTCTTTACTTCTTCCGTATCGTCGAAATGATGTTTCACGTGGTTGATTTCTTGGTAGTTCTCATGTCCTTTGCCAGCCACAAGGAGCACGCCGTCGGCAGGCAACAGCATACAACCGGTCTTGATAGCCTCACGACGGTTTTCAATGACCAAACAAGTCTTTTTCTTGTTTTGGGGCACGCCTGCCATCATGTCGGCAAGGATATCCGCCGGCTGCTCAGTACGCGGGTTGTCCGATGTCAAGATCACTCGAGTGCTATACTTGCAGGCGATGGCAGCCATCTCCGGACGTTTGGTTTTGTCACGATCCCCACCGCAACCCACTACTGTAATCACCTCGTGCTTACGGCAGGTGACTTCCAAAATGGTTTTCAACACATTCTCCAACGCATCCGGAGTGTGGGCATAATCGACAATGGCGGTGGCCCCGTCGCTACGATGCACCAGCTGGAAACGTCCGGCTGCGCTCTCCAACAAGCTCATCTGCATCAGCACTTGGTCTTCCGGCATGCCCAACAATACGGCCGCGCCGTATATAGCCAATAGGTTGTAAGCATTAAAGCGACCGCATAGCTTGAAATAGACCTCTTGCCCATTGACGCGCATGTGCAAGCCTCTGAAGCTATCATCCAAAACAAAGCCCTTAAAGTCGGCCGCTGTACGAAGACTATAGGTGTGTTTTTGTGCTCTGGTGTTTTGAACCATAACCAGACCATTTTTATCATCCACATTGGTCAATGCGAATGCGGCCTTGGGAAGATGATCGAAGAAGGCTTTCTTGGCCGTTATGTAGTTGGCAAAGGTCTTGTGAAAGTCGAGATGATCGTGGGTGATGTTGCTGAATATACCGCCCGCAAACTGCAATCCGGAGATACGATGCTGACATATCGCATGAGAGCTGACTTCCATGAAGCAATACTCGCAGCCCATCTCAACCATGCGATGCAAGAGCGCGTTAAGTTCCACGGCATCAGGGGTTGTGTGCGTGGCGGGAACCTCCTCCGTGCCTATCTTGTTGACAATAGTGGAGAGCAACCCGGCCTTGTGACCCAACGACATAAAGAGTTTGTGCAACAACGTCACGGTAGTGGTTTTGCCGTTTGTGCCTGTAATACCCACCAGTTTAAGTTTACGACTGGGATTGTCGTAGAAGGCCGAGGCCATCAATCCCAAGGCCACAGTGCTGTCGGGAACCTTGACATAAGATACGTGAGAATCTTGTTGTGCGGGCAGTTCTTCGCACACGATCACACGAGCGCCTTGTTCCACCGCTTGCGGGATGTACTTGTGCCCGTCCGTTTGCGTGCCGCGCTGCGCCACGTACAACATCCCCTCGCTTTTTTCGCCGGATGCCTTCACGGCACGAGAGTCGAAAGTCACAGCCGTAACATTCACGTCAACCGGGCCTACGAGATCGTAGCGCTTCAGGGATTTCAACAATAGGGTTAATGGTTTCAAAATATGATGGGTTAATGGTTATCGTTAATTATTCTAGATAGAGCTTCACTTGTTTATTTTCTGCGTCATACACTTGTGTTCTTACAATGCCACGGCCATACAAGGCCACTTTATATCCTGCACGGGTCAGTTCGGCCACAGCATCAGAGGCAATCATATTCTGGACATTGGGCATCCTTTCCAGCTTGCCGACGGTCACCGCCTTTACCACCGGGATAATCTTGTCTTCCGCCTTGTTGCCGTTCCCGCGGTCTCTGGCATGCTCGGGCACCAAAGTCAGATAACGGGCATTGGTCTCATTCGCAACGGTGTCGTATCCCATCTGGCTTAGCAACTTGTTGAAGAACCGCTTGTTGATTGGCGTCTTGGTCAGGATGGGGCCCACTTTGTACTCATCAATGCTGTGCATGGCACTGAAGTTGTTGCTATTCATGATGCTTCGGGCAATCTTTCCAAAAACATCCACGGCCACCTCACTATGCTGGAGAACATTGTACATGTACACGATTGCGGTGTATTTGGGATTGTCTTTGGGAAAATAGCCGCAAAACGAGACCGCGTTGCGATCATAGTTATAGGCGCCTATGGACTCGTCCCAAATATCACGAGTGCCCGTTTTACCGGCGAAGGGGCAAGTGGGATCCTTATATCTACGTCCCGTGCCATATTTGCCCCACACCACACTGTCGAGATAACTGCGTGCTTTTTGCAGAGTAGACTGGGACACCATCTGTTCTATCAGCACTTCCGGCTCGTAGGTCTTGATGGTATCAAACTCATTGGTGACATATTTCACGAACAGAGGAGCCATCATCTTGCCATTATTGGCAATGGCATTGTAGTACATCAGTGTCCTGAGTACTGGAATATTGAAACCAGCACCGAAGCAAGTGCCATAATAGTTGTCAAAACGTCCGTCGTTACGGATACTGGCGGGCATAAGATCACCCAATTGGGTATGGACGGTGTCAAAAAAGCCAAATTTGGTCAACTGCGCCCTATATGAAGCAAAATTATTCATTCCGTAAGCGTCAAATATCATTGAAGCTATACCTATGTTGGATGAACGTTGGAAGATCTCATTGGGGGCGCCCAAGGTCTCACCGTGCACTTTGCTATCACTTTTGGACTTCAAGATAAAACTACCCGACTTGGTAGGTACCTTGAAAGTATGATTAAACATGGGATAGATGCATGCCGTGTCGTTGGATTTCTTCTCCATGAAAGCCAACAAGGAGGCCAACTTGAAGGTTGAGCCGGGTTCCACTTTGGCGTTGAGGGCATATTCCATACTCTCGCTATAATAATTGGCGGTCCCAGGCGTACGACGAAGATTTGATATAGCCTTGATCTCGCCCGTACGGGTCTCCATCACGATGACACATCCCCAGTCGGCATCCACCTCCGCCAGCTTCTTGTTCAACTCGTTATGAACGGCATTCTGGATTTCCAGGTTTAGCGTAGTATGGATATTATAACCGTCAACTGGATTGATACGGTCCTTAAGGGGGACAACGGCATGATTCAATTCAAGGTACTTCTTACTGCCTTCTTCTCCAGCCAGCAAATCATTCATGTAATATTCCAAGCCATATTGGCGATCGCCGTCATTCATACCGAGCGTACGTCGACCCATCTCGCCATAGGGATTGATACGCACAGGCCACGGCACAAAGTTTATAAACCGACAGAACTGTACGGTATCTATCACCTTGCCGGTTTTGCGGTCCATGATTTTCCTGCCCAAGTAGGGTCTATTCTTGATGAAAGACGTATCAATGGAAGTGATCCACATGTGTTCATCCCACAACTTGGCGGGAAATATGGTCACATAATGTTTATTCTTATAGTTTTTACTAAAAAGATCGTAATAATGTTTTTCAGAGTATTTAGGATAACGATCTTTGAATTGTTTATAGAAATCAGCGGCAAGGTTGTGCAATAGTTGGTCAGCTTCAGCCGATGAATATTTTGAAGAGCCGTATTCTTTGGCAAAGGCCTTGCCATCGAAGGCCACTTCAAAGACAGTATAGTTGCCCATCAACAAACGGCCATGATCATCATAGATCTCGCCCCGTTGCGGACGGAGTGTATTCTCTTTAACGAAACAGTTGCAGGATGAATCCAGCTGATCTTCCCACCCTTCTACGGTAGTATCCACGCACCTTTTGTCGGTACCCGAGGCCAACGCACGTTCAGCGAAACTCAAGTAGAGAATCTTGCCGATACAAGCGATGCCCAACAGCAATATGGCAATGCGCACCACTGTCATGCGTATGGGACTTACGCCAAATGGTCTGTTATCGTTGTTATTACTCATTATTCTTTCTCTTGAAAAGACGATGTTTTTTCTCGGGCGCTTCACGTTTCACCCGTATGGTATAATTCTGCTCTTCGTTGAGCACATAGCCACGCTCCTGCATCTTCCGGATCAACAACTGATTTTCCTCGTAAGGGATGAACTGGTTGTTCGCTTTCAACTTGCTGAGTTCTGCCTTGTATTCATTTTCAAGCATCTTAATCTTCCGTTGCTTGTCTTGAATCCGTTGTTCGCTGATAATCATGACAGCCATGAGTGCCAGCACAAAGGCGAGGTAGGGATACCAACGACGCATTTGACGGCTGAGCAGGAACTCGCCGCCAAAGAAGTCTTTCAGTGCCTTCATCACACCACGTTTTTCTTTACGCGGCGGCTCTTGATCAGGGGTTATGGGGTTCATGAGGCGTTACGATTATCTTTTCGGCCACGCGAAGCTTGGCGCTGCGGGCACGGGGGTTGGTTAAGGTTTCGGTTTGGTCTGGGGTTATGGCTTTGCGCGTAACAAGCTTGAAGGGTGTGAGCGGATTGCCGAAGAAATCCTTCTGCACCTCACCGGTCAAGTTGCCGGAACGCATATAGTTTTTCACTAAACGATCTTCCAAAGAATGGTAAGCGATGATCACGAGACGGCCTTCAGGCTTTAGCACGTCGGCCGTCTGCATCAGGAACGACTCCAACACTTCCATCTCCTTGTTCACTTCGATACGGAGAGCTTGAAACACTTTGGACAGAAACTTGTTCTCTTTGCCTTTGGGCAGACATGGCTTTAAGATATCCGCCAACTGAGAGGTGGTCTCTATCGGTTGCTCTGCACGCACGCGTACGATCTGTTTGGCAAGGCGTCGGCCCTCCGACAGCTCGCCATAGGCGTAGAAAAGACGACTAAGCTGGGCTTCATCGTAGCCGTTGACTATCTCTTTGGCGGTTGTTCCCGCCTGGTTATTCATACGCATGTCCAACGCGCCTTCCCTGCTATACGAAAAGCCGCGATCAGGAGTGTCGATCTGATGCGAGGAGACGCCAAGATCAGCCAGTATGCCGTCCACAGGACAAGCTTGGTGGTATTGTAAAAAGCGGGTCAGGTTCTTGAAGTTGGAAGCCACAAACTGGAATCGAGGATCCTCGGGGGCATTTTGACGGCTGTCAGGATCTTGATCGAAAGCGACCAGTCTCCCCCCCTTATCCAGTTTCTCCAAAATGGCACGAGAGTGGCCGCCGCCGCCGAAGGTGACGTCAACATAGATCCCCGACGGGTTCTGTATCAAATAATCTATGGATGGCTGGAGCAGGACAGGGTTATGATAACTCATCTGTCGCCTCCTTTTCTGCTTGAAAATGCCCTAAATGAATCTCCTCGTTGAGCTTCTCCAATGCATCGGGCGACATGTCGAACTTCTCATGATACTTGCGGCAATTCCAGATCTCAATCTTGCCATTGTCGAGCAAGAGGACGATCTCCTTCTGAATATCGTAGAGTTCCATCAACGGTTTGGGAATGACGATACGGTCTTGGGCATCGCATTCCAAATAGGCCGTATTGCGCAAGAAAGCGTTACGATACTGTTTGACGAGGGTGAGATTGCGATTCAACGAGTTCAGATAAGCCATCTGCTCTTCATACGCCTTTGACGACCACAACATTATATGCTCGCCAAAGCCGTGGGTAACGTAGAAACTTTTACGTTCATCCTCGGGCAATGAGCGCAACAGGGCGGCGGGCAATTTCACCCGACCACTCCGTTCAATGGACACTTCCCAATAACCGTAATCAAAATTTGGCATATCTGTCACTCATTAACGCACCAAAAATATCATTTTTTCCATATCTATTCCATAAAATCATAAAAAAAATTTATCAACAATGATTTTTCTATTTAACTCGCTGATTATCAATATGGAATTTTTTGGAAAAAACATAAAAACAGACAGAGTTATGAACACTAAACTATTGATAACATAGCACTTAAAGAATAATTTTCGGAAAAATATTTTATCATATTGAATTTTAGATGATTACCATAAAAGATATGAAACATACATGTTCATAACACCGTTTTCGCACTTCTCTTTTCGGAGTTTTTTGGAAAAAAATGGAAAAATCTGGGATTTAATCTTTTTGTATTTTTGTCATCTAATCATTTCCGTTATGAAAAAGACATTGATAACTGCAGCATTGCTTGCTTGCCTCACCTGGATAGCTTCGGCGCAATCAGAATCCGCTAAATTTCAAATGGAGGACAGGGTGTATGTTGACGGTATTCGAAGCGTCACCTTGCTCCCCGTCGACCAATACCACGGCGAGCCCGTCGCGCAGCTTGGTTTAGGCGACGAGCAGCTGGTTTTGGGTTTTGACGATTTGGAGGAAGTGGACCGCTACTACAAATACACTTTTATCCACTGCTCCCACGATTGGCAGCCTTCGGACATGAATCCCATCGAGTATCTGGACGGATTCTTGGAGGACGAGCTGGAGCAATACGACTACTCGTTTAACACCATACAACACTACGTACATCATCAGCTCGTTTTCCCCACCCCGAACATGCGGTTCACGCTTTCCGGCAATTATATATTATTAGTCTATGACGATACGCCCGACCACCCGGTGCTGACACGTCGCTTCCTTGTTGCAGAGGCAGAGATGGTGGGCATGAGCGGTTCAGTACATGCCGCCTCAGACGTAAACGATCGATTCACAAAGCAAGAGATCGATTTCGTGGCTTATACGGGGAACTACCTCATCCGCAATCCAGCCATGACGGTGCATGCCACCATTAAACAAAACGGCCGTTGGGACAATGCCGTTTATGGGCTCACCTATCGTTCCAGCTCCCCTGGCGAGCTCAACTTCGATTATGACGACGGACGCAACACTTTCCCCGGTGGCGCTGAATTCCGTACTTTCGATATCAGCACTTTGCACTCCAACGCCGACCGCATTGTAGGCATAACCTTCAAGAATCACGAGAACCAAGCCTATGTGCTACAGGATGATGCCCGCCCCTTTGGCGCCTATGAGAGCCGCAGCACTATGCGGGGCGATTGTCTCTACCGCAACCGGGACCTTCCAAATCCTTTTTCCGAAGATTACGTCAATACACATTTTACCCTTAAGAGCAACTTCCCCTTCACCGATGGCGATGTGTACGTGTTCGGCAAGCTTACCGACTGGCAAATCCAACCGGAAGCCAAACTACACTACAATGACACCTACCAGTATTGGGAGACTGACTTTCTTATCAAGCAAGGTATGTATAATTACCAATACGTTTATGTGCCGCATGGTTCCGACATCATTGATGCCACCTACATTGAAGGCTCCCATTTCGAGACCCGCAACCGATATTCCGTTTATCTCTATTTCCGCGAAGAGGGATCGTCATACGACAAGCTCATCGGCGTAAGTACATATACCATTGAGTAGTCATTCCGATTACTACAGGGGAGAAAATTCAAAATTCAGAATTCAAAATTCAAAGAGTAAAGAGCAAAGTATAAAGGATAAAGGATAAAGAAAGAGGCAAAGTATTAGGGCTGAATTCGGTTCATTAAATCAACAAAAAAGGGCGTCTGACTTACGTCAAACGCCCTTTAGATTTAATTGTCCTTTCGGACCTATTGTTTCACCACATTGCGATTGAGAACAGCGCCTTCGGCGGAAACAATACGAACGACATACATGCCATTGGCCAAATCACTCAAGTCGAGGTTGGCGTTGTTGTTGTCAACCTTCTCGCTCTTGAGCAGTTTACCATACACGTCATATACATTCACTTCACTGATCACAACTTCTTCGTTGCGGATCGTTACTACACTTGTCGTCGGGTTAGGATAGATCACCGTGTTAGACAATTCGTAATTCTCCACACCGTCAGGATTGGTCACGAAGCTGATATGGTTGGACTCGGAGCTGTTTCCGTTTTCGCATACAGCCACCACGTAAGCTTCATAGCTGGTTTCAGCCTCAAGGTTGGTGATGGTGTAAGGATGAACAGTGGTATTTGCTGTGGTATATGTATTGGCAGACATCTTCTTATAATATACCGTCCAACTGTCAGGTGTACCTTCTTGTTCCCAATCAAGGGTGACTTCGTGAATGCCGATATTGGTCTGATGCAAGTTGGTAGGAGCTTCGCAAGTGGGCTGAGTACCAGAAGATTCTACAACGTGGATATCGTCTACGGCACAGGTATAATAAGTGGAGGACGAGCTCACCCATCTAAATGCGATTCTACCTGTAGCAGGAACATTGGCATAGGTAGTAAAGTCAATTGTATCGGGTTGGGGATCATAATTACTGTGTGAATAACTCGTCAAGGCCTCAAGTTCCACGAAGGAATTCGGATCAATAGGGTTAGTAATATAGCCCACAGACAAAGTACCATTGTTTGCATTCTCCATTAAATAGTAGAAATCAAGCACAAGTTGGTTGAGTGGTGAGGAGAACTCAGGGAGCACAGCCAAACCAATGCCGTTGCTAGAAGAATAGAAACCGAGGTTGTTCGGGGCGCTATGCGGATAACAACCGAAAGAGGTGCTATAAGTATGAGGTGCATAATTGGTCACTTCTCCGTTGTAGGTGTTATCCCAGCACAATGGAATCTCGCCTGTACCAGTGGCACCTGATCCAGTATAGCTATCAAAGTTCTCTGTATAAGGCAGATTCAAAACATCACAAGCGGTTACACCTGAGACAGGTCCTAGCCACTCACTTTCTTCTCCAGCGCCACATTCTGACTTGACGTAAAAATCATAGTATGTAGCTGCATCAAGTCCCGTAATGGTGGTAGAAGGTGTGGTTTGAACCGTCACTTCCGTACCACTACCCTGGGTAAAGCCGGTTTCGCCATATTCAACCGTCCATGAAGTGGCATCTCCACGTTCATTCCAGACAATGGAAACACTGTTCGATGTTGTAGCGGTAATGGTCAAGTTGTTAGGCTTCGGGCAAGAAGGTATCTCTTCAATGGTCACATTATCAATACAAGTATAACCACTTGTGGTTTGGAACTTAAATGCAACATAGGATCCAGCGACTGCGGAATTAAGGGAGACCTCATAGAATTCATACGTGGTGGACAATGACACTGTATCAATGGGGACGAAGGTGGCAGGGCTGCCAGAAGCACTCATCATACCGACCACCAATTGCTCGGAACCAGCTGTGGTTGTACGAGCGAAGAAGGAGACTTGCAACTCGTCAAGGTCAAGGACGGTACGATCGATTTCCTGCATAGAGACACATTGAGGATTGTAGTAGTTGTAATTATACAAGCAACGAGTGCCAGCATAAGCGTATGTTGTAGAGTTATACGAATAAGGATAGGTCGTTCCATCTCTCTGCCAGCAAGTAGGAAGCGGATAGGAAGAAGATCCTGCTGTGAGGTTATCCTCAAAGGTCCAGGTCACGGGAACTGCAGTAAACGGAGCACACTCTGTGATAAAGGAGACAGCATCGAAGTTCAGCGGATTATCATCGCATTCAGCGGCCACACGGGCAGTGTAGCTGGTGGCAGGTGTCAATCCCGTCAAGGTGTAAGTGGTATCTGTCACATCATCTGTCACGGTAGTCCAAGCTGTATCATTAGCTGCTTTGTACTCCACTACATAACCACTAGCTTCAAGATCATTCCAAGTAAGCGTAGCTCCCGTGCTGGTCACATTGCTTACCGTAACCTCCGGAGCATCGCAGACAAGCGGGAAGATGGAGACATTAGAGATAATGGCACCAGGTTGCGTACCACCGCTACCATCATTCTTCCAAACAAACACCAACTTCATTACGCCACCTTCCGGCACCGGGTTAGGCATCACACTGCTTATGGAAACCGTATTGCCACTTGTCAAGTTATACATATACGGATAACTGGAATAAGTAGACTGAGACTTGTAGTTAGCAAAGTTAAGTGCATTTACAGAATAACTATTAGAGGCAAAGCTAGCAGATGTTGAGGCCTCAAACGGGGTCTCTGCGGGAGCCAAGAACACCTTCAAGTAGTCATAAGAAGATTCGCCGCCAATTTGAACATCAAATGAAACATTAATCTCAGCAGTAGTGTCCACATTGAAAGCCTTGGAGGCTACAATAACGGTGGCAGAAGTATTAGTATAACCAGCAGTACCTGTTGCGTCATTAGACACATACAAAGCTGGAGTGTTGGCACCCGTAGGAGTTCCCATAACCCAATGGTTGGTAAAACCACCATTGTCCAACAACCAACCACGGTCGGAATTCTCACCAAAGTTGGTGTAATATGGCATATCAACTGAAATTTGAGGAGTCCTGAAATCGACACTCATCCAATTGGAATTGATATCGCCACAGAGTGCCCGCACATAAGCGGTATACTGAGTGAGCGACGTCAAACCAGTAACCTGATAGAAAGTATCCGTTACAACAACTGACGTGCAAGTATCAAGGTTAATATTGCTAACTGTAGGCGTTACGATCACCTCCCACTGGGTTTCTTCTCCAAGCGGAGTCCAAGAAATAGTGGCTTCTTCTGCGGTGATGTCAGTGGCTACAAGTTGATCCACTCTCATGCAAGTAGGTACGAAGCTGATAGCGATATCGTCTATATACATGTAGTTTGAGATAGAGACAGGGCAACGGAAGGCAACATAACGGCCGTTACCAGTATACCCTGTTGAATACACATCACCCATCTCGAAAGTAGAGGTTGTGGACGGAGAGAAAGAACCAAGCAATTGGAAGGTACTGATATCTTCAGGATCGCTCATAATACCCACCTCAATGAAATAATTTGCTGAGGTCTTATAAGCGTTGAAGGAAATCATCAAGTTATCCATAGCCACATCGTCGGCGAGACGCGGGCTTACCAAGCAGCTATAGTTGGAAGTAGAGCCATAGAAGTATACCGAGTGAGTACCGGAACTGTGTTGTGTATCTGAAATGTACGGGTATTGTGTAGAACTATTGGTCAATGTATTCCAACAAGGAACCATAACACCTGCACCTGAGGCAGAATCGGCATCAAAGTTCTCGCTGTATGGGACCGTTATAAAATCGCATTCTGTCGTTGCGGCTAAGGAACTGGTCCAAAAACTATTTTCACCACCACAGTTTGAACGAATCTGGAATTCATAGTCGGTACCAGACTGAAGGCCAGTCACGGTATAAGGATTGTTGATAACAGGGTTCTCAGCGACTTCAGTCCAGACAGAATCGGAAGCGATCTTGTATTGGATATCCCAAGAGGTCTCCTCGTTACCAGGAGTCCAACCAAGTGTTACGCTTTCGTTGGTTACTCCAACAATATAAGGATTTGGAACAGCGCAAGTAGTACCTTCGACACAATCGGACTGGAAGGAGATTTGAATATTGGCACGATAGCCATTATCATTAGAAGATCCACTATAGGTGCTCATATCAAGCGGGTTAGGATTATCAGTATCACTGTAGTAATAATGAGACATACCAGAAGCTTGAGTATAATGAAAATACCTACTGGAATATGAACCCGTGTTGTCATCTATTGCAATCATCAGGTTGTCGGTACCATTATAGTTGAATGGGTTGTCAAGATGAATAGTCACCCAACCTGGCGCAGTGGCAGTAAAAGCACCCGCATATACTTGATCATTAGCAGTAACAGGTTCGTTATCCGTTGCTGAAGCGAACGAAGTACGTGTTACGTTCTTCATATAAACCACAATGTTACGATTTAATTCCGTGGTACTAGTTAAGTCAAAGGCTATGTCTGTAATATAGCCAGTAGACTGAATTTCAGCGGCCGTGAACAATTGTTGGGTATAGGAATAATCATATAATGTATTGGTCGGGAAATAATAAGTGGTAGAGGTACCATCACCGATAGTAACAGTTGTTGAAACAGCAGGGTCTGAGACCAAACATGGAGCTGTTGTTACAACAATGGCCAAGGTATCGGAGGAGCCTTCAGAGCAGTTGGCGAAGAGGCGGACATCGTATTCGGTATTCACCGTCAAGCCTGTGAGCATGTACGAAGTGCCCGTCACGACTTGGGAAGACCAGGTGTCTTGTCCAGCTTCACTATATTCCACAGTATAATCGTCTACGCCAAACTGAGCGGCATCCCAAGTCAAGAGAGCAGCCGTACCCGTAATATTGGAAGCTGCCAAATTAGTGGGTGAAGAGCAGGCGGGAACAGGTCCAACTTTAATATTGTCGATATAAAGATTGGTATTAGCATGGGCAAGAGGCAGATAAAATACAACATGTACAGGATCATCAAAATGTTCGTTCAAGACCAGCTTAAAGGATTTCCATGTAGCTGTTGAGCCAAAATCTGTTGGTTCATAAGCTTCCAACAGATGGAAAGTATTGGCATCCGTAGGATCGGTCATGTAGCCGACATTGACATGTCCGTAGGCCAAAGAGCTGTATACATAGGCGGAGAAGTCAATAGCAAGTTCGCCTTCTTGATAAGCCGAGAGGTCAAGAGCCGGGGAGATCACATAATAGAAAGTATCGGGCATTGTATACAGATAGAAGCTATTCGTACCTGACTGAGCATAAGAAGTGCTAACATAAGGATAACCGTTGCTGTGGGCATTGGTAAGCACACTCCAGCAAATCGGACGTTTGCCTGAACCAGTCTCGGCAGTTTCAAAGCCCTCCACGTACGGGACAGGCAATGCGACAGCGCAATCGTGGCCGTAACCGGTAAGATAAACCACTGCGTCGGCTGCGCCTGGGCTAGACAAGGTAACGGAACCAGGTTCATCACCTTCTGTAGAGGGAGTATATTTGACAAACAAAGTACCACCATTTTGGCTAAGGGTAGCGGTGTTGTCAAAATCAACATTATTGGTGGAAATGGTATACGGAGCAGTAACAGTAGCTGTCACGACATCGGTAAGGTTATATGTAATAACATCAAAGCTGTTCGTGACTTCATCACCAAAAATAACAACACCATATTGGATAGTATCAACGGCCGGAACGATGGTAGCCTCTTCAGGAACAGCAAAGATATTGATATCATCAACGTACATATAACCGGTGTAATTAGCCATCGGTGCACGGAATGCAATGTGACGACCGTTGCCGGTGTAGCTGGTCGTATTGATCTGGGCAAACTCAAACGTGTTGAGTTCGGTCGGAGAGAAGATACCCATAGACTCAAATGAGCTAAGGTCGTTCGGATCGCTCATGACACCAACTTCAATCTTCGTTGTGGCAGCAGTCTTGTAAGCATAGAAAGACACAATCAAAGCACTCATATTTACGCTCTCATCGAAACGAGGAGAGATCAAATAAGAATAATAGGAAGTGCTACCATAAAAATATGCAGAATAGGTACCCGTATTGTGTTGGGTGTTGGAAGCATATGGGTAACTTGTGGAATTGTTGGTGTTTGTGGTCCAACAAGAGATCATATTACCCGCACCGGAAGCCGTAACGCTTTCGAAGCCTTCCATAACAGGAAGAGTAAGATAATCGCAATCGGTTGTAGCACTAATGGGATTGGTCCATTCGCTCGTCTGACCACCACCGCAGTTGGCGCGGATTTGGAACTGATACTCAGAACCAGCCAAAAGGTCGGTTACGGTGTACGGGTTCTCCGTCACTGGGTTGTCGACAACATCCGTCCATTCGGTGTCGGAAGCCAATTTATATTGAACATCCCAAGAGGTCTCTTCGTGGCCAGGAGTCCAGCCCAGGGTCACACTTTCATTATCGACGCCAGTAACATATACACTAGGTTTGGCGCAAGTATTGTTTTCATCGCACGCAGCGCTGGCAATAGCAATTTTAATATTGTTACGATACCCGTTGAAGATTGTGCTGCCCGAGTAATTTGACATGTCAAAAGGATCTGGATTGTAGGAATCGCTGTAATGGCAGTGGGACATGTTCGGAGCCGCAGTATAGGAGAAATTTCTACTGGACCAGGAACCAGTATTGTCATCGATGGCAATCATCAAATTATCGCTGCCATTGTATACAAACGGTTCAGCCAAATTGATGGTCACCCAAGACGCGCCTGAAGCGGACATCGTACCGCTATAGACTTGATCGGAAGCAGCGACGGGTTCGATATCAGAAGCGGAGGCGAAAGAGCTACGACCCACGTTCTTCATATACACAACGATGCTACGGGAGAGAGCATTAGTACCAGTATAATCAAAGCTAATACTGGTGATGAGACCAGGCTGGCCTATTTCCTCTGCTGTGTATAACTGTTGCGTATAAGAGTAATTGTACAAGGTGTTAGTCGGAAAATAATAAGACGTCGAAGTACCATCGCCGATAGTGATTGTTTGCACAGAGCTGGTATCGAGCTCATCCAAGTTGGATAAATCCATCACATAACAAGGAGATGTTGCGAATGATGAGTTCAATGTGTCGGAGACACCTTCCGTACAGTTGGGGAATACGCGAACTTCATAATTGGTGTTTACGGCCAATCCACTGAGCATAACAGAAGTACCTGCGACAATTTGAGTATTCCAGTTTCCTTGTTCAGCCACACTGTATTCCACTGTATAATCGCCCACACCAAACGGAGCGGCTTCCCAAGAAATCAATGCGCTGGAAGCTGTTGTATTGGAAACAACCAAGTTGGACGGAGCGGAACAAGTGGGTGTCGCGCTCAGTGAAAGGTTGTCGATAAACACATTGGTATAGATGTCTTCAGTTGAACGGATAGCCAAATAGATAGGATTTGTTTCATTAATAGTTACCGTTTTGCTGAAAGGATACCAAACTCCGTATGTCGCATAATCCATAGGGTCCAGTACATATAATGTATGGAAATCATAAATGTTGTCAGGATCGGTCAAATAACCAATCTGAACATTGCCGGAGTAGCGAGCGGAATAGGCTTGTGAATTAAAACTAAGTAACAATTCAGCACCATTGTATGCAGAGGCATCAATAGCCGGAGAAATAGCCAATGCTACGGTATCGAGTTGAGAGAATAGATAAAGGCTCTGTCCGCCCTCAGCATCATATCCAGAAAACACGGCGGGATATCTATGTTGAACCGAATTGTTCACGAAGGTCCAGCACGCCGGTAAAGTCTCATATCCATGTCCGCTGGCATCAAAATTCTCGAAATAGGGTATGGATAGGGCAACACTACAATCAATGCCAGTACCTTTCAGTGAGATGTCTGCAGAAGCAGTACCACTAGTCAAAGTCATCACAGTGCTGTCGGTTTGAGCGGCAGTAGGGATATATCTAACATAGCATCTGCCTCCCGTGCTTGAAACAGTGGCGGATGTGCTAAAGGACTCGTTATCGACAGAGACCTCAAAAGGAGAGGCAAGTGATACACTAATGTCTGAAGTAAGGTTGTGAGCAGAAATATCAATAACTCTAACGGTAGAAGTATCTCCAACAATTACGTTACCGAAATTCACTGTGGTCAAGGAGGGATTAATAACTTCATCATCTGTCAATTGAGTCACAGTAATGTCATCGATATTCAAACGAAACCAGTCGGAGCAGTTGAAATGACGAAATGCAATGTAGATGGTTTGGCCTACATAATCCTCAAGACTGATGACCTTGTGGACATAAGGAGTAGTGTCGCGACTGACCGAGAAGGTTTCTTCGAGCAGAGCCGTAAACGATGCGGTGTCGGTAGGGGATGTCGTAGAAACATAAACCCCATAGTGTTCGGAAGGCCAGTCTGCATCTTGGGCAGCCACATAAAAACTCAGTTCGGCTGCCCCCGAGATGGTGATAGCGGGTGTTATCAACCAGTTGTCCGGATATAACTCGTAGTAGTCGTTGTCGTAAGACGCCGAAGTGGCACCAATGGAACCATTATGGCCATAATCCTCGATTATGAACCATTGGTTGCCATCATTATCAGCATCAATCTGTGTCCAGGTGGATGGAATGGCACCACCTTCGAAATTTTCTGAAAAGATGACTAACTGCGCTCTTGAAATAAAGGGAATCATCAGCATAGCCATCAACATCAAAAGTATACGCTTTTTCATAATAACTAATGTTTTGATTAATAATTGATTATAAATATATAAAATTGAATTTTTTACTTATTTTTAACTAAAAGCAAAGAACATATTTAATTTTATGATGGATTTACTAAAATTCAAGCCGCAATTTTAGGAAAAATATAGATAGCAAGGTTTTTTTTAGCCCTACTTTTTATCAAAAGTTATTAACAATTCGGGTGTTTATAAACTAAGAAGCCGCGCAACTTTCTGTTGTGCGGCTTCTTAGTATTTAGTGGTCCCTCTTGGGCTCGAACCAAGGACCTACTGATTATGAGTCAGTTGCTCTAACCAACTGCGCTAAGGGACCTGATTGTCAAGCAATCATTTTTTCTTAGAGGCGGCAAAAATACACTTTTTTTCTAAATCGCTTATCTCTTTTTCCTTTGTGGCTTTAAGGGTTCATTGCCGAAGGAATAAGTGATTCCGGCCATTGCGTTAATACCGAAATTGTTGAATCCGTAGTAGTTGGTGGCATATTGGCATCCGATATTGTTGACGGCAACCCAGGCAGTAAATTGAGGATTGATGATATATTCAAAGCCTACGCCGAAATTGAGTACGGGTTTCACCAAATGCTCACCATCGGAATTTTTGAGCAAGTCGTTTTCCGCTTCGTAGGAAGCGATATAGGTTTTGCCGGTTTCGTCAACGGCGGTCTTGGGCACCAGAGCCCAACGGCCGAATCCGACCTTGGCATTCACGTCGAAGACGAATTTCTTGTTCAGGATGTAGCGTCCTTCGAAACCGATATCCCATGTGGGCTTATACCAGGCGTGTTCGGGATGTCTGTCCTTATCGTTGAAATAGTAGCCCCAATAGTTAGCGTTGAGGTTCAGGAAGAGATGGTCGAGGGTTTCCCAACTGAGGTTGGCGCACACATTCAGCATACTGCCCCTGTCAGCGTATACAATGTCGAATTGGTTCTTTAGCAGACTGTTGGTATCCAAAATAAAGAAAGCCATATCTCTGGAGTAGGAATAGCGGGCAGAGATGTGATAATTAAGTTTCTTCACGATGTTGCCCTTAATGCCGCCGTAAATGCTAATTTGTGTTTTGGTGAACTTCAAGCTATCAAGATGCGGTTTTACGTAAGGGTTTTCATACAGCAGGTTTTTCAGCGAGTTGTATTCCGTTCTGCCATCTACGCCGGCATAGATGCTGAGCAATCCACGCACTAGGCCGAGTTGCACTTCGGCGATAGGATATACAGGGCATTGGGCCATATTGTTGGCCACGATCACGGGCACGCCAACACCAGCAAGAATATGGTATTCTTTGATGGTGAAATTCATAGTGGGTCGAAGTTCCACTTCAAAACTGTTGTCGGCGCGTCTCACCTTGTGCGGGTTGCCCACTTCGGCGCCCATCACAATAGAATCACCCCAAGTGTTGTTGAAGTAGTCCAAGTTCAAGTCCAATTGATAATGTTGGTAACCGGAGATCTTAAGGAATCTTGCGTCGTAGGCCACCATGCTTTTAAGGCCTGCATCATGCTCAATATCACGCCAATACGTACGCAGGAAGTCGTAATGCAACCGAACGTCCTCCTTACAAGTGCGGTCTTCGGTCGTAAAGTTGGAACGAATACCCACCTCAGCTTTCACGTGGTTGAAGTTGTTGCGGATGCTATCGCGATAGGATTTCTCATAAAAATAGGGATCAATACCCCACTCGCGATCATAGCCGAACAGATTGGCCAGTTCATGGTTATATCCAACAGAGGAATAGAGGGTATAGTTCTTGAAATAGCGGTTGAGAAACAAGTGCAGACGGGTGTCACTGGTTGGGGCGTAGGCAAAACGTTTTTGCACTTTGCCGATGGGTTCCGCCCATGATGAGAAGTGGTGGAAATTGAGGCCGTAGGAGTACTTGGTGTTACGTGTATTGTGCACAGACAATTCAGCCAGCGGTGTAATAGGGTATCCAAAGCCCACCTTCAGGTAGTTGCGGTAGAACCGTTCTTGCACTTCGGGACTGAGCTTGCTGGCGGTAATCGGAGTCGGTTCGAAGGTCAGTTCCGGCTTCTGTGGGGTAATCACATAACGGAATTCCACTTTTTCAGTGGCGGTATCAACAATTTCGGCCTGCTGATTGATTTTGGACGCGTTGTTCAATTTGGGCACATAGTTGATGAGGAAATGCGCCGAGTCCACAACTTGGGCTTGCAGGGCGGCTGCACAAAGCAACATGCTGGCTAACAATACGATTCGTTTCATATATGGAATGTTGTTTTTCATTGTGATGGAATTAGTTTTCGGATGATTGTGCCTCCAGAGCGTTCACGACGTTAATTCTTTCCTGGGCCATGTTCACCAGATCTTGGCCTTCGTAGTTATCCACGATACTTTGATAGGTATGGCGGGCCTGGAAGTAGTTGCCTTTCTCTTTGTACAAGTCACCGTAAAGGATGAAGGTGCGGGCGTACCAATATTCCGACGAATAGTTGCTGGCAAGGATGGCTTTGATGCGGCTCTCGCAAGCGTCAAGGTCCTTGTCTTGATTGAGGGCGATGTCGGCGAGATGATAAGCGGCTTCCGCACAAAGATCGTTGCTACCCGCCGAAGCGAGCTGGCGATAATGCGTCTTGGCTGTCTCCCACTCCCCTACCTCAACGGCTGAGTTGCCTGCCACCAACAAAGCCTCCTGGCGAAGGTCGTTGTCAATATTACGACTATTGAGCAGGTTGGTAGCACTGGTTAAAGCAGGTTGGTATTTCTTCAGGAAGTAGGCACAACGCATGGCCCCATTGTTACCAAACATGATTTCATCTTCATCGGTAGTGCTCTCCAACAGCTTATTGAAGTAGGTCAATGCTTTGTTGTAATCTTTATTATTATAGAGAATGGAGGCCGACTTATGCAGAGCGGTCACATTGTATTCAGTCTTGTAATTCCTGATAATTGCTTCATAGTCCACTAAGGCATCGGAATAGTTCTTATTACCATATTCGCACTCCGCCTTATAGAAGCGTGCCTTGGCGGCAAACGAGCCGTTAGGGAACTGTTTCAGGTAGTCGGCACAGGCGCGGATGGAGCCTTCGCAATCGCCTCGGTTGTATTTGGTCTCCGCTGCACGGAAGGCAATGGAGTCTTGATGGTCGGCAGAGATGTTCATGTTTTTCGTACGCACATAGTCGAAGAAATCGCTGGTGTTACCCTCCTCGGTGTAGATATTCTCAAGATTAGCAAGGGCATCCTTGGCTTCTTGGGAACCGGGATAGGTCTCCACAACATATTTATACGTGGAGATAGCCATTGGGGTATTGTCGCTATTCAGATAAGCTTGTGCCATCCTAGTGTGCACTTGTCGAACATATTGGCTCTTCGGATGCTTGCGGATGAAATCTTTGTAGGCGGAGATGGCATGCTCGTAGTCGTTTTGTGTGTGATACGTAACAGCCAAGTCATAGTCGGCGTCGTCCATGTAGGCCGATTGTGAGTATTGGCTCACAAACTTCTCGAGTGCTTGCACCTTCTTGGCATTGTTTTTCTGATAGCCGTAGCATTTTGCCAGCTGATAGAGGGCGTAGTCAGCATTGGACTGTCCCATCTGTTCACACTTGTCGTAATTCTTGATGGCATTGGGCAAGTCTTGCTGCATAAAGTAGCAGTCGGCAAGGCGAGCGGTCGCGTCGGACTTCAGCTTGGGGTCGGCGTCGGAGCCGAGGCCGTTGAGATATTTCTTGAAATAGTCGGCGGCATCGCGATAGCGTTTGATTTTAAGTGCCGAATAGCCCAATGAGTAATTGGAAGTGTTGTAAAACTCGTTGCTGGTGGCCCCCGCTGTACGTTGATAGGTTTGCAGAGAGTAGTAGGCATCGCGAAAATCCTCGTTGCGGTACTGGGTTTCACCTTTCCAATAGAGCGCATTCAGATTGATATCCTTGTTGATGGGTGATGCCAACGTCTTGGTAAGCAACTGCTGGGCATCGCGGTAGTTACGATTGTTGATTTGCTCCAGGGCACGGTAATAGGTACAACGTTGGTAAGCCTTCAAAATGTCAGGGTTCTTTGTATGCAGCTGCTCAATGGAAGTAATGGCCGCCTGATAATTCTTCGTGGAAAGATAAATTCTGGAGAGAAGGGACGAGGCCTCCTCGCTTTTTGTAGAATGCGGATAGGTGTTAATGTAGTCCTCCAACGCCTGTATAGCGTTATTGAACGGGCTCTTGGAGATTTCATACTGCATCTTGGCGTAGTTATAGAGGGCATCCTCCTTGACTTCAGGATCGAAATCGTATTTGGCAGCCTCTTTGAAGCTTTGTGAAGCCAACGTGTACTGTTGGGACTTGACGTAGCAGTCGGCCAAGAGATAGTAGCTGTTCTGCGTCATCAGGTCGGGTTGCTTGTCGTTGATCGCCTTGGTGAGGTAATCGATAGCCTTTGAATAATTCTTCTCACGATAATAGGTAAAACCTGCCGCAAAATAGTCGTTGCGTTCCATGGGGACTTTGTCGGTAGCCAAAAGTTTGTCAAAGTTATTGGCAGCCTTTTCGTATTCATTGAGGTTATATTGCGACAAGGCCACGCAGCGAAGCATTTGCAGTTGCGACACGTCTTTGGCATCGGTCACCTTAGGGGCCACGGCCACCACTTCCTCGTATTTACCTTGCTTGAAATATATCTGGGTCAGGTAGTTGCCCACCTCGGCTCTGTATTCGGGTTCATCCTTCAACAGAAGAAAATCCTCCAAAGCAGCCTCATACTGGCCGTCCTTGTAAGCCATGCAAGCCAAATAGTAGATAGATTTTTTCTGATAAGGGCCGGATTCTTCACGAGCTGACTTGAACAATGATTTGGCCTTATCGTAATCATTTGTCATGAAGTAACAATAGCCCTTCTTGAACTGATATTCGGCAACGCTTTCGGGTTGTATCTCATTCTCCATAATCTCGTCGAATTGTGCAATGGCCTTTTTCCACTGCTTTCGACTAAAATAGTATTTGCCGAGATAGAAGCGTGCCTCGCTCACGGAAGAGTGGACAGGATAGCGGTCAATGAAAGACTGCAAGAGATAGGCTGCGTCCTGGTTATCCAACTTGGCGGCACAAACACCCATATAGAAAAACGAGTTGGTCTTCAGATCTTGTTGGACATCCTCTGTGTTTTCGTATACGTACTTGAAATATTGCTGGGCTGAACCGTACTTCTCTTTGTTGAACAAGTCCATGGCCGTTTTGAATTCATATTGCGGCGACTTGAAGTTCTCTGTGCGTTGAGCATAACCCACGGGGGCTAAAGTCATAACGAGGAGCACTGCCAACAGGCAATTCTTGAATGTCTTCATACAATTCCCTTTTTATTTTGGATATAATAAACGGGCAAATGTAGGAAAAAATTATACTGCCATTTTAAAGGCCATCGCTTAAATGTAAACAATACATTTTTAATAAAAAACGACATTCGAGCCCATCATTTATCGTTTTTATTGTTAATATTTTGTTAAAATAATGGGATTGATTTGATAATTTATTATTTTTGCAAAACCTAAAAAAACAGAATATTTTTAATTATTATCAATCATGAAAAGATCATCTTCAAAGAGCGAACAAGTTTCGCTTGACAAGAAAAGCAAGAAGGACAAAAAAAGGAACAAGACTATGGAAAAGTACATCAGATTCGACTGGGCGGTGAAACGGATGCTCCGCGACAAGGCCAACTTCGAAGTCTTGGAAGGTCTCATCACGGTTCTTTTGGAAGAGCCTGTCAAAATAACGGATATTTTGGAAAGCGAGGGCAATCAATGGAACGAGTTCGACAAGTACAACCGTGTTGATGTAAAGGCATTGAATTCCAAAGGTGAGATTATTTTGGTGGAAGTGCAACAAGCTTACGAATACGATTTTCTGCAGCGTTTGTTGTTTGGATCCTCAAAGGCCGTTACAGAGCATATCCACAAGGGAGACAGTTACGACCATGTGAAGAAAGTCTACAGCATCAGTATTCTCTATTTTGAACTCGGCAAGGGGAGCGACTACCTATACCATGGTTTTACCACTTTCGAAGGCGTCCACACGCATGACACCCTGATGCTTAAGCCCAAAGAGTGGAATTCCCTTGAAATGCTCAATCCCACCAGTCTCTTTCCAGAGTACTACATCATCAGGGTTAACGAGTTCAACAAAACCGCCACCACACCACTGGAAGAATGGTTGGCTTACTTACGCACGGGAGAGATCAAGGATGACACAAATGCCCCAGGTTTGCAAGAAGCACGGGAAAAGCTGTTATATGTAATGATGCCTCTTATCGAGCAACACAATTACGATCGTCATCGCGACAATGTCAACATAATGGAAAATGCCATCGTTGATGCCAAAGATGAAGGATTTTATCAAGGAAAGTGGGAAGGAATGATAGCGGGCAGAAAAGAGGGCAGAAAAGAGGGCAGAAAAGAAGGCAGAAAAGAAGGCAGAAATGAAGGCAGAAAAGAAGGTCTCAAATCTGTCGCCTCAAAGATGAAAGCAATGAATATGGATGAGGACAAAATAGTCGAACTCACCGGATTGACACTGGATGAAGTAAAAAAACTATAGCGTAGGCGACTACCTTTCGCTGACGAAAAAGTCATTCATAACCACGCGGACCATAACCCCATAGTTGAAAGTGAATCGGTTTTCGCCACCGACATTTTTTCCTTGGTAGATGCCTATTCTGCCAAACGAAGCATAGAAGGTTGGGTCAATGGAGACATTCTTGCCACATACGATTTTCAGACCTGCCGAGCCGGAAAAACCAAATCCCGGACCGCCGAAGATATAGTCGTAGGTTTGTGCACCTGGATAATATCCTTGATTATCATATATGTTTAACAAGGAGAAGGTGGGGGCAGGAATCTCATTGCCGTTTGCATCATATCCACCGGCCTGTCTGCCATCCTTGTCAAGTAATGCGGCCTCGAATGACTTGGCCTTGGCGTAGTTGAACTGCACCCCCAACTCTAGGAAAGGCTTGATTGTTCGGTGTACCTTGCTGAAGAGATAAGAAGCGGAGAAGTCAATCATTGAGCGATACTCCTTGCCCACCAAGGCCAACACGGGCTGCTTGTACAGATTGCCCGTCACCGCATTGGAGCTGATGAGCACGTGCGTGGAGGTCTTGATTCGACTGAACGAGTAGGACAATGCCAACCCCCACCCGTTGCCAATCTTGTAGCGCACACCCAAGGAGACCATCAAGCCGAGTTTGTAGTTCAAATTCCAATCGAGATCGTCCGGGTCGTTGACATAAATCTTATCAGAGGTGCTGATGTGAGGATAGGCGTTCGTCACCATTTGTTGTAATTCCTCGTATCGATACTGATTTCCGAAGATTATGTCAAGGCTATTTTCGTTCCGTTGGCTGCCGTTGTAGTAGGTGGCGTTGAACTTGTTGCCGAAAAACGCGCCGCCAGCGATATAGAAATCGAAGCCCTTGTCATACCATGTCAAATCCGAAAAGTGGACGGCGAGACTGTTGTTCTCCGTCTGGGCGTACATCTCGAAAGAGATTCCCAATAGCAGACAAACTATGACAAGAGCTTTCTTCATTATTCAATGTGTTTTAAAATCTTACAAATGCACGCATTGCTTATAGGCTTCGGCCGCGGCTTCCATAATGGCTTCCGACATAGTGGGATGCGGGAACACGGAGTGGATGATGTCGTGGCCGGTCATCTTGTTCTTGCGGGCCATAACGGCACCGGCGATCATCTCGGTCACGTTGTCGCCTATTAGGTGACAACCGAGCCATTCTCCGGTGTTCTTATCAAAGATAACCTTGACCAGACCATCGCGGCTGCCTGCGGCAGTGGCCTTGCCGGATGCCGTGAAGGGGAATTTGCCTATGACCACTTCACGACCTTGTTCGGCGCATGCGCGCTCCGTGAGGCCCACGGAAGCGATTTCGGGGGTGGTGTAGGTACATCCCGGGATGTTGCCATAGTCGACGGGCTCGGGATCGAGTCCGGCGAGTTTCTCCACACAGACTTCAGCTTCGTGCGAGGCCACGTGTGCGAGGGCGGGACCGTGCACGATGTCGCCGATGGCATAGACGCCCGGCACGTTGGTACGGTAGTAGTCATCTACCACTACCTTGCCGCGCTCCACGGCCACGCCACACTCCTCGAGGCCGATACCTTCGATGTTGGTGGCCACACCCACGGCGGAGAGCACAATGTCGCACTCCAACTCCGTGACTTTCTCCTTGGCGTCCTTCACCGTGACGATGCACTTGTCGTCCACAATGTCCACTTTCTCCACAGCGGCAGAGGTCATCGTCTTGATGCCGGCCTTGCGGAAACAGCGAGCGAGCGCGGCGGCCACGTCGTCGTCTTCCACGGGCACGAGCCGCGGCATATATTCCACGATGGTGACCTTCGTGCCCATAGTAGCGTAAAAGTAGGCCAACTCACTGCCTATGGCTCCGGAGCCCATCACCACCATGCTCTCTGGCAACTGTGGCAATGTTAGCGCCTCACGATAACCGATGATCTTCTTGCCGTCTTGCGGAACGTTGGGCAGACTGCGGGAGCGGGCACCCGTGGCCAAGATGATGTGCTCGGCCTCGTATACCTCAACCGTGCCGTCAGACTTGGCCACTTCCACCTTGCGGTCGGCGGTAAGCTTGCCAAAACCAGCAATAACCTCTATATTGTTCTTTTTCAGCAAGTACTGCACACCTTTGCTCATAGTCTCGGCAACGGTTCGACTGCGTTTTACCACGGCCTCGAAGTCGGGTTTGACGGCACCTTCCACTTGCATTCCATATTCTGCGGCGTGGGACATATATTTAAACACTTGGGCCGATTTGAGCAGCGCCTTGGTCGGGATACATCCCCAATTGAGGCAGATGCCACCCACTTCTGCACGCTCCACTACGGCCACCTTCATATTCAGTTGACTTGCGCGGATGGCTGCCACATAGCCGCCAGGACCGCTTCCGATTACGATAAGATCAAGATTACTCATATTGCTGTATTGTTAGGCTTTATTAATAGGCGGCAAAGATAGTAAAAAAAGATGTCAGATGTCTGACGTCGGATGTTAGATTTTAGACATAAGACGTGAGTTGTAGATTTGAGATTTGAGATTTGAGATATAAGAATATGATGATTACGGCAAGGCAAAATGTATTTATTTATACAACAGCAAGTAATTGTTGTCTTTGATTTCCCAATTCTTAAATTTATTGAGGAAGCCCAAGCCGCAAAGGCCGCCGCCTTCATCCAAAACAGCGGCTACCACGTTATCCACATAATAATCGCCGACTTTGACATTGTTCAACACAACCATACGAGCTTGCACCTCTCTGCCGTCCGCCAGCTCATATTGTTCCGTTCCGACATAGCTATCCTCGGTAATGGCACCACGATCTACCAATATTTGTTCAAGCTCACGCGTAATCAACAAATCGCTGGCACCCGTGTCAAATAAAAAATACCGGTCCACGCCCCCAATATTCAGCTTGATTTTCTTGTTAATGGACATGTTGTTTATAAGCGTGACTTTTGTATAGGTGCCACCTCCTCGAATGTCACTCGGATTGTAAACATTGGAAGAGGCACCCGTTTCACCCAACAGATCATTCAGGCAAGCCATAACAACTTCATTGTAAGCCTTTCCATCTTCTTGGTCCAGATTCATGACATCGCCAAAGCTAAGCCTCAAGCTGAGCATTTTATCAATAGCACAGGTACAATATGACCTGGCTTGAGCATCCGTATACATTCCACCTGAGGATTCTTGGAAAGCTTCAACACACGAATTAATCGCCATTTCACGTTCGTTATCTCCAATAAAATCTTCTGAGAACTGAAAATCGCCCAATTCATCCTTCATGCACAACACTAAAACTTCTTGATAGTCTGTCAAGAATGTTAAGATCTCTGATTCAGAAGCTTCCGCCATGGACGCCAATTCCATTCCTGTCATATTCGGCATCAGCACATCAACCATACATGAACATAGCTTCTGAGAAGAAACAGTAATATTTGCCACAGTTACTTTATCCGTGCCTATGCCTTCCATGCAGTCACTAATAAGTTCTTCTCTATTTCCCAAATCCAAACCATCTTTAGAAAAAACATTTTGCGCGGAAGAAATATTCATGCAAGAAACTGACAAAGCAAGTAAAACGAATATTTTGATTTTTTTCATAATTGTGTCATTTATAGACTTTGCATCATTTTTGAGCTGCAAAAATATTGTTTTTGCAACAATCATCATTATTTGGTTCATTTTTTCAACAAACAATATCTATTATCCACAAAAAATCATAAAATATTTTTCTCTTGATAGCCACTAAAAATTGGCTCCTTAAAAACACGGGCTCCTCCTACCACAACTATTTTTTTATTATTTTTGCATTTCAAAAAAATATAGGAACAACAATGGCAACATCAACGATTCTTTATGCCGCCTTGACTATAGGCTTAATAGGTATGATAGCGGCAGTAATTTTGTTTTTTGTATCCAAAATCTTCCATGTAGAAGAGGATCCTCGTATTGACGAAGTCCAGGCCTGTCTGCCCGGCGCCAACTGTGGTGGTTGCGGCTTTGCCGGCTGTCGTGCTATGGCAGAGGCCATGGTCAAGGCCATGGATACCAGCATTGCCTATTGTCCGGGTGGCGACTACGACAAGATCGGAGCTATACTGGGTATTACGGCAGCCACTCGCGATCCTCAAGTGTGTGTGGTCCGTTGCAACGGCACGTGCGAGAATGCGCCTGCGAAGGTCAACTACGACTCCGCCGTCACCTGTGCATTCGCTCACTCGTTGTACGCGGGCGAGAGTGCTTGTCCATTCGGGTGTCTGGGCTGCGGCGACTGTGTGGATGCCTGCCAGTTCGACGCCATCCACATCAACCCCGAGACCCACTTGCCTGAGGTGAACGAAGGCCTCTGTGTCGGCTGCAAGGCTTGCGCCAAGGCCTGCCCGCGCGGCGTGCTCGAGATTCGCGATAAGGGCCGCAACAACAGACGTGTCTTTGTGGCCTGCAATAACAAAGAGAAGGGCGCCGTGGCCCGCAAGAACTGCTCCGCCGCCTGCATCGGCTGCGGCAAGTGCGCCAAGGTGTGCCCCTTCGAAGCCATCACCGTGGCCGACAACCTAGCCTATATCGACTATACCAAGTGCAAGGCCTGTCGCAAATGTGTGGCAGAGTGCCCCACCGGAGCCATCCACGCCGTAAACTTTCCCGAGAAGAAAGTCACCGTAGAACAACCCGTTGAACAACCCGCAGAAGCATAATCATCATGGATAATAAAAATAAAAACCTCGTTGCAGAAGTAACCAAGGAACTCAAGTCCGACATTCGTAAGTTGGGCAAGAAGACTTTCAGAATGGGCGGCGTCCATCCCGAATCCAACAAGTTCGCCCACGCCGCTGACGTGGAGACCTTCCCGTTGCCTGACCAAGCCGTGGTCTATATGACTCAACACCTCGGCGCTCCTGCCACCCCTATCGTCCAAAAGGGCGACAAGGTGAAAGTGGGACAGCTCATTGGCGAAGCCCAGACCTTTATGTGCGCCAACATTCACGCTCCCATTTCCGGCACCGTCAGCAAGATTGATATGGTGGCTGACATCACGGGCTACAAGAAACCCGCCATCGTCATCGACCGCGAAGGCGACGAGTGGGACGAAAGCATCGACACCACGCCCGACATCATCCGAGAGATCAAACTCAACAAGGAGGAGATCATCGCCCGAATGAAAGATCGTGGCATCGTGGGATTGGGTGGCGCCTGTTTCCCCACACATATCAAATATATGCTCAAGCCCGAGCAAAAATGCGAATATCTGATTATCAACGCCGCCGAGTGCGAACCCTACATATCCACCGACAACCGCGTCATCCTCGAGCGCACGGAACAGTGTCTCATCGGCATTGAGTGTGCCCTCATCGCCTCTGGCGCAGAGAAGGCCATCATCGGCATCGAAGACAACAAGCCGAGAGCCATCGCTGCCTTGGTGGAGATGGCCAAGAAATTCACGAACATCGAGGTTCAGCCCTTGAAAATCAAGTACCCGCAAGGAGCGGAGAAACAGCTCATCAAGGCCATCACCGGTCGCAGCGTACCCAACGGCGCACTGCCTATCTCCGTCGGCTGCATTGTGAACAACATCACCACGATGTATGTGCTCTACCAAGCCGTACAGAAAAACAAACCGATAGTACAGGCATATACCACCGTTTCCGGCAAGTCGCTGTCTGCCGAGCAATGCAAGATCTTCCGTCTGCGTCTTGGCACGCCCATCCGCGATGTGCTCAACGCCGTGGGCATCCCCGAAGATACGGGCAAGATCATCTCCGGCGGCCCGATGATGGGCAAGGCCATTGCCAACATCGACGCCTATATCGCCAAAGGTATGGGCAGCCTGTTGTTTATGAGCGAGGCGGAAAGCAAACGCGGAGAAGTGCACCCCTGCCTGCGCTGCGGCAAGTGCGTCCAAGCCTGCCCTATGGGACTTGAACCCTATATGCTCCACGCCTACGCCGACCTCAGACGCTATGACGACTGCGAGAAGTATGGCATTATGAATTGCATCGAGTGCGGCAGCTGCTCGTTCTCTTGTCCGTCAAACCGTCCGCTGGTCGATATGATCCGTGTCGGCAAGGCCAAGACCGGTGCCATCATCCGCGCACGTAACGCAAAATAACCCTAGCTCATTCTCTTTACCTGCTATGAAAAAAATCATCACCATCATTTTGCTTTTGACGGTGTGGGGTTCGTATGCCCAAAACCGCAGCGACACCATCCATGTGACGCACTACGACATCCACCTTACCGATATTAATTTCACCGCCCACACCATTGGCGGATTTACGGATTTGACCATCGTCACTAAAGTGCCGAACCTCAGCCAATACGTCCTGGATCTACAAAACCTTACTGTAGATTCAGTATTTGTGGACGGACTGACAGCCGTATTCCAACAACAAGGCACTCATCTATTGGTCAACCACGCTTCCCAACAAGGCGACACGGCACTCGTGCAGGTGCATTACCATGGCACACCCGTGACCGACTCTCGTTATGGCGGCTTCTATTTTTCAGGAGAGTATTGTTACAACATGGGCGTGGCATTCAACTATCTGCCCCATAACTTCGGAAGATGTTGGTACCCCTGCATTGACGAGTTTACCGACAAGTCATCCTATACCTTCCACATCAACACCACAGCTAACAAGATGGCCGTTTGCAATGGAATGTTGAAGGGAACGGACACGTTGGCTGATGGCAAATTATTGTGGACGTGGGAGTTGGAAGAGCCCATTCCCACCTATCTTGCTTCTGTCGCCGTGGGTGAGTACCGCTTGTATGCGGACACGTTCCATGGCGTAGAAGCCGACATCCCCATCCATATCTATGCTCAGCCCAATACTATCAACAAGGTAGCCGGGTCCTTCGTGCACTTGAAAAGCATTTTGCAAATGTATGAAGCGATGTATGGACCCTATCGTTGGCCTAGGGTCGGGTATGTGGCCGTTAACTTCAGCAGTGGCGCAATGGAACACGCCACGAACATCGCCTATCCGAATCTTGCGATTAACGGTAACACGGAGAACGAACTATTGTACGCTCACGAGTTGAACCACCTTTGGTTCGGCGACCTCATCACCTGCAGTCGCGCCGAAGAGATGTGGATCAATGAAGGCTTTGCCTCGTACTCCGAGGCATTGACGTCGGGTCTCGTACACAACACAGCCACCACCAATGCCTATTTGGATTATATTCGTGACATGCGTAACGACCTGCTTTTCAACTTGGAGAAAGAAGATGGGGGAATGTATGCATTGGATGCAGTACCGCTGGAGGTGACCTATGGGTCGCACTCCTACAACAAAGGGGCTGTTGTCATCCACTCCATACGACAATACATGGGGGATTCGTTGTTTTTCGGCGGCATGCAGTCCCTATTGAGCCAAAATGCCTATAGCAATGTAACCTCTGCGCAGTTGTTCAACCATCTCGCCCAGACCAGCGGTCTGCCCATGATGGACTTTTATGAAGGATGGGTTCACCAGCCTGGATTCCTACATTTCTCCATAGACTCCATCGTTCCCCTCGGCGGCACGCAATATCGCGTTTTCCTGCACCAGAGACTCTTTGGTGCAGAGCATTTTGCCAACAACAACAAAATTGACCTTACCTTCGTCTCGCAAGACAGAACCATGTACACTATACCTGACGTCATCTTTTCCGGCGAGTTCGCCACCATCGATGTAACGATACCTTTCACTCCCGCTTTTGGCATGGTTGACTACTACGAGAAGATGTCCGATGCCACCATTGACTACACCACAACTCTGACGGCCTCTGACACTTGGTCACCCAACAAAAGCAATTTTTCCATCACCCTCGACAATTATGAGGACAGTGCCTTGGTGCGCATAGAACACAACTTCGTCGATCCTGGCCAAGTGGGCGATTTGCCCGAAGGCATTTACCAACGCTCCAGCAACCATTACTGGACCGTCAACATTGCCTCCAATGCCCAACCTCAGGGCAAGCTTAGATTCCGTTGTCAACGGGGCAGCGGGTCAATCGACTACGAACTGACCCAAAGCTATACGACCATCAATCTCAAATTGTTGTATCGTCCTTCCAATTCCCAACCTTGGCAAGTAGTTCGAGCCACTCACAGCGGAAGCCCCAACAACGGTCAATTAACAATTGAGACTATTGCCCCGGGACAATACTGCATCGCCGTCGGTGATGCTTCCGTTGGTTTGAGCGACCATGAGTCTGAATCGGACATCTATCTTTTCCCCAATCCCGCCACATCACAACTCAGCATCTTGATGCCTGAGACGGTAAAGAGTGTCAAGGCTAGCATCACGGACACTTCCGGGAAAGTGGTGAAAGTTGTCAAACTCGTA
Source organism: Bacteroidales bacterium (assembly GCA_024685175.1). Taxonomy (GTDB): domain Bacteria; phylum Bacteroidota; class Bacteroidia; order Bacteroidales; family WCHB1-69; genus F23-D06. The sequence continues at coordinate 54,683 of JAIKWD010000006.1, forward strand.
TCGGGCAAGAACAATATTAACATAAGTGATCTTCCTAGCGGCATCTATTTCATCCGTTGTAATACAAGTTCCATCCGTTCAACCCATACATTTGTCAAGGAATAAAGCGTATGTGCACCCTTTATGACATTATCGCTGACATGGAATCACATAAGAAAGCTATCGGCTGCTAGCTGATAGCTATTAGCTTTTTTTGTATCTTTGCGCCCTCAAAAAAGCGGATATGGCGTAATTGGTAGCCGCGTTAGACTTAGGATCTAATGGTGTAAGCCGTGGGGGTTCGAGTCCCCCTATCCGCACTGCAAGCCGCCCCAATATGAACCTTTGGTCCATATATCACCCAGACATTCCGCATTTCCTTCAGGAACTGTCATCAACTGCCGCTATGCAACGGCTGAATCAAGTTGGCATGAACTGCGGCTGCGAATACACCAACTTCCCTTTGTTTCACGGCCTGCAACCATACTCACGCTATACTCATAGCGTAGGCGTGGGATTGATTGTCTGGCATTTTACCCAGAGTGTGCAACAGAGCACGGCAGCATTGCTCCACGACATCGCCACACCCGTATTCGCCCACGTGGTCGACTTCCTGCACGGCGACCATATACGGCAAGAATCCACGGAAGATCATACTCTCCAGGTCATCGCCGACGACAAAGAGCTGGTGAACAAGTTGAAAGCCCTGTCACTTTCGCCCGAAGACGTGGCAGACTATCACCTCTACCCTATCGCGGACAACAACACACCCCGACTCTCCGCTGACAGACTGGAATATACGCTGGGCAACATCGTCAACTTCGGCTTTGACACTCCTGACACGGTGAAACACCTTTACGAAGACCTTTGCGTCGGCGCCAACGAGGAGGGCAACCCAGAGATTATGTTCCGGCACTTGGACGAGGCATCGCTCTTCGCCCGCCTCTCGCTGCGCTGCTCCAAAGTATACGTCAGCGATGAGGACCGCTACGCGATGCAGATGTTGGCCGAATTACTGAAAGAAGCCATCAATGCCAACGTCATCACAATGGAAGATCTGATGCTCACGGAACCCGACATCATCCGGAAACTTAATAACAATCTGGTCTGCGCCGACAAATGGACGCAGTTCCGGCAATACCAAGTCATCATTTGCGGGAACGACCATCCGAAAGCGCGCATCATCCAGGCCAAGAAACGCTGCATAGATCCTTTCGTACTTGATCAAAAAAGGGTTTCAAAACTAGACTTTGAATATCAAATGGACTTGGAATCCTATCTTCAAAATGATTTCGACTATTATATTTATGCTAAATAGATTAAATCTTAAAATTATGAAATACGCGTTCACCATCCTGTTTTCATTCTGTATCATAACCCTGTTCGCCCAAACGGACGTAGACCCCATCACCGAAGGAATGGAGTGCACCTCCATCACCGTGGGCAAAAAAGCCTCCGCAGACGGATCCGTGATGACCTCCCACACCGACGACAGCCATCGTTCGCGCACCAACATCCTAGTGGAGCCGGCTCACGACTATACCAAAGGCGAGATGCAGACCGTTTACAAGCGCCAATGGGCCAAGGACGAGCCTGGCAAGATGCAGCGCTATGCAAACGTCCCTGTGGGCCAGATCAAGCAGGTTGAGCACACCTACCAGTTTATGAACACGGCCTACCCTTGCGTCAACGAGAAACAGTTGGCCATCGGCGAGTCCACCTTCGGCGGACGTCCCGAGTTAAAGTCTGATGAGGGCCTTATTGACTGCCAGTGTTTGTGTATGCTGATGATGCAACGCTGCAGCACGGCGCGCGAGGCCATCCACACCGCCGGAGAGTTACTCAAGGAATACGGCTGGAACGATGCGGGCGAGTGCCTGACCATCGCTGACAAGAACGAAGTGTGGCACTTAGAGATCCTTGGTCCCGGCAAGGGCAAGGTGGGCGCCGTATGGGCTGCCCAGCGCGTGCCTGACGACCACGTGGCCGTGAACGCCAACGCTTCCACCATCCGCGAAATCAACCTCAAGGACAAGGACTACTTTATGGCTTCCGACAACGTCTATTCGCTGGCCAAGGAGAACGGCTGGTGGGACGGCAAGAGCACCTTCCAGTTCGCCTACGCCTACGCGCCCTCCACGCGCACGATGATTGCCTGCCGTCGCCGCGAGTGGCGCGTCTTCGACTTGCTCGCCCCTTCCCTGCACCTCGACCCCAACTCCGAAAACTACCCCTTCTCCGTGAAACCCGACAGTCTCGTCACCATCGAGAAGATGATGAGTGTGTTCAAAGACTACTACGAAGGTACGCCCTACGATATGCGCAAGACCCTCACCGTGGCCGACAAGGACGGCAAGCAGGTCATCTCACCAATGGCCAACCCCTTTATGAAAAGCGACGAGATGAAACTCTTCCGTATCAATGGCGGTTGGGACGAGCGTGGCGAGCGCAACATTGCCGTCCACTTCACCGTCTATGCCACCATCATCCAATGCCGTGCCGATATGCCCGACGAGGTGGGTGCGCTCTGCTGGTTCGACCTCGACAACGTGGCCTCTTCTATCTATGTGCCCATCTACGCCAACGTCACCGACCTGCCCATCCGATACAAGACCGACGCACGCGAGACCGGATTCAGCAAGGACGCCGCTTGGTGGGGCTTCAATCGCGTGGGCACCATCGCCTGCCAACGCTGGGGCGATATGCATCCCGTCATCGATAATTTCTGGTCTCCCCTACAGAAGCAGTTCATCAACGATCACTACGAGGTGGAGCGACAAGCACTGAAACTATTGAAAGAGGGTAACCGAAAGGAAGCCATCAACATCCTCACCGATTTCACCAAACACTGTGGCAATACAGCGGTCGACGAGGCCTGGCGCCTTGGCGATTTCATCTGGACCGCGTTCGACGGAATGTGGTAAGAGTGTGTCAACAGGCAGTGATCAGCTGTGAACATGCTCTCTTTCAACCAGCTGTCCGCCACGATAGAGCAACCTTTTCTGCACTTCGCTGTCCTCCTCCGCTTCGAGCACGGTTACGATCACCTTCGACAACTCTTTGAGCTTGGCGTATGTCTCCACACCATACAACTCCGCAACATCTGAGTCGAGGATGACTTGTTGGTTTCATAGGTTGATAATTTTGTTCTCTACGTCTAAAATTTGCGTCATAATAAATTTAGTTTTAATGGTTTATTAAAATATATGCAAATATCAGTATATTTTTATAAGAATCTATAAATTTTGAATTCTGAATTTTGAACTTCAGCCGGAGGCGGCTGGTTCATCGGTTCACGATACGCATCTCGCACGCCTTGCAGTCGAACTCCAACCTGAAGCGATGGCTGCTGTTGCACAGATATAGCGGATATGCCACCTTCGGCGCGCGCGTGTCCTTGCTGCACATCCCTAACTCGTAGCGCAAGCAGTACTTACAGGTCATCAACTCCTTGCCCTTGAAATCCTTGGTCTTGTCCAAGCTGTACTCTATTCGCTTTGCGCCAAAGTCTTCGTACACTTGACGATGCAACTCATTGGTGATGTTGCGCTTATAGTCCGCTTCGGCGAACATTGCCTCCGGCGCATTGTCCCTGCCGCAATCTTCCGGCCTGAACCGTTCGGCACGCGCCTCCATCAGCCGTCCCACGGCCTGGGCACGCAACCCGTTCACAGCCGACGCCGGCAGGAAATAGTCGGCGGCTTGCATTTCGAGTCTCCGCAACACGAAAGGCGTGTTGCCCAACTTCGACAACGAAGACCGTAACTGCGCTTCCGCCACCTCCGGCTTTTCGGCCTTGACCTTCTCCGCCTCAATGGCAAAGGCGGCTTCAACGCCGTCTTCGTCCGCCAACTGCAAACAAAAACCGTTGGCCGTTTCGGCAAAGAACATATCCACCCACATCTTACGCTCGGCTGTCTTGCCTGCCAACAGCTTTTCAAAGGTCTTGTCGACATTGCGGTACAAATCGACCCGCTGAAACAAAGACACCGGCTTGTGCGGCACGATGCGATCACCGTCAACACCATTGACGGTAAAGCCCTCCAACTCACCCTGCTCGTTGATGAAACAGAGGCCGTCACCATTGACCAACTTTTCATATCCATCGTAGAACAACTTGCCGTTGCGATCTTGGCACAAAGATCCGATTTTCTGCCCCATCGCCTTGGGCGTGTCAAAGGATGCGATTTTATCCCGTTTGCCGTCCAAAAAATAATCCGTAAAACCTCTGTTGAAGGATTTCTCGGGATTTGGTTCGAAGAAAAAGATGGTCTTTCCGCTACCTAGGCGCTCTAAGTCCTGTTTCTCTTCCAAAATACCATCCAAAGTCTTACGGTAGTATGCGGTAATATTCTTTACATAGTTGACATCTTTCAATCGGCCTTCCACCTTGAAGGAGCAGATGCCCGCGTCTATCATTTGGCGCAACCGCTCGCTCCGGTTCATATCGCGAAGTGAAAGCAGGTGTTTGTTGCGTATGAGCGTCTTGCCGTTGGCATCTTGCAAGTCGAACGGGGTTCGGCAAATCTGGGCGCATGCTCCCCTATTACCGCTGCGACCCGTCATCATCAGACTCATATAGCACTGGCCGCTATAGCACACGCATAGCGCCCCGTGCACAAACGCCTCCAACTCGATCTGGCTATGGGCACGAATGTCCTGGACCGTGGCAAGATCCATCTCTCGCGCCAAAATGGCGCGTTTCATTCCCAGTTTTTCCAGAAACTGTATACGCTCCAAGGAGATATTGTGGCATTGCGTGCTGGCGTGTAGCGCAATAGGAGGAAGATCCAGCTTCAACAAGCCAAAATCCTGGATGATCAAGGCATCCACACCCATCTCATACAGCTGCCCAATCATCTTCCTCACATCTTCCATCTCATCGTCATAGAGGACAGTATTGATGGTAACGTAGACCTTGGAGCCGTAGAGGTGGGCATATCGGACCAACTGCTCGATATCCGACAACGGATTCCCGGCCGCCTGACGCGCGCCAAAACGGGAGGCACCCAAATAGAGGGCATCTGCGCCGTGGTTGATGGCTGCCTGACCCGTGACCAAGTCTTTGGCCGGAATGAGCAGTTCTATTTTATTCATCTACGAAGGATTTGTTCATCATAGGAAACGCCTCGGCCAACTCTCCCGAAAAGTAGAAGTCGTTGCCGATAACGCCGAAAGTATATTCTTGGCCGTTAACCGCGATATGCGAGCCGCCGCATCTCGGATTCGGACTCGGCTTGGACTGCGCAAAACCGATGTTGAAGAGTGTGCAAAGGATGTCCGGCCTATTGGAGATATCGTAGCCGGCGCGCTTCCATTGCAACATCGTTTGATGCAAAATACAGCCCGTGTAGATGTAAGAGTATAGATGGTTGTGATAGTCGGTCAAGCGAGCATTGCGCTCCCATTCGTGACTCTCGGTATTGAAATCCAGGATGTGCTCGTACTGCTTGCCCATATAGAACTCGCTGGCGGTGTCCTTGAGATTGCGTTCCACCTGCATCGCCGTGAAGTCTTTGATGCCGTTCACACCTAAGGAAAACTGCGACTGCACGGAGAGCACCTTTACAGGACCGAGGTATTGCTTGAATTTTTCCCTGTTGGAATTGAAAAGGCGAATCTGTTCGCCGACCAGACAACTGACAATCAAGCGGGGCTCCACACCTGTCATACGCGCCGCCTCCTCAATGACTTCCTTGTCTTTCAAGATAGCCACTTTGAGGGCCGGCCATGCAGGCTCGTTCATCCAAGGGATAAGGTGGTCCGCCGTAGGCTTGGCATCGTATTTCGAGAGAACCTGCTTCAGGTCGTGCACCATCTGTTGATAGACTTGGGCTTTCTCGCCGTCTTGCAGATACATATTGGCGGCATAGAGCATTTGCCGTACGGCACCCGGTCCTTCGGCATATTTTCCCGCTTCCATAATAAGGTTTGCATTGGTGGGGTACACTTGCCCCAAAGCAACCAAATTCAGGTAATTCTGCATATTGTCCTCAAACAACTTGGAAGAATCCTGCAAATTACCCTCAGCTTTGTAATCGGCCAAATAACGGTTGTTGGAATCAACACCACCTTTGTTTTTGGTAAAGCCCAATTCAAAGAATGCCCACGCACCCAAGACGGCCAAGCCGGCCAAAGCAAAGAGATGAACGAAGACTTGGTAGATTTTCGCCCGTGTTTTGAATGATTTCCACGAGCCCCATAACGACTTTTTTTCTTGATTTTCAATCTTTTGCGTTTCCATTTTTCAATCCCATAAAAACGGCGCAAAAGTACAAAAAGCGCATTAACGCACCAACATCACATTACCCTTTTTTTCATATTCTTCATCGTTGATGCAAACGCCCTTGAAATAATAGTCGTAGACCCCATTCTGGCACTGTTGGCCCTTGAATGTTCCATCCCATCCGATCTGCTGGTCTGTGGTCTCGAAGACCTTTTCGCCCCAATGATTATATACGACGAAATAGAATTCTCCAAGAATGGCACTTCGGACATACAACACATCGTTATGGCCATCGCCATTGGGTGAAAAGGCGTTGGGGATGAAGACATTCGGGTCTTGGCACGTCAGTTCAACCACAGAGATACGCACTTCCGCGGTCAGTGTACAGTTGAAGGTATCCGTGACTGCCACGATGTACGTGGTGGTCTGCAACGGCCAGACCTGCGTCTCGGGACTATTCGGATTGCTCACATCATCGGAAGGGGTCCAATGGTAAGTATAGAGACTGCCATAGTTGGTGCAGAAGATAGTCGTGGTGTCCATCTGACGGATGTCGCAAAGGTCGCACCACGCCTGCAAAGGATCCGGAAACGTCCCTGTGCGGCGGACTATGGTGCCCGTTGCAACGGCCTCACAGCCATAGGCGTTGGATACGGTCACGGAATAGGTGGTGGATGCCGTCGGCGAGACAAAGGGCTGATAGCCCGAGAACTCCGTTCCATCACCCAAGGTCCAGTGATATTGACAGTCCGGACCGCCATCGTGGATGACGGACAACGTGCCGCCGTCCTCAAAGCAGATCAGCAAGTTTTGGGCAGCGATGATGTTAATGTCGGACACCTCGACGGTAATGGCGCCTTCCGTGGTGCAATGTGCATCGGAAACGCGGACATAATATGTGGTTGCTTCCGTCGGCTTGACAAAGAGTCGGCTCTGTCCGTAACCAAAAACCGAGGAAAAATTGGGAGATAGAGACCACTCTATCGTACAGGGCTCTCCAGGGTGGTCCAGCGTCACGTACAACATTGCGCTATCGCCTTGGCAAATAATGGTGTCGGACGGCAGGGATGCTGGATAAGGGAACACCTCCACGACTTGTTGGAGGGTGTCCACGCACGCGCCGAAGGTCACCTCCAGCATATAGGTAGTCGTTTGCGCCGGAGCCACGACCGGATTAGAGATATGGTCGTTGGTGACGCCGGAACCCGGCAGCCAATGATAATTGGTGTTGGCAAAGGGTTGCAGCCCGATCTGCACCATATCCCCCTCGCAAATGGAGATGTCTGGCAAGGCATATTCTTGGTTGGTAAGCACGAGTATCGGCTTGGTCAGCGTGTCCGCAAAATTGCAGCTACCGGCATCCTGTACAATCAGGGTGACTTGATACACGCCCGAGCGGGTGTATTCGTGCGCCGGCGCGGGTTCCGTCGATGTTGTGCCATCGCCGAAATCCCAATGATAGTTTGTACTATTGCCTATTGTCTGCGAGTGATCTACGAAATGGACGGTATCGGGCGCACAGATGGTCCGTGGCATGGAGAAGTCGGCCACTACCTCCGGAAGCGCAAAATCCATCTTGATGACACCCAAATTACAATTAGTGCTGCCATTTCCCGTACTCCAAGCACCAGGAGTGGTCGGAAAGTCACTCTGCCCACGACAACCTGCACAGACAGCTTGGTAGATGCGTCCTTTACGGTCGAAACGACTAGTGCCGCCATCCACATGCTCGGTAGCATATGGATTTGAGGTTCCTCCAAAAAAGCTGGCATACTTGAGCTGAGATGCATCATCACTAATACAAACAAGATAAAAGTCATTACCATCAGTGAACGATTGAAAAGCATCTGCAGTAATCGGCAATCCAGATGTGCCACCAAAATCATTGAGCGTGCTTCCTCCCCACCCTGACATGTAAATATTGCTGCAATAATCAACCATAAGTGCCGTAGGAGAAATGTCAGGACCGCCATTGCCGGTACCAAAAGCCGTGGACCAAACGATGGTATCCAAATCTGGAGTCAACTTTGTGAGAAATTGTCCACCATTCGGCACTGAATAAGCGGCATTCCAAATCCAAGCGTCGCCCATTGCATTGGTTTGACCAAAGACATGGGGACAATCCAGACGGTTGACTTTCACCAAATAACACTGATCATAATAGGATTTTCCCAAAAAAGTACTTTGCATCAAGGTTCGTCCATCGGCAGAGATATGGGCGAGAAAGCCATCAGTTCCCCCATGCAACGTATCTTGGTATACATTTAGGGTTACGGGGAAATCTTGCGAACGGGTACCGCCACATATATACACACTGTTGTCGGATGCCAGCGACATACCGTAGCCTGCCTCATTGCCACTGCCTCCTAACATCGCGCTCCAAATCATCTGGGAAAGATCTTGGCTCATCTTAAAGACACAAACGTCCTGCTGGCCATGGTAAGTGGTATCAAAGGCGTTGGCAGTTGCTGGAAAATCTGAGGAGAGCGTGGAAGAGACCACATAAACATTGCTGTTCAGATCTATCAATATCTCCCCACGATTATCATCGGCATAATTCTTACGCAAGCCATCGGCAATGTTAATACCGTCATTGCCTGTACCGCCCACAAAGGTGGAGGCAAGCAACTGGCTTCCATCAGCACTAAGCTTAGAGACAACGATGTCGGACCCGGATTGGAACGTCAAACTGGTGGAGATGGTCTTACTGGAACCGCCATTGAATGACGTATCGTAAGCGCTTGGGGTCACGGGGTAGTCAGCGGATCCTGTTGTGCCCATCACATATAGTTCATCGTTATCATTAACATACAAGCTATGCGGCACATCTAACGCCGCCCCTCCAATATAGGTGGAATAGAGCAATGTATTGCCAATGGCGTTAAACTTGCTGATGGATATGTCGGTTTGCCCGCCTGCATAATCCACCTGATAGGCCCCTGTAGTCGTCGGATAATCAATACCGAAACAGATGCCACCTCCATATAGGTTGCCATCAGAATCGTATGTGGCCGTATAGCCCCAGTTGTCAGACACGGAGCCCGAATATGAGGAAAAGACTACCACTGGATCAATGATTAACGGCAATGATTTGTCATAGTTCCCTAATCGGAAAGAAACCGTTTGTTTATCCAAAACATAATTACAATCGACGACAATCGTATCTCCATTTACAATCTGATAAGCCATCGGCGACATCTCAACAACTCGTGAAACGGATGTGGTCACCACGAGATGGTCATCTATAACTTTAATAGATTGTATTCCCTCATAATAAACCTGAATTTGCGAAGGATCGGAACTTGGCGATACAACATACTCATATTTAAGTGACAGTCCATCTTGATATAACATCATATCAATACCATCATAGAGCCGATTGTACCGGAGCAGCTGATATACGGGCACATGTCCAACCCAGTGATCTATGGAGTGACCAATAAAGTAATTATAATAGTGGGATTGAGGATTGGAGGGTTGCCATTCACCAAAACTCGATGCACCGAGAAAACACATTTTATAAGCGGCAGCATCTATGGGTTTTTGGGGCAGGCCATAATATTTGTTCTGATAAAAGGCATTGAGTTGTTCCGGCGATAGCAGCGCAACAGTAATAGCCCCTCGCTCAAAAAACAGAGAGCCGCCATGAACTTTCGTAGCAAAGAGGACATTGCTATCCCACTGGCCAAGATTCTGGACGAACTCTATGGTTCGAGCAGATAACGAGTCTACTGGCTTGGCGGCAAAACCGACAAGAGACAAGAGAGAGAGCATCAATGTAAGCGCCAGATTCTTCATCTTAATCAGAAAGTGAGTGGCAAAAATAAGAAAAGTTAGGGACAAAAAAAAGGGACCGTCCTCACGGACAGCCCCTTTAACGAGAATAGTAATAATTATCTTTTGACGATTCTAAAGATAGCAGCTCTATGTTCTTCACGACGAGGATCCTGGATGTTTTGTCTGTTCTCGGGATCGTTCACCGTGTAAGAAACGGTTTCGATTTGGTTAGGATTGACACCCTTATTGATGAAGAGGTTCTTCACAGCGATAGCTCTTCTCATAGCAAGGTCGCGGTTGTGTTCCTCTGAACCAAGGTCACAAGTATAACCTTCAACTTCGAGAGCCAAAGAAGGATTGTCCTTCAAGATGGCAACACATCTGTCAATGTTGTCATTATAGTCTTGGATCTTCGGGATGTCCTTGTCAAGGTCGAAGAGGATCTTCGTCTTGGAAAGTTCATCTTGAAGTTGACGGATAGCTCTCTTGTCAGCAGGAGTAAGACCTTCATCATCATCATCCAATTGATCGCAAACAGGAACAATGTAGATGTATTGAGGATCTTGCTTGATAATGATAGGTTCATTTTTCTTCTTCTTGAGTTCTTCAAGCATTTCTTCTTGAATCTGACGCTTGTTTTTGAGAACAGGATTAGCGCAACACTTGATATGCACACCGAGCTTCAAACCAATTTGGAGTTGATCCCATTTGGTGCGAATCTTGCTGTATTCATCGAAGTTGTTCTTGTAAGTTTCAAGGATATTGGAAGCAAGAGTACCGTTGAAGGTAGGGATACCGTCACTATTGTTAGTGAAGATGTTCAATTTTTCTTTAGGAAGAATGTCGAGGAAATTAAATTTGCAGAAAACGCCAACATAACCATCGATCACGCGACCCATTCTGAATACGCCGCCGAAGTCACCCTCAACGCCCATAGAGCATTTGAGTTTGGATCTTCTGTCTTCACCATCATAGTTATAGGTACCGAAGTGGTTAACCATATCATAATCGTAGTTGTAGTCTTGACCTACAGGTTCTTCAACACCGGCGGTGGTCATTGTACCTTCGCCTTTGAAAATGTTCTTACCCTTGACAACAGGAAAATAGCCATAAATACCAGCACCAGCATAGATACCGCTGCGGCCGTCGAAAATCCATTCGAATTGAGCCATCAAAGGAACTTCGAGAGCCCAAATAGATTGTCTTTCCTTCAAGCCATTAGCAGTCCAATACAAGTCGTAATAGGTATTATCATTGTTAAAGGCAGGGTCATAGTATTGAGGAATCACACCAGCACCAGCGAAGTTGGCCTTGGCACCAACATGATTGATTTCAGCACCAATGCTCAATCCCCAATGCTCATTGAAGAAATAAGCATAGTGGAGGGAAAGCAATTCGCTAATGGAATAATATTGCTTGAGGTCGATTCTACGATAGATATTATTCGTAAAGCCAGCACCGATGTATATATTCAAGCGGTGGGGGCAGAAGGTAGAGGTGGCAACATTCTTGATGTTGGCACTGCTGTCATTGGTATTTTCAGTTTGTGCTTCCTGCGCAAAGGCAGTGCAACACATAGCGAAAATAAGACTGATTACTAATAAATTCTTTTTCATAATATATTTCATTTTTTCTTATTACAAATTTATGTGATTAAAACCTTGGGGTTGGCGGTTGGACCGCCAACCCAGGGTTTCAAATTATTTTACGATAACGAATTTAACAGTCTTGATTTCGTTGTTAGCCGTAGTGAGACGACCGAAGTAAGTACCTTGAGCTTTGAAGCCGGAGACCTTGGTGACAGGTTCAACGTTTTCAACATGGTTGATGATAGAACCAGTTACGTCGTAGATGTCGAGGACAGCGCCTTCGAGTTCTTCTTCAGTCATATCAAATTCGACTGTGATAACTTGTTGAATGTTGGCAGGAACAGGATAAACCTTGATTTGAGTATTCGAGGTGAAGTACTGTTCGCAAGTACGATAGGTAACCGTACGGCCATCAGCATCCACAGAAACCACTTCGATAGAGTAGAAGCCGTTCAGGCCGCCAATTTCTTGGTAGTTCTTGTAGATAGCACCAGGAATGAGTTCGCCATTCTTGTACCACTGGTAGCTTACGAAGGTATGACCACCGTTAGTAGCAGGATTGTTGTTGATGATAGCAACATCATCCCATCTCTGCATCATGAACGGAGTAGTACCATCTGTGAAGTCATCAATGCCAACAGGAACTCTCACGATGATGTCGTAGTCGCAACCACCAACAGAGAAGATAGCGTGGTGATCACCCGGTACATTCGGAGTAGCGAAGGTAGCCGTGTTATTGGAAATGTGTCCAGTAACAACTAAGCCATTGTCGTATACAACCGTGAATTCAGAGTTGGCAGTACCAGAGAACATATTGAAGTTAATCGTAACAACATCTTCGTCGCACTGAGCTTGGAACAAGGTCTCTTCGAAGCGGATGTCATTGACAAACACTGTAGCGATGGCGTCCATTCCGAGTTCGCCGTTGTTGCAATAGTTGTCGGACAAGAAGGTGATACGATATTGAGTGGTCTGATCAGGACTTACATAAATCGTGTAGTCATTGGTGTAGGAATCATACATAGTAGTGCTACCGGTGTTAAGATCAGCAAGCACGAAGTGGAACGGAGGAGTACCCGTGAAGTGGATGGTCAGAGCGCCCGTATGGTCGGAAACGTTAGCACAGAGGACAGTGCCATCGCCGCTGACGAATGCAGCCGTAGGAAGCTCGTGAACAGTCACGAAGGTAGAGACTTCGTCGCTATTAGTGAATGCACAACCGCTACCGAGGATGTCACCGCTGTAGGAGACATAGGTCGGGTAGTAAGTGTAAACACCAGGAGCAGTAGGAATATGAGTAGCTGTGCCACCGAATGCATTGACATTGGAAATAACACCATTATATTCAACAACCCATTGGATGTGACCATTGGTATTTCCATTCATGTCAGTTACACCGCCAGTGATGTGAGCATACAATTGAACTTCCTCACCGAGGCAGATGTTACCATCTTGTGCAGAAACAACTGCAGCATCCCAGTTAGGTCTTTCGTATACCACAACTTGATAAGTGTCGTTAGCAGCAACGCCACAACCATTAGCAAGCGGACCGACAGGAGTAACGTTGACGGTGTAGTTATAGTTACCAGCAGTATTCAAGGTCTCAGTGATCTGGTTCTGATGCAGAGCGATGTTGTTGTTCGTGGCAACCACATTGTTGTCTCTCAACCATACATAGTTGTAAGCACCATAGATAGAGCCATTGGTGAAGTCACCAGGAGTATTGTTGGCGTTAACAACAGTAGCAGTCAAAGTAATGCTACCACCTGCACAGAGGCCAAGAGCGTCAGAAGGAGTGATGTTGACAACAGGAGTTTCAGCAACGCGTACCACAACAGAAGCGCCAGCATCATTCATATCAGACATACAGTTGAGTTCAGTATTCTGAGACATCGCAACCACACTATAGGTGTAGGTACCAGGAGTGTTAATAGCACCAGGTTGATATGTGCTGCCATTAGCACCGCTGATGATTTGACCACCAACACGCCATACATAGGTAAGAGCAGCGTTAGCAGGAGCACCATTAACAGTAGCGGTGAAGGTAGGAGCAGCACCGGCACACATAGTTGTGAAGTCGGCAGAAGCAGAAACGGTCGGTTGAGCGATGACTTGAACAGGAGTGCTCAAATCAGCTTCGCTGGAGCAATTCAAGGTGAGTTGAGAAGAGGTAACCAAAACATGGGCGGTAATGTTACCCTCTGTCACCAAGTTTGCAGGAACCATGATGGATTGTGAATGCTGAGCCATATCTTGACCATTGATGATCCAAGAATAATTGAATCCAGTGTAGTCGTAAGATTCGTGATTAGCGGTAAGTTCAACTTGACCACCGGCGCAGACAACATTGTTGTCGGCAGTAATGGTTACGTCAGGTCTATCAATCACAATCACATAGACGTTGCTATTGGATGTAGCGTCACAACCAGAGTTAGGATCGGTAGAAGCGATAGAGACGTTGAACAGATAAGCATTCGTGCTAGCCGGCAAATCGGCAGGAGTGAACGAAGGCTCGTTATTAACGAAGGTGTAATCGTTCGTACCGTTAGACCAAGTCCAAGTATATGTATAATCACCACCAATAGGAGTAACTGTAGCATTGATGTGTACCAAATCACCTTCGCAAATCACGTTGTCGTTTTGCGTGGTAGAGATAACTACGGTAGGATCATCAATGATGGTAGTGGTGAAGGATTGAGAATGAGCAGAACATCCGGAACCGGTAATCTGGCTGTTGACAGCTACATAATAAGTGTGGTTGCCATCCAGCAAGAGCGGAGAAGTCGTATAACGAGTAGATGTTGCACCATAGATAGCGAGATCGCCAGCAGGTGTTTGCTCATACCATTGGAATGTAGGATTGTCGTTAGGAAGGATATTGTTGGTGATAGTGGCCTCCAAAGTAGTGGTACCGCCTTCACAAACAGTAGCATTGTTCAAAGCACTGATAGTGACATCGTATACAGGGATAACAGGTACTACGAACGGCTCGGAAACATTCTCACAACCAGAACCCGTTTGAGTAACAATCACTCTATAGGAGTTCAAGTCATTGACAGAGAGGATACCGGTGTTCAAAGTAGGATTGGTTTCGCCAACGAGGATGGTCTCGTTTCTGAACCATTGATAGCTGTTCTCACCAAAGCCGCCTTCAACATTTGCGATCAACAAGGTGTTACCACCGTCGCAAACCGTCTCAGGATAGGTAGGAGCAACCATGATGGTCACGATAGGATCGTCGATAACCATTTGATTGACATGCTCAGAAGTGGTAGCACAACCATAGGTGTAAGCAGCGACTTCTACCCAGTATGCGAAGGAGTCAGTCTCCAAGTTCGTAGGCAATACATAGTAGTTAACCGATGTAGTGTCGAACGGAGTCTCAGTGTTATTGTTGCTATACCAATAATAGGTGTAAGGATCAATGCCGTGAATATTAGCGATACCGCCTTCAACATTGACAGTCAAAGTAGAGGTACCACCTTGGCAGATGATCGGATTGTCAATAGACAAAGTGACAACAGGATCAGCAAGAACGGTTACCGTAGGAGCGTCAGCCACGATCTGACAACCAGGCAGAGAGTTGATGACAACACGGTAGTTGTAGTTCTGTTGATGTGCATCAGGAGAAACAGTCAGCGTGGCGTTGGTATCGCCTTCCATCAAGACATCGCTGTTGTACCATTGATAGGTGTAATCCAAAGTGGTAGGTTGAACGTTTGCCTGGAAGGTAACTTCACCGCCTTCGCAGATGGTGGTAGGACCATTGGCAACCACAGTAGCAACAGGATCAGGAATAACTGTTACATCAGCATTCTCAGAAACAACGGAGATACAACCAGGCATATTAAATGCAACGATTGCATTGAAATTGTGGATCATGCCACTTTCCAAAGTGTTAGTCTCTGGTTGATAGGTATAACCATGTGCACCAGGAATCAATTGACCATTCTGCATCCAAGAGTAGATCGGCATTCCATACTCACTGTAGTCGTTGGTAATAGTCAAATGAACCTCACCAGCGGAGCAAATCATACTGTTGTCAACAGAGATGACAGGAGCAGGAGGTGTAGGATGTACGGTTACAGTGAACTCGTCGACATCGTAGCACTCGGAAGTGGTTTGAGTGACCGTAACACCAATAGTGGTGGTTTCAGCCAACGTGGTCGTGTAACGGAATCCGGTAGCACCAGGAATATTGTAGTTGTAGTCCACATATACAGTGTCGTAAACATAACCGCCACCAGGCAAGTAGTCAACAGCCAAGATATGCATTGCCGTTCTGACTTCGTACCATTGGAAGGTCATATGATCTGCATTGTAGTCATTCAAGTTAGCTTGCAAGGTAACAGAACCATTTTCGCAAATGTCGGTCACGTTAGCCGTAATGTTAACTTCGGGCTTCGGATAGACATAGACTTCGAACGGCTCGGAGATGGAAGCGCAAGCATTGGCAACATCGCCTCTTTCAACAGAAACCGTGAAGATGTACGGTTCGTCACGAGGATAGAGATACTCAGCGAAGAATCTGCTGTCGCCCAAGTTATAAGCGTTGTTATCTCTAATGTCACCATTGATGAACCAAGTGTAGTGCAAGTTACCAACATTCATACCAACAGTGTCGACATTGGCAATCAAGAAGGTATAGTCGGTTTCGCAAACATGCTGATCACCCGTGATGGCAACAACAGGATTACGATAGACGGTGAGAGCTTGAGAAGCAACCGGCTCAGAAGTACATCCGGCAGGTTCACGCGTCACAACTGCAGAGTAAACATAGGTTTGAGTATTGTTGTCAACCGTCATCAAAGCTTCGGTAATGGTCTGAGTGGTAGCACCAGGAATTCTGACACCATTACGGTACCAAGTGTAAACATCCGTGCTAGCAGGAGTATAGTTACCAGGATTAGCGGTAATCGTAACCTCAACACCTTGACAAGCGATGTAGTCGGACAAGGTTACAGAAGCAATGATAGGATCAGGAATGACGTCAACGATGACTTCATTGCTGGTAGCGATACAGAGAGAATTTCTCTGAAGAGCCGTCATCGTGTAAACGTGATTACCAAGTTCAGGAACAAAGGTGTAAGTCATCTCAGTAGCGAGAGGCATCAATTCACCATTGTCGTACCAGTGGAACTCGAGCATATCGGCATTGTAGTCGTCGAGATTTGCAGTGAGGGTGATTTCACCACCAACACAAATCGTATTTTCAGTAACAGTAGCGTGGACAACAGGATTGTCATTGACAAGCACGCTGGCTTCATCTCTTACAGTACAACCATAAGCATTGACTAATTCAACGCTGAAGTCGTAAGCGTAGTCTCTGTAAGGTCTGGTGATTCTGATGGAATCATAGTGATCACCCATCATAGTACCATCAGCAATGACTTGGTTGTCTTCGTACCAAGTGAATCTGTAGGTGCTCGTAGGAGCAGGAGTAACGTTGGCATACATCACGATGTTGTTCTCGTTGGTGTCGCAAACGATAGGATCGGTAACAAGAACCAAGACAGGGTTCGGGAGAACTGTGATGGTGTTGTAACCATTGACATTGGATTCACAACCAGCAGCCGTTTGACGAACGCTTACAGTATAATCGTAAGTGGTAGGATCGCCGTTCACGGCTTGAGGAGTCTCTTGGTAAACAGAATCAACTGCACCTTCGATCACTTCACCATTGCGGTACCAAGTGTAGATTTCACCACCGGTAACACCACCCTCAATGTGAGCGGTCAAGGTCACGAAACGACCTTCGCAAATAGTGTCGTTACCCTCATCGAGGTCAGTAGTAACGCTGACAACAACAGGATCGGCAACAACGTCAACAATAACTTCGTTGCTGGTAGCGATACAGAGAGAATTTCTCTGGAAAGCGGTCATCGTGTAAACGTGGTGACCAAGTTCAGGAACAAGGGTGTGAGTCATCTCGGTAGCGAGAGGCATCAATTCACCATTGTCGTACCAGTGGAACTCAAGCATATCGGCATTGTAGTCGTCGAGATTTGCAGTGAGGGTGATTTCACCACCAACACAAATGTTGTTCTCGGTAACGGTAGCGTGGACAACAGGATTGTCGTTAACGAGGACGTTAGCGTTGTCTCTTGTCGTACAACCATATTCGTTAACCAACTCAACACTGAAGCTATATGCATAGTCTCTGTAAGGTCTGGTCAGTTTGATGGAATCATTGTGTTCACCCATCATAGTACCATCCGTAAGAACTTGGTTGTCTTCGTACCAAGTGAAGCTATAAGTAGTGGTAGGAGCAGGAGTAACGTTGGCATACATCACGATGTTGTTCTCAAGCGTATCGCAAACGATAGGATCGGTAACGAGTTCGAGGACAGGGTTCGGGTAAACCGTGATCGTATCATAATAAGTAATGTTGGACTCGCAACCGGCAGCGGTTTGGGCAACACTTGCGCCATAGACGTAAGTGGTGATGTCGCCGTTCTCGGCTTGAGGAGTCTCTTGATAGACTGCTTCGACTGCACCTTCGATCACTTCACCGTTGCGGTACCAAGTGAAGATTTCACCACCGGTAACACCGCCAGTGACGTGAGCGGTCAAGGTTACATAACGGCCTTCACAGATGGTGTCACCCTCGGCGAGGTCAGAAGTTACGCTTTCAACAACAGGATCTTTAACAACGTCAACGACAACTTCGTTGCTGGTGGCGATACAGAGAGAATTTCTCTGGAAAGCGGTCATTGTGTAAACGTGGTTACCAAGCTCAGGAACGTAGGTGTAGGTGAGTTCGGTAGCGAGAGGCATCAATTCACCATTGTCATACCAATGGAATTCGAGCATATCGGCATTGTAGTCGTCGAGATTTGCAGTGAGGGTGATTTCACCACCAATACAAATGTTGTTCTCGGTAACGGTAGCGTGGACAACAGGATTGTCGTTAACGAGGATGCTAGCATCGTCTCTTGTTGTACAACCATATTCGTTAACCAACTCAACGCTGAAATTATAAGCATAGTCTCTGTAAGGTCTCGTCAGTTTGATAGAGTCATTGTGATCACCCATCATAGTACCATCCGTAAGAACTTGGTTGTCTTCGTACCAAGTGAAGCTGTAGGTGGTAGCAGGAGCAGGGGTGACATTAGCATACATCACGATGTTGTTCTCAAGCGTATCGCAAACGATAGGATCGGTAACGAGATCAAGTACAGGGTTCGGGTAAACCGTGATCGTATCATAATAAGTAATGTTGGACTCGCAACCGGCAGCGGTTTGGGCAACGCTTACACCGTAGATGTAAGTGGTGATGTCACCGTTCTCGGCTTGAGGAGTCTCTTGATAGATAGCTTCGACAGCGCCTTCAATCACAGCACCGTTGCGGTACCAGGTGAAGGTTTCACCACCGGTAACACCACCAGTGACGTGAGCAGTCAAAGTAACATAACGGCCTTCGCAGATGGTGTCGCCCTCAGCGAGGTCAGAAGTTACGCTTTCAACAACAGGATCTTTAACAACGTCAACGACAACTTCGTTGCTGGTGGCGATACAGAGAGAATTTCTCTGGAAAGCGGTCATTGTGTAAACGTGGTTACCATACTCAGGAACGTAGGTGTAGGTGAGTTCGGTAGCAAGAGGCATCAATTCACCATTGTCATACCAATGGAACTCGAGCATATTAGCATTGTAGTCATCGAGATTTGCAGTGAGAGTGATTTCACCACCAACGCAAATGTTGTTCTCGGTAACGGTAGCGTGGACAACAGGATTGTCGTTAACCAACACGCTGGCTTCGTCTCTAACGGTACAGCCATATTCGTTAACCAACTCAACGCTGAAGTCATAAGCATAATCTCTGTAAGGTCTGGAGAGTTTGATAGAGTCGTTGTGTTCACCCATCAGAGTACCATCTGTCAGGACTTGGTTGTCTTCGTACCAAGTAAAGCTGTAGGTGGTAGCAGGAGCGGGAGTGACATTAGCAAACATCACGATGTTGTTCTCGTTGGTGTCGCACACGATAGGATCGGTAACAAGAACCAAGACAGGGTTCGGGAGAACCGTGATGGTGTCATAAGCCACAACATCAGATTCACAACCGGAAGCGGCTTGACGAACGCTTACGCTATATACATAAGTAGTAACGTCGCCGTTTTCGGCTTGAGGAGTCTCTTGATAGGTGGAATCAACAGCGCCTTCAATAATTTCGCCGTTACGATACCAAGTGTAAACTTCACCACCAGGAACACCTTCTTCGATGTGAGCGGTAAGGTTCACGAAACGGCCTTCGCAGATGGTGTCGCCCTCGGCGAGGTCAGAGGTAACGGAAACAACGACAGGGTCATTGTTGACATTGACCACGATGGAAGAATAACCGACACAGTTCTGAGCGAGTTCATCCATCAAGTGGGTAACCTTAACAATATAAGTAGTGGTATCTTCCGGAGTGAAGGTCTCAGTGGCTTCGGTCATACCCGGAATAAGGTTATCAGGATCAGTACCATTCATGTACCATTGATAGGTCAACATAGGATCATTGTAGTTGTCAAGGTGAGCCGTAACGTTAACTTCGCCGCCTTCGCAAATCGTAGTTTGGTCGGCAGTAACATTGACGACGGGCTTGTTGTAGACATTAACCTCGAAAGGTTCACTGATCGTAGTACAACCATCGGAATTGGTAACCATAACGGTGAAGGAGTACGGGTTGTCATAAGAAGGAACCCAGTTCTCTCTGTAGTGGTTGTCGAAAATACTACCGGCAACGCTGTATCTTTCTTGACCGTGCTCATACCAAGTGTAGGAAACATTGGTGTCGAAATCACCGTCAACCCAAGCGACCAAGTGGACATTGTAGTTGCCCGTAGGAGCATAGTAACATACATTGTGGTTACCAGCAATCGTAACGATAGGATTACGTTTGACTAACACCTTGTTGGAAGTCTCACCAACAGCGGCAGCGTCTGCACATTCACCAGCGATTTCAATTGCAACAGTATAATAATAAGTAGTAGTATCTTCGTCGAGGATGGTGAGCTGCTTGTGGAAGGTAGGACCAGTGATAAGCGGCATCAAACGACCATTCTCATGCCAGATATATCTGTAGTTATTGTTAACTTCACCATCTAAAGTAGCAGTAACATAAACATCTTCGCCTTCGCAAACGGTGAAGTCAGTTCCATCGTTGTGAGTTTCGTTGGTAACAACAACATTCAACTCATGATCAGCAAAAGCATCTGGTTCGAAAACGTTAATGTGGATACAAACACTTCTTTGGCATTCGCCATAGGTGGCAGTTACACAATAATTACCATTCAAAGTAGCAAAATCTTCAGAAGGAATACGATCGATAGTAGGAACAGTATCACCAGTATTCCAAAGATAATAGATATCATTGTCAACGATGTCGCTCAAATCAGCATTGAGGGTGACGTGAGCGCCAGGGCAAACGGTAGTTGCTGAAGCGGAAATCTGGAAGTCCGTACCGAAGGAGACAACGGTGAAGGAAAGCGGCTCGGCCACACAACCATGCTCGCTACGAGCGGTAACATGGTGAACACCCTCGCCAGCTTCAAAAGTGTTTTCATCTGAAAAATCACCACCATCCCAGCTATACTCTGCATTAGGATCGCTGGAGGTAACGGTAAAGGTGTTAGGAACGGCGTTACAGACAACAGGGTTACCGGAGATTGCAACGTTCGTAGGAGCACCTTCGATGCGGAAACCACGACAACTTTGATCGGTAAGACAGCCTTCCGGGCTCATACCACGCATACAAACATAATGCCAACCAGGTTCAAGACTTAATTCAACCTCTTCTTGATTTTGTCCAGGGATTTCAATGTCATCTACATACCATTTATAGAAAGTACTAACTGCATCCTCATCAAGAAATTGGATTTGGGTACCTTCGCAAAGAATATCATTTTGATTTACTGTTTGACCACCAGAAGCAGTATGTGCAGTAATAGAAGGAGTCTGAGGTTCATAAACATTAATAATAATAGATTCGCTATGGGAGCAAGGACCATACACGGCCGTTACAATATAAGTAGTAGTGGTAGAAGGTTGAACATCGATCGTAGGACCAGTCAAACCATTGCTCCAGGTATAGACAACATTACCACTGAGGACGTCGCTGATGTTAGCATTCAAGGTAACGTGAGATTCAGGACAAACGAAAGTGGAAGAAGCGGTGACTTGCAGATCGGTGCCAAACGGTTCGATCGTGAAGGTCACAGGCTCGGAATTACAACCGTTTTCGCTTTGGGCGACAACATAGTGCAAACCGACCGTGGCATTGTAGGTGGTGGTAGTAGCGAAAGAACCACCGTCCCAGCTATATTTAGCATTAGGATCATCGGAATGAACCGTGATTTCAGTAGCGGCTTCTTGGCAAATCATATTGACGCCGGAGACTGCGACATTGGCAGGAGCGGCTTCGACTTCAATCATATCACCTGCTCTCTCAGAAACACAACCTTGAGCGTTGACAGCTTCTACATATATATAATGTACGCCAGCACCCGTTGCGGTGAACTGCAACTCGGCCAAGTTCTGACCAGGGATCTGAACGCCATCCAAATACCAATTGTAATGGTGTGCACCAGAGGAAGAAGCTTCAATATCCTCAACGAAAGTACCTTCACAAACCGGCTCGGAAGGTATGCCAGATAAAGTAGGAGTAGCAGGTGCTGCAGTCACATTGACGGTGATAGAGTCTTCGTGAGTGCAAGAACCAGCGGTAACGGTCACGTGATAGGTGGTCGTTTCGGTAGGTTGAGCGTTAACGGTCGGCATATTGCCAAGACTGTTGGACCAAGCGTAAGAAGCATTCTGAGCAAGGATGTCACTAATATTGGCGTTCAAAGTGACATTGTTACCTTCGCAAATATTCAAAGCTGAAGCAGTGAGTTGAAGATCGGTACCAATAGAATGAACGGTAAAGTAAGCGGGTTCGGATTCACATCCATTTGCACTTGCAATCACATAATGAACTCCGGCAGGAGCATTGAAAGTATTGCCAGTAGTGGCGCCGTCCCAAGTATAGGTAGCGGTAGCATCGCTGCTTGAAGCGGTAAGTACTGCAGTAGCACCGTCGCAAACAATGTCATTGCCCGTGATGGCGATAGCGGTAGGAGCAGCTTGGACAACAATATTTGCCGATTGGCTCAAGTTGGAAATACAGCCCATAGTGTCGATAGCGCGAGCGGCAATCGTATGAGAACCAACTGCGAGGTTGCTCAGATTAATATTAGGCAAGTTCTCACCGGGGATCTCAAAACCATCGAGGAACCACATGTAAGCCTCGACATCCGTGGAAGTGGAATTGGCAGTGACTTCCGCAATAACACCTTCACAAATAGGAGAAAGGTCAGTCAACTCAGGAACTGCTGGAAGGTCGTTCACATTGATTGTGATGGAATCGACAGCGTAGCAAGCACCATCGCTAACCGTTACCTTATAAGTAGTGGTCTCTGTCGGCTGAACGTTAATCGTGGAGAAGGAAGAGGTGACAGGAGCCCAACTATAGGTAGTAGATCCTTGCCAATCCTCACTCATATCAGCACTGAGTGTAACGTCATCGCCCTTACAGATATTCATAGCCGAAGCGGTGATCTGGAGATCACTGCCGAAAGTGTAGACCTCGAAAGGAGCGGAAATAGCCTCACAACCGGAAGCGCTTCTTGCGACAACGGTATAGACTTGAGCTGTGGCAGCGTTGAAGGTTACAGCATCACTAAAGGTCGACTGTGTCGGCTTCCACATATACTCATAGGTGCCTGTCGTAGGAATTACAACGGCAGTCAAGACAGGAGAAGACTGGCCCGGGCAAATGACATTGCCACCGGTGATAGCCACTTGCAAAGGAACGGTGTCAACCGCAACTTGCGTGTTACCGGAGACAGTGGCACAAGGATAATCTGCGTAAGTAGCCACGACGTTGAAGGTATAGGTGCCGGAGTTGGGCAGAGCGATCGTCAGCACAGTGTCACTGGCTCCGTCGACCACCGTACCATTCATATACCACGTATAGGTAGCATCGCCGAGGGTAGTGTAAGTCTCCGTGTTAGGATCCGTGACGGCCAATCTCACCATACCGTTCAAACATACATTGGTTGCAGAAGGGGTAACGGTGAGGTCGGTGAGGGAACCGGAAATACCCAAAGTCTCTTCTAAAGACTTAGGCTCGACCGTTTCGGATTCGGAATTGCAAGAAAAGTCTTGATATACGGGGACTGCGATAATGCCTTCACCAAAAGTGGAGGTTGTGTAAGTATTGACAAAAGTCTCAGTGGTATCGTTTGCGCCCACATTGACCGTTACCCACAACCATTTATAAGGTTGTTCGTTGCCGGAAGTATAGGCATTGGCGACAAAGGTCACGGGTTCGTCAGCGCAGAAGGGTTCATACTCAACCACGACATTCGGAGTCGGGGAAACAGAGAAATAGTGAACAGGAGAATACTTGCTGTCACAACCGGCGCGAGTGATCAAAACGTCGAACTCGTACACCAGGGTGTCGGTCAGGCCGGGGAGATCAGCGCAACGGAAACTGTAAGAAGCGTTCGTGGCACCCGGAATAGGTTGACCATCACGTCTCCATTGGTAGGCAACTTCAACAGAGCTACCTTCCACCTGAGCGGTGAGGGTGACAATGTCTTCTTGACATGCATGGTCGGGACCCTCAATGTTCACAATCACATCTTGGTCAACGAGGATCTCGACATAATTGGAAGTAAAGCGATGTCCCAATGCGGTGGTCACCTGACAGGCGACAGTGTAATGACCTGCTCCATAGCCTTCGAATGTGAAGGTGTTGCCGGTGGCACTTGTCGGATGTTCATTCACCAACCATGTGTAGGAGGCGACCGTCTCACCACTACCGTTGCCGTCGAATGCCACGCCAAAAGTAGCAGAGCTGTGCGGGCACGTCAGACAAAGATTTTGTGGCTGAGAAGGCGTCACCGTCACAATAGGATCGCCCAACATGGCTTTAGAATCCATGAAGAACGAATGTGATGTTGGCGTCACCCAACTGTGCAGTTTAACATTCGCATTATCAAAATGCGCCGCTTCACTGCGAGCTTGGCATGTTCCCAAATATAGGAAAGCCATAAGCAGAAAAATCATAAATTTTTTCATCGTTTTGGATTTAATTATTACTATTGTTTATTTATTATTATTTTCCATTGTAACATTTGTGTTAGTTCCAGGCTCTACAGTTGGCTTCAACTGGGCCGGTATGATTTCTCTTAATTGTATTCAGCTACTAAACATATATTAATACACTTTATAAACAACTTGCAAAAATACAAAAATTTCAATATATTTTTTTTGCAATAGCATTTTTTTTTACAATTTGAATTAAATCTCAGTATATCAATAATTTAAAATGAAAATTATTTTTTTTATGTTTGATTTTATTCAAAAAAAACAAAATTTTTTAAAGAAATACACCTAAAAAATGGTAGAAAATGGCATGATTCGGCTATCTCAAGTGTTGAGATAGTAAATGAGCATTTGTATATATTATATATACAATAAAAAATAAAAGAGTTATTGGATTATTTTCCAGCTATCAAAGGAGGATAGACACATACTAGCAGGTCTACTGTGAGGAATGAGTGATTGGTCAATTTTGGCCGTTTTTCTATCATCTATAATCGATAATCGATAATCAATCCCAAATCCCAGGTCCAATATCTTGATTTTTGGTCTTTCTTTTTTTTGTTCCGGCTTCGCCCGAACAAAAAAAAAGCCCCGC
>JAIKWD010000016.1 GCA_024685175.1 Bacteroidales bacterium
ACTTGCATGTATTAAGCCTGCCGCCAGCGTTCATCCTGAGCCAGGATCAAACTCTCCATCCTAGTTAATTTCTTTCTTTTTTGTCTGTCCCGACTTCATCGCTTGCGAATCTCAAAAAAATCCTTGAGTATTTGCTACATCTTTCCATTCTTTCAATGAACATTCCCAATCGTCATCTCTCTCTTTTTCTTGCCTTATCGGGTTGCCCCGTTTCCCTCTCAATTGGGACCGCAAAAATACACTTTGAAAGATTACGTTCGCCTCCTCTAACCCACTTTTTTTTAATTTTTTTCTTATCTTATTGATATTCAATGAGAAAAAATTTTTTTAAAATGCATTTTTTAAGATTTTTGGCCTAAAAAAAGCCATTTTTTGCCCTTTTTTGAGGACTTTTTAGAGGGCGATTTCGGAGCGATTTCGGAGTTTTTTTCCAAATCTTGCAAAAAAATGAATTTTTTTATCCCCGAAAACAAACCTGATTCATGGTACCCTTATATCAAAAAAAGAATCTGGAAAGAGACCGCGTTACTCCGTCACCTCACGCACCAACCGGAAGCCGACATAGTTGAGTCGTTGATACTCGTCGTTGGCCGAGCGAGCCGACACACGACAGACATCCGAGAAACTGGTCATTCCGCCGCCACGACACACCTTCACGCTATGCCACGGATTGCCTTGCGGGTCATACAACGCCTCGCCGAAATAGGCATTGTAGAAGTCAATGCCGTCAAAGCACCATTCGTAAACATTGCCGCTCATATCGTAAATGCCGAGTTCGTTGGGTTTCAACAACCCGACGGGCTGGGGCGAACGACCGCTATTTTTGCGATACCAAGCCACCTCGTTAATGTTGTCCGAGCCGGAAAACCTATACTGCTTGCTTTGGCTTCCCCCACGGGCGGCATATTCCCACTCCGCCTCCGTGGGCACGCGATACTTCTGACCCGTCATCGCACTGAGTCTTAGGGCAAAGTCACGCGCCTCGTACCAGTTTACCCGCGTCACGGGTAATGAATCACCCTGGACCTTGGAATGGTTGTAGCCCATCACGGCCGTCCACTGGGCCTGCGTCACTTCATATTTGGAAATATAGTAATCCTTGAGCACCACCTGATGCGTGGGCATCTCGTTCGGTTGGCAATCGCGACGCTGCTCATCGGTACATCCCATCCAGAATTCGCCACCTTTCACGAAGACCCAATCAATTTCGGGTACCTGCGCCGTAACCGCCATCAACCCGCATACAAAAACCAAGAAGAGAGAAATCTTTTTCATTACTATATATATTATTGTAAAAAACCGGACTGCAAAGATAATCATTATTCCATGAACCGATAATCCAATGTACAGACGATGTGCACATCGTCTACCGCCATCGGCTATCCGCTAATTTTACTATCTTTGCCGCCCTAAAAAAAGAACCTTGACAAACACGCTGGACAGAACTATCGAATTGGAAACCAAAGGCATAGGCCACTTATTGTGGAAGTATGCCCTGCCTTCTGTCATCAGCCAGGTGATAGCATCCATATATAATATTGTAGACCGCATTTTCATCGGACACGGTGTCGGGGCGCTGGCCATTGCCGGCTTGGCGATCACGATGCCAGTGATGAACATCATCCACGCGTTCGGCTCGCTAATTGGCGTGGGCTCTTCAGCCCGCATGTCCATTGTTTTGGGACAAAAAGACGTGAACTGGGCCGAGAAAATCCTGGGCAACAGTATGATTTTCACCATCGTACTGGGATTTCTGTTCGTAACGGGCGGCTATTTGTTTATGGACGGCATATTGACCAGTTTCGGTGCCACGGCAGAGACCATCGCCTATGCTCGGGAGTATATGTACATCGTATTGCCGGGTATGTTCTTCACCACGATGACCTTCAACCTGACGGGCTTGATTCGGGCTTCAGGCTATCCTTCCAAGTCGATGTTCATTATGGTGGGTGGCGCCATCGTCAATATAGCGTTGGATCCTCTTTTCATCTTCGGCTTGCACTGGGGCATTGCCGGCGCGGCCTGGGCCACCACTATCTCGATGTTCCTAACCGCAATAGTCTCGATTGCCCACTTCGTCAACCCCAAGTCGTTCATCCGCTTCCGGAAGCACGGCTGGCAGCCTAAGGGCTACATCTTCCGCAACATCACGCTTATTGGTATGAGCCCGTTCCTGATGAACGTGGCCGCTGCCGGCGTGGTGGCGTTGCTCAACCAGCAGTTGCTACGCTACGGCGGCGACCTGGCCGTGGGTGCGTACGGCGTGGTCAACACTTACGGGAACCTCTTGGTAATGCTCATCATCGGCATCTGCCAAGGTATGCAGCCCATCGCCGGCTATAACTACGGCGCCGGGCACCCCGACCGGCTGAAGCACGTCTATCTGCTGACAATGCGGACCTGCGTGATCATCGGTCTGGCAGGCAGCGTCTTGTCGCTGCTCTTCCCCACCGCCTTGGTCAAGGTGTTTACCACCGACACCGACCTGCTCAACATAGGACGCGTGGCCATCCAATTCTTGATGGTGATGTTCCCGCTCATCGGATTCACCATCGTCAATTCCAACTTCTTCCAATCCATCGACAAGCCCTGGATCGCCATCGTGACAAGTCTTTCCAGACAAGTCTTGTTCTTGTTGCCGTTGAGTTTTCTGGTCCCCTTGCTCTTCGTCCGTCTCGGCCACAACGGCCTGACCGGCATCTGGGCCGCCTGCACCATCTCCGACATCATCGGCGCCATGCTGGCCGCCGCACTACTCTACTCGCAGAGGAAGGTGTTTAGAAAACAATGATCCACCGCCGCAAAGCGGCGGAAATTCAAGATTCAAAATCCAAGATTCAAAATCCATATGACCAACAAACAATTTCTTACCAAGCTGCTCGAGACGCCGTCCGTTTCGGGTTATGAGGAGGTGGCGGGACAATTGTTCCTCGACTATCTCAAGAGTGCCGCTTACAAGACCGACATTGACGTGCTCAACAACTCTTATGCCTTTGTAGGCAATCCCAAGGCCAAAACCACGGTGATGGTGGAGGCGCACATCGACGAGATCGGCTTCCAGGTACTGTACATCAACGACGACGGATACCTCTACATCCGCAAAAACGGTGGCATCGACCTCTGTTGCGTGCCCGGCAGTAAAGTGGAGATATTGGCTTCTGACGGCACGGTGGTGCCCGGCGTCATCGGCAAGAAGCCCATCCACCTCATCCCTGCCGACGACCGCAAGAAGGCACCAGACCTCGACAAGCTATGGGTGGACACCGGTCTCACCCCCGAAGAGGTCAAGAAACATATTAGCGTGGGCGACCCTGTCTGCTTCGCCCCGGGCGTCAGTTTCCTCGGACCGCACAAGGTCTCGTCCAAAGGTCTGGACGACAAGATCGGCGTCTACATCGTGGCCGAGGCGATGCGTAAACTGGGCAAGGTAAAACTCGAGAACGTCAACGTATGCGGCGTGGCCTCCTCGCAGGAGGAAGTAGGTTGTCGCGGCGCCGTCGTGGGCAGCGCCAACCTCGACCCCGACTACTCCATCAGTCTGGACGTGACCTTCGCCACCGACGTACCCGACTGTCCCAAGCAGAAGCACGGTGACATCACCTTGGGCAAGGGTATCGTCATCACCCGCCATCTGGACAGTCATCGCAAATTCTCGCAACTGGCCCAAATGGTGGCCAAGAAGCACAAGATCGCCCATCAGATGTCGGCCAACGACTCCGCCACGGGCGGCACCAACGCCTCCAAGATCCAACTCTCCAACAAGGGCGTGCGCTCGCTGTTGCTCAGCATCCCCAACCGCTATATGCACACCACCGCCGAGGTGTGCGATATGCGCGATGTAGAGGCTGGCATTGACCTCATCGTGGCCATCGTCGAAAATCTTGAAAAAACAGCATCCAAAGTTCAAGATTCAAAGTGACGGTTACCCGCCGACGGCTATCAGCTATCTGCTTTTTTCTTATCTTTGCAGCCCTTTAATTGATTTATTATGCTAAAAATAGAAAACTTACACGTATCTATCAAAGGTAGAGAGATTTTGAGCGGTGTGAACCTTGACATCCAAGCGGGCGAGGTGCATGCCATCATGGGGCCCAACGGCACTGGCAAGAGCACTCTGGCATCGGTTATCGCCGGCAAAGAGGGCTATGAGGTGACCGAAGGCAGCATTATCTACAAAGGCAAAAATCTCCTTGACCTGTCCATCGAAGACCGCGCTCGCGAAGGTATCTTCATCGGATTCCAATATCCCGTGGAAATTCCAGGCGTGAGCATCGCCAACTTCATGCGCACTGCCCTTAATGAGATACGGCAATATCGCGGCCTAGACCCCCTTAATGGCGCCCAATTCCTGAAATTGATGAACGAAAAGAAGAAAGTGGTGGAACTGACTGAGAAACTCAGCAACCGCTCCGTTAACGAGGGATTCTCCGGTGGCGAGAAAAAACGCAACGAAATCTTCCAGATGGCTATGCTCGAACCCACTCTCGCCATCCTCGACGAGACGGATTCCGGCCTTGACATCGACGCCCTGCGCATCGTGGCCAACGGGGTTAACCAACTCAAGACCCCCGACAACGCAACCATTGTCATCACCCACTACCAACGCTTGCTCGACTATATCGTACCCGATGTGGTGCACGTGCTTTTCGACGGCAAAATCGTCAAGTCAGGACCCAAAGAGCTGGCCCTTGAGCTCGAAGAACGTGGTTACGATTGGATCAAAGAAGAATATGAACATAGTAAACTCAGCTAAATGAAGTCTCTCGAAGAATATACGCTGCAGCTGAAGAACTACCACTTACAGGCTTATCCCGATCCCTACAAACCTGTAGAGGAGTATTTCACCTGCCAGGTAAGCAATATGGGATCTATTATGTTGCCTTTGTTGAATGGCTGGTATGTTCATGAGGGCGAGAATCTTACCACTTATCCCAATGGCGTGTTGGCAGGGAGCTTGAAAGCAGCCCTGGATCAACATCCCAACTTGGTGAAACCGTATCTTTTTTCAAAGAATGAAGATAAAGACGAACTGGTCATCACCAACGAAAATAACTTCACGGATGGCATCTTTATTTATGTTCCTGACAATGTAAAGGTGGAGAAGCCCTTCCAGATTGTTTCTCTCATCAATTCCCGCGAAGACCTTCTCGTGCAGAACAGAAATGTCATCCACGTGGGTCGCAATTCAGAACTCTCTGTTATTCAATGTGATGATTCCACAAGGTATGGCAAGACTTTCATCAATGTAGTCACCGACGTCACTCTGGATGAAAACGCACGGTTGCAATACTACAAGACTGAGAACAAAGAAGCTGAATCAGTGTTGCTCAACCACATTCGCGTAAATCAAGATGCCGGGTCCTTTTTCCATTCCAACGCCATCACTTTTAATGCGGGTTATGTATGCAACAACATCTTGGTAAACCTAAACAAGCCATTCGCGGAGGCACAATTGTATGGATTGTATCTCGTGGACAAAAACCAACAATGCAACAACCGCATAAAAATCAGCCACAATAGTCCTGATTGTAAAAGCTATCAGCTTTACAAGGGCATTATGGACGACGAGGCAGAGGCTGCCTTCCACGGTCACGTGGTCGTGCAACCCGACGCCCAGCGCACCAACGCTTACCAAACCAACCGTAACATCTTGCTTACCGACAAGGCCAAGATCAACACCAAACCATACTTGGAAATCTACGCCGACGACGTGCAATGCAGCCATGGCGCCACCGTGGGCCAATTGGATGACGAAGCATTATACTATTTGCGTTCTCGAGGCATTGGTGAACGTAGCGCTCGTAAATTGTTGATGTTTGCCTTCGCCAACGAGATTTGTCACCATGTAGAGATACAGGCTTTCAAGGACCGCCTTAGCGACATGGTACAACGCCGTCTTAACGGAGAACTTACCATCTGCGACCAGTGTATGCTACACAATTCAGACCAGAGTGGGTTGATTTTCCCCATAGACCCTTCTAAACTATAATTTATTTGTTTCTGCCCGATGAAAATCAAGTTGATATGGATCGGCAAGAGCGATGGCGATATTTTCGATGCTGCCATTAAGGATTATACCAAAAAGCTATCTTTCTACACGGTATATGAGCCTATAGCCATTCCATATTTGAAAAACACCAAGTCGCTTTCACAAGACGAGCAAAAGAAACGCGAGGGAGAACTTATCTTGAAGAGACTCGAGCCTGGCGACCATGTGGTATTGCTAGACGAGCGGGGCAAGGAATA
This sequence comes from Bacteroidales bacterium, assembly GCA_024685175.1. Lineage (GTDB taxonomy): Bacteria > Bacteroidota > Bacteroidia > Bacteroidales > WCHB1-69 > F23-D06. The sequence continues at coordinate 6,247 of JAIKWD010000016.1, forward strand.
CACCTCTGCCAAGTTAGCGCAGCAAATCCAGCAACATGCAAACAGTGGATTGAAGGCCTTGGTGTTTGTAATCGGCGGAGCCTATGGCTTTTCTAAAGCAGTGTATGCGCGAGGCAATTCCAAGATGGCTCTCTCGCAGCTCACCTTTCCGCACATCATGACGCGGCTGATTTTCGCCGAACAGCTTTATCGCGCTTTCACCATCTTGCACGGCGAGCCTTATCATCATTGATTCTTGAAGCACACAATATGAAAGCATTGGATTACATAGAAACCCGTCACAAGCTCCACGAACTGGCCGAGCCATCAGGTGAAGAGTGCAAAACGCAAGCGTTTATATTGGACACATTGCAAGCTTTTAAGCCCACCAAGGTACACACTTTCGAGGAGACCAAGAGCATTGTGGCTGTCTATGATTTCGGAAGTAGCCCTGTAACTTTGGTGCGCGGCGACTTCGATGCAGTTCGCGTACCCGAGACGCTTGAGCTATCCTATGCTTCCCAAACACTTGGCGTGGCCCACAAGTGCGGCCATGACGGACACACCACCATTTTGCTTGGTTTAGCAGAACAGCTTCACCTTCATCCTCTCGAAAAAGGGACCGTTCTCCTGCTCTTCCAAGCCGCCGAGGAGACGGGCGCCGGAGCACAACAACTCCTCGACACAAAAATCCTGGACAGATACCACCCCAACAAAGCTTTCGCCTTGCACAACATCCCTGGCGAACCCATAGGTACGGTACTGTGCAAAACGGAAAGCTTCACCTGTGCGGTGGTGAGCTGCGACATTGAGTTGCACGGTCGCACCTCCCATGCAGCCGAGCCCCTCAAGGCCATTTCCCCTTACCCAACAGCCAAAACCATTACAGATAAAGTGTTAGCCCTCAACCACTATAACATGATGCAAGCGGACTATTGTCTGGCCACTCTGGTGGAGTTCCGTGTGGGTGAGCAGGCCTACGGCGTAACTGCCGGACATGGCGTGTTGCGGTTCACGCTCCGCGCCAAAGACGATCAGGTACTGCAACAAGCCAAAGACGCCGTTTGTAAGATCGTGGAGGACGCCGTGGCCGTGTGCGATGGGTTAACCTCACAGGTCTCCTGGAAGGAGTATTTTGCCGCCTCCAAAAACCATCCCGATGCCGTAGCACAAGTGCAAGCCGCAGCCAGCAACAACGGCTTGCCCTACAAACAACTGGAACTTCCTTTTTCCTGGGGAGAGGATTTCGGACTATTCACTCAACATTACGACGGCGCTCTGCTTGGACTTGGCTCTGGTGAGCAACAACCGCCTCTGCACCACCAACTTTTCAACTTTCCCGACGAATTGGTGCCTATTGGAGTTCGGCTTTTTTACCAAATATTGGAAAGCCAACAATAAAAGTAGCTGTCGAAAGAGATACCTGCCCGCTACATTTTTTTGTATCTTTGCAGCCTTATAAATATTTCGACAATATGTTACAAATACAACTCTTACGTGAAAACCCCCAAGAAGTTATTGATCGACTGAAGATTAAAAACTTCGACGCTACTGAATTAGTAAATAGTATCCGCCAGCTGGATAGTGACTGCCGTGCTATAAAAAAATCCTTGGACGATAATCTTATGGAGCAGAACCAAGGTGCCAAACAGATTGGTCAGTTCTTCAAGGAAGGCAAGCGCAACGAAGCGGAAGGTCTGAAAGCCCGCATGGCCGAGTTAAAGGAGTCCGAGAAGACCCAACGCGCCCAATTGCAAGAGATGGAAATTCAGCTGCAGGAAAAGATGGTGTTGTTGCCCAATCTGCCCAATCACGCTGTGGCGCCGGGAAAAGGTGCTGAAGACAACGAGATAGTCTATACAGAAGGCGATGCCTCCAATATGGGCCCTGAGGCTCTTCCACACTGGGAACTCGTAAAGAAGTACGATATCATTGATTTTGAACTTGGCAATAAGATCACTGGCGCCGGGTTCCCTGTCTACAAAGGCAAAGGCGCCCGTATGCAGCGCGCTCTTATCGACTTTTTCTTGGATAGTGCCATAGAAGCCGGGTTCACTGAGATCCAACCGCCTTATATGGTCAACGAAGACTCCGCTTACGGCACGGGCCAACTACCCGACAAAGAGGGTCAGATGTACCACTGTCAAGTTGATAATTTCTACCTCATCCCTACCGCAGAGGTGCCTGTCACCAACATCTATCGCGACGTTATTCTCAAAGAGAGTGATTTTCCGCTCAAGAACTGTGCTTATTCCGCCTGTTTCCGTCGCGAAGCCGGCTCCTACGGTAAAGATGTTCGCGGTCTCAACCGTCTGCACCAATTCGACAAGATCGAAATCGTAGTTGTCGAGCACCCCGACCGCTCTTATGAGACTTTGGAAAAAATGACCAACTACGCCAAGGGGCTGCTCACCAAGTTAGGCCTGCCCTTCCGTGTACTCCGTCTCTGTGGCGGCGACATCAGCTTCACTTCTGCCCTGACCTATGACCTGGAGGTTTACTCCAAAGCCCAGCAGAAATGGCTGGAAGTCAGCTCGGTATCCAACTTCGAATCCTACCAGGCCAACCGTCTCAAATTGCGTTTCAAGGACGCTACTGGCAAGACCCGCCTGGCGCATACACTCAATGGCAGTGCACTTGCCCTGCCTCGCGTGCTCGCCGCCATTCTTGAGAATTATCAAACGGAAAAAGGCATTGTCGTTCCCGAAGTGCTTAAACCTTACACCCACTTCGATATCATCGACTAAAACTTTTTCATGAAAAAAGCACTCTTGTCCTTACTTTTTTTCTTCGCCCTTGGCGTAACACTCGCCCAACAGAGCGACGAGGAAAAACTCGCCCTACAATATTACAAAGACAAAGAGTACGATAAGGCTATAGAACTATTTGAAAAAATTCACGCCAAGAAGCCCAGCTCATACACCTACTACTACTATTACTCTTCTCTTCTTGAATTAGAAAGATACTCCGAATTGGAGAAAATGGTCAAGAAACAAGTCAAGAGCTTCCCCAATGTGCAGCGTTATAAGGTTGATTTGGGCTACTGTTATGAACGCTCCGGCGATAATGCAAAAGCTGAAAAGGCTTACCAGGAACTAATCAAAAATCTTCCCGCCAAAGAGTATTCCGTTCAGGAACTCTACAGCGCCTTCTACTCTCGCCTGAAGGTCGACTACGCTATTGAAACCATCCAAAAGGGACGCCGACTGCTGAACAACAACCACCTGCTGTCCAAAGAACTAATATCTCTCTATCAATACCAGCGTCAAACTGACAAAGTGATAGATGAAGTATTAGCTTTAGTTAAAGACGACCAAAACCAACAGTATTTGGATCAAGCCAAGACCGCCATCCAAAACCTGCTGCTGGAGGATGAAGACAACCAAAAATACAACACTGTAAAGACAGCCCTGCAAAAAAACCTACAAAAAAGTCCTTCCAATATCAGTTTCCTTACTCTGCTCTACTGGATCAACCAGCTCCACAAGGAGTATGACGAGGCGCTTGTCTTAGCCAAGGCTATCGACAAACGACAAAAGACCGAGGGAATCAAGACCTACGAGCTCGCCTGCCTGGCCAGCGACAACAAAGACTTTAACACAGCCCTGGAGGCTTTGGAATATATCATCTCCAAAGGTGAGGGAACATACAATTACAATCAAGCCAAGATGAAAATATTGGATGTTCGGTATTTGCAACTCACCTCAGTATCTCCCATTAAAATGGTTGAAGCTCTCAATCTGGAACGCGACTTCAAAAAGTTGATCGAGGAAAATGGTTTACAAGGCACCAATATGGACTGGATTCGCAAGTATGCCCACCTGTTGGCTTTCTATGTCAACAAGCCACAAGGTGCCATCGACCTGCTCACCCATTCCATGAACAACACTCGCGACGTAAAAGAAAAAAACCAATATAAGATCGACTTGGCCGATGTTCAGTTATACATGGGTGACGTATGGGATGCCACACTCAACTACTCGCAGGTAGACAAAGACATGCCCAATGACCCGCTCGGGAACGAAGCCAAGTTCAAAAACGCAAAGCTCTCTTTCTACATTGGCGAATTTGAATGGGCCAAGAGCCAGCTTGATGTGCTTAGCGCCGCCACCTCAAAGCTAGTGGCAAACGATGCCATATATTTTTCCTTGCTCATTTCCGACAATCAAGAAGAAGATGAAGAGGATGAAGAGGAGGATGAAGACACCACTTATCTTCTGTTTGAGAACAATATTGAAAACCTACCGCTGAAAAAATACGCCGAGGCAGACTTTCTCATCTTCCAAAACAAAGATGAAGAAGCTTTAAAATCTCTCGATTCTGTAATCACTCTCGCCCCATTCGGCACACTGGTTGACGACGCCTTGTATCAAAAAGCCCTCATCTACATCAAACAGCAAAACTACTTGGGTGCCGAGCAGTTGCTTACAAAAATCGTAGAAAATCATGGTGAAGAGTTGCTGGGCGACGATGCCGTATTTAAGCTAGGCGAGCTATACGAATACTACCTGAAAGATATCCCCAAGGCCATGGACTATTACCTAAAGCTGATACAAGACTATAGTGGTAGTCTATACGTGGCCGAGGCTCGCAAACATTATCGCGCACTACGTGGGGACACCGTTGAATAACATGCACGATGACAATGTAAGAGCAAAAAAGCGACTGGGACAACACTTTTTGAAAAACGACTCCATTGCCCAACAGATAGCTGAAGCTGTCAAGACACCCAACGCACATGTTTTAGAGATTGGCCCTGGCATGGGCGTGCTCACACAACATCTTCTGCACCAACCTTTTGCCAATCTCACAGTGGTGGAGTTGGACGAGGAGTCTGTTACCTACCTCCAACAACATTTTCCTCAACTGGGCGACTACCTCATTGCCGGCGACTTCCTACGTCTGGACCTCGAAGCTCGCTATCCCGACAAGTTTGTCATTGTAGGCAATTTCCCGTATAATATTTCATCGCAGATCCTATTCAAACTGCTTGATCACAAAGACCAAGCAGTCGAGTTAGTCGGCATGTTCCAAAAAGAAGTGGCGGAACGTGTCACGGCCGGTCCTGGCAACAAGCAATACGGCATACTCAGCGTTCTTCTTTCCGCCTTCTATGATGCTGAATACCTGTTCACCGTCAACGAAAACGAGTTTCTTCCACCTCCTAAAGTCAAATCTGCCGTCATAAGGCTTACCCGAAACTTCGACAAAAAGCTGGATTGTGACGAAGATAAATTCAAAACCATAGTGAAGACCGCTTTCAACTATCGAAGAAAGACCTTGCGCAACGCACTGCAATCTCTCTGCTTCCCAGCAGAAGCATTAGCTACCGATCCTGTTTTCAATAAACGGGCGGAACAGTTGTCCGTGCAAGATTTTGAACATCTTTGCCATATTTTGGGATAATGCGTCTTTATAGACACGTATTCAACGCGTATCTACAATCACGCATTTTTTGTATTTTTGCCCACCTAAAACCATTAGCCATTATGAAAAAAACAGGATTCCTGCTGTGCATCCTTTGTGCTCTTTTATTGTTTAGTTGTAAAACCAAACAGAAGGAAACACTCCCAGAGGAAGAAATTGAATATCCTGTGTCCATCCTTGCCGACACACTAAAAGCCGACATTACAGACCAGACTGAGTTATATCCTTTGTCTGAAGATTTTATGGAATCATTCTTTGAAAAAGCCAACAGTTATCAAGGACAAAAGGTTACAGCTAAAATCACCTTGCCTCAAGAATGGGGACTTCGGTGCGTGGAACGTTTGCCTGAAGGCAAAGAATTGTGGCTCATGCAGTCCAAGTCTCGAGAGTGGATGTATTTGGTTATCACCTCTGGCTTCGGCACCCAACGCATTCTGGATTTGATGCCAGCGGCCATCAACGTTGCAAACGAGAGCAACGATGTACTTGAGACGGAGGAATGGCACACCATCCGCCAATCTGATGGTTCTTTTGTCGTCAACAAGAACTATGAATGGGTTCGATCCATCTCAAAAGCCACCCGACAACAATTCATGGCTGACCCTGAAAAGTATCATCGCGAATCCCATGTGACAGAACATTACACCATCAACGACATGGGTCGTTTTGAAATCATGGAGGACACCGATTCCCTACCCGACTATAACGCAGTAGTCTTTTTCTATCGTCGCGATGAAAAACCCGAAATGTGGGACGACTGTGTAGAGCGCCTACAAGCTTTCTGCGAAGAGAACAAAATCCTAAGTGAAGAGGTGTACCAAAACTATAATCAAGTCCTTATCCAAAATTACGACTTCAGTTTTTCCGTCAACGTAGACATCACTCCCTATGTAGGAAACTCCATTTGCGGCATGGTGATGATAAAGAAGGATGAAGAACCGAAGTATGTCAATTTTGGCAGTTATGAATACATGCAGATGTCCATTCGACGTTATTTCCGATTAGTCGAGCCCGGACCTGTCCTTTAGCCATGGAAGAGCGTTTTTGGGAACAGTTGAAAAGCCTTGTGGGTGACCCTCGTGCACACACATACCTGCTGGCGGTCAGCGGGGGGGCAGACTCTTGTGTCATGGCACACCTGTTCCATCAAGCCCGCCTGGATTTTGCCATTGCCCACTGTAACTTCCATCTGCGAGGCGAAGATTCCAACCAAGACATGCAACTTGTGAAGGATTTGGCCCATCGATGGAATGTGCCTGTTTTCATCAAGGAGTTCGACACTCCCAAACTGCAAAAAGACTCTGGCCTGTCCGTGGAAATGATGGCCCGTAAATTGCGTTACGATTGGTTTTCAGAAGTTGTAGGCGGCTACGATTATCTCGCCACCGCGCATCAAGCCGATGATGCGGCCGAGACACTCTTGCTCAACATCTGCCGAGGCACTCGACTCAAAGGACTCGCCTCCATCCCTCCCAAAAACGGCAAGATTATCCGTCCTCTTCTCGATTTTGGATCCCTAGAGATTCGGGAATATGCCGACCAACAACACATCCTTTATGCCATCGACCGTACCAACAGCGACGTGACGATTAAACGCAACCGCATCCGCGCTGCTGTGATTCCTTTTTTGAAAGAAATCAATCCCAATCTTATCCAGACTATCGCCCGCAATCGCAAAATCATCGGTCAACAATTTGATTTTTATCAGCAAAACATCAACGAACAAATCAACAGCTTATCGACGATTAAAGGTGATCTGATCTCCTTCAATCGGATACAACTTGAAAACAATCCGCATAAAAACCTATTGCTTTTCGAATTTCTAACCAAGTACGGATTTACCTACGATACGATTGAAGCCTTGTGCAAAGAGACTAAAGAATCAGGCACGCGTTACTTTTCCCCATCTCATACATTACTTGTAAACCGAGACGAATTTATCATTCGTCCCAATGAAAATGAAGAACGACCCGCTTTGATTATCCATTCATTAGACGAATTGAAGAGATATTTTTCGGTGGAAAGACAATCCACCGCATCGCCTGTCGTTTTCGAAAAAGACAACTCCATTCTTTACCTGCCTGAAAACCGTCTTTCTTTTCCGATACTTGTAACAACTTGGGAAACAGGCGATTATTTTTATCCTTTGGGTGGAAAAGGCAAGCAAAAGATAAGCGATTTTCTAATCGACCACAAAATTGACCGCTTTAGCAAGCAACAAATACAATTATTCAAAATTAAAGATGACATAGTTTGGATCATCGGGCATCGTTCCGATGAGCGATATAAAGTCATTCCTTCGAAAGACAAATTCTATTTTAAGATAAAACTTAATGGAACCCTTTAACAATCCATCTACGGAAAAGCCGCAACGGACATTTCTGCTTTGGTTTTTGGCCATCTGTACCATGATCAATGCGGGCATGAATGTCTTTTCCTTCTCCATGTACGCTTTTTTCCCTAACTTCATCCAACAATCCATGGAAGTGGTGAAGAACATACCCGCTTTTAACAATGCCCAGTATCAAGAGACCTTGGAGCTATTCCTAACCATTCCGCAATGGAAATTCGGATTGTTGATTTTGGCAGAAGCCGCCGCTTTTGCGGGGGCATTGATTATGTTAGTGAAACTCAACCCAATAGGGTTCCATATTTATACTATCAGTCAAATTTTGGAGTTCTGTACCCTCAATTTCATCATTGGAGAAAAATTGGCGATGAATTTCAGTTCCGTGATACTCACCATGCTTATCATAGTGATGTACGCCTCTCAACTGAGGTATATGAAGAACAAGGACACAAACGAAACAACCGAAAGTCAAAACGAAGATTATGAATAGAGAAGATTTTTTGATCTTGGGCCAAGAGGTTTACAAAAAACCATTGGTTTATTTTGACAATGCAGCCACGACACAAAAGCCGGAGATGGTGATCAGTGCCTTGGCGGATTATTATCGTACCATCAACAGCAACATACATCGCGGGGTCCATTATCTTAGTCAGAAGGCCACCGAAGAGTTCGAGGTGGCACGTAAGGCTGTACGTGACTTTATCCATGCAGCACACGATTACGAGATTGTATTCACTCGTGGCGCAACGGAGTCCATCAATCTGGTAGCCTCTTCTTTCGGGCGTACGTACATCCATGAAGGCGACGAGATAGTCATCTCCGAAATGGAGCACCACTCCAATATCGTGCCCTGGCAATTCTTGTGCGAAGACCGTGGCGCCAAGCTCAAAGTAATTCCATTTTCAGACAACGGAACGTTGTGCGTTGAAAAACTGGAAGAACTCCTCACTCCTAAAACCAAGATCTTGGCTGTCACTCACGTTTCCAACACCTTGGGAACCATAAATCCTGTCAAGGAGATCATTCGTATTGCGCACGCTCATAATGTCCCCGTTATGATAGACGGCGCACAGGCAGTAGCTCATTGTCCCGTTGACGTACAAGACCTCGATTGCGACTTTTACTGCTTCTCCGGTCACAAGATGTATGCCCCCATGGGTGTAGGTATCATGTATGGCAAAGAACGCTGGCTCAACGAGATGAAGCCTTACCAAGGGGGCGGTGAGATGATCAGTACGGTCACTTTTGAAAAGACTACCTATAACGAACTTCCCTACAAATTTGAAGCAGGCACTCCAGCCGTTGGCGATGTCATCGGATTGAGAAAAGCCATTGAATATATGCAAGGTGTTGGTATACAAAACATTGCAAAACATGAAAACGAGTTATTGCAATATGGCACCCAAGAGCTGAAGAAGATTGAGGGCATGAGAATCATCGGCGAGGCACAAAACAAGGCGGCCGTCATCTCATTTCTCGTAGGCAATGCTCATCCTTACGATATGGGTGTACTCCTTGATCACCAAGGCATTGCCGTACGCACAGGACACCACTGTACACAGCCTATAATGGATCATTTCCATATTCCTGGTACGGTCAGAGCATCTTTTGCCCTATACAACACAAAGGAAGAGATTGATATTTTGGTAAAAGCCGTGCAGAAAGCGGCTCAAATGTTAATGTAGCTATGGATAAACCAACAAAGAATGAATATGCATTGGTCACTGGCGGCAGCTCAGGTATTGGCTATGCATACGCAGAAGGTCTCGCCAAGCGAGGTTATAACATCCTGATTGTCAGCAATCGGGAAGATCTGAATGAACAATCACGAGAGAAGTTGCAGGCTAAGTATCCACAACTGGATATCGCCATTTTGATGATGGACCTGGCGCAACCTGATGCAGGCAAACAACTTTACGACTATTGTCATCAACAAAAGATGGAGATAGAAGTGCTCGTAAACAACGCAGGCATGTTTTATTTTGGAGCGGCGGTGGAAAAGGCACCTGCTATTACCGACACGATGTTGCGTTTGCATGTGACAACGCCAACGGACTTATGTGTCTTATTCGGCAAAGAGATGAAAGACAAGGGACACGGATACATTCTCAATGCCGGATCCATTGCTGGATTTATGAGCTTCCCCACAATTGCAGCCTATGAGAGCTCAAAATCATACATAGTAAAGTTCACTCGGGCGCTGGCCTTCGAATTGAGCCATTACGGAGTCAAGGTTTGTTGTGTGTGTCCCGGCGCAGTGGATACCGATTTATACAATCTCTCTCTAAATTTGAGAAAATGGCTTTGTCGAATTGGCGTGATGCTCAAGCCCCATCAAGTGGCTAATCGAGGTTTAAGAGCTATGTTCAGAGGTCGCAAGCGGAAAATCCCAGGATGGATCAACTATTTCTTCTTATTCTGTTGTTTCTTGCTTCCTGGATTCATAATTAATATCGTTAAGAAGAAGTTTGTTTAGAGAATTTTCCGCAAACAAACAGTTTTTTTTAAAGTACAGACAATAAAAAAGCACCGTGAAATTCACGGTGCTTTTTTATAATACAATTGTGAGTATTATTTTTTCACAATGAACTTGTAGGTAGCCTTACCGCTCTTGCTTTGGAGGTTAAGGAAATAGATACCGTTGGACAAGCTGTTTACAGGGAGGGTGTATTGGCTTTCGCCACCACCGTGGTTGAACATTTCTGTGTAAACCACTTGACCAGTGATGTCAACAACAGTAGCCAATACGTCTTGAGCTTCGGCGTTCATCTTGACGAAGAGGTTGTCGGTAGCAGGGTTCGGGAAAATGGAAACATCTTCCAAACCGCTATTATGGTCAATACCCAATCTACCATAGAAGTTCATCTGGAAGCCAGTACCTTCTTCCCAGTTGTCAGAGACAAAACGGACATACACATCCTTGCTGGGGATATTGATTACACCAGAGGGCATGTTGTTGATGTCATAGCGAACGTAAAAATCACCGCCGGTGAGGTTAGGACCAGTACCACCTTGATCATATTCGGCGTCAACATAGAACTCTACAAAGTCGCCGGCTTTCAGATCGAATTTCGGGAAAGCGACATCATAACCAATACCTGTCTTCAGGCCTCTAAGTTTGTATCCACAAACGCTATTGGCACGATAAGGTTGATCATTCACTTCGTTATTTGCCTTATCTGAAATAGTACCACTGTAAACATTGTTGAAGTTTGCAACTTGGGAACAAGTTCCGATGCTGAAGGTAGGAACTTCGTAACCGAGTACGAAACCATAACCCGTTTGGTCGTCTGCATTGGAGGTGAAGACGATAAGTACGCTATCGGCATTTACTCTAACACTACCCGGAAGAGTTTGTCCTTGGAAATCGGAAGCATAGCCACTGTAGTCGCTGCAAGCAGCCATCAAGTATTCTCCAGTGTATTCTTGTTTGATACTGCTGGAAGTAGTACCACCGTTATAGATGGTAACTTTATCGCCGTTTTTGAGTTTCAGTTTAGAGAATTGGAAAACATAGGCCGTAGCGTTGGGACAAGCAATGATCCATTCACGATGGGTATTGGGTTGATACTTCATGTTGCCGGCGCCGTCGCTGATGGTACCATTGGCGGCCGTAACTCTTGTGGTTCCTGTTGTGGGCTTAATCAAAGCATTCGTATCTGCAGGGTAAAGATTAACCATCATAGACTCGGAGAAATGATAGTTGAAGTCACCATAGCTGCTGGTGTTCATCTTTCTAAGCAAGTAGAAACCATTGCTGCTACCAGACCAGCCCCAGTTGACATGGTAGTAGTTCACGTCGTTGATCTTGTTATAACCATCAACAATCCATGCGTGACCGCCAGCTTCTTTGTTGTTACCAGAGTAGAAAATAGGACGATGATTATTCAACTCGTTGAGCAGCTTGGCTTCCCACAAAGGAATAGTAGAGGCGGCATGTTCTGCACTAGTATCCGTCACCACATCAGTGATGTTTTGGAACTGACCAGCCTGAGCATAGTTAAAATGAGTTTTCAAAGCATTCAATGCATATTCGGATTGGGAACCAGAGCCATCAAATCCATAACCCATTTGAACGGAGATACCACAATGGTGCAGCATTTGAGCCACTGAGTTGTTGTAAGAGGACACAATATCCGTCATGGCATTATAGTTATAGAAAGTCTGAGCGAAATTAGCCACCTGAATGGGATAAGTATATATCAACTCGCCAGTTTCATCGTCAAATTCGCGAGGAATATAAGAAGAAATACCTTGACCGGAGGAAGGATAACGATAATAATACAAAATGTTACCCATAGTCAAAGCCACACAACCAACGGGAACTCTAAAGTCTTCTGAAGCGACGTTGCGAGGATTGTAAGGACAGTTGGTGTTGTAGTAACGAGTTTGATCCCATTTCGTGGTTACCAAAGGTTCTATACCTTCACCTGCCTTGACAGGACGCAATTGGAAATCGTTGGACAAATAGTAAGCCCACAAGCTGTTAGCGGACTTGCTAGGATTAGCAATAATCTTTGACAGGTCTTCTTTGTATTTGTCACACAGATATTTCACTGCAGAATTCTCAACAAAGTTACCTTCCAAAGAATAAGCCAAAACCGGAGTCACTTGGTCGGTTGCGGAAATCATGATAAAGCCTTTCTCGCCAACTTGGAAACGATAGTAAACCGGGGTGCCGTTTTGATCATACTCGGTATAGGCGAGTGTGATATCAAAACTTTGTGCCTTCATTGAGCCAATACGTTCCGAAAGGAAGTTCTTGGACACTTTTACAGCATCGCCAACCGGCACAACATTGGATGAAAAGCCGAAAGACATCACTGCTAAGAATGATACTAAGAGCGTAAATTTTTTCATAAGCTTTTAATTTTTAATATTTTACTTTTTTATTACTCTCAATTGAATATGGTTTTCACCATTAAAATGCTTTTAGAAGGCAAAAGTACAAATATTTTTTTAATACAAAAGTGTTTTTTTAATTTTGTTTTATTTCAGCTTTTAAAGCCACCGTCAAGCATCCGTATAGGCCGGCGGTCTCCGTACGCAGACGGCGATTGCCGAGTTTCACTTCCGTATAGTCTAAGTTTCTGGCTTCCAGTATTTCTGCAGGACTAAAATCGCCTTCGGGGCCAATCAGCAGGATAATTTTTTCCTTTTGAAAATCCTCATTGGCCAACTGTCGTGTATTATCGTTATCGCACCAAGCCATATACTTATGCGCCTCAACATTACGGTTGTTTATCATGAAATCATGAAAAGAGATGACTTCCATGGGGGGAAGCCAAGCGGTTTGGCACTGTTTGAGCGCAGCGATAGCTACACGGTTTAGACGGTCCAAGTTCACGTTTTTGCGCTCGGAATGTTCACATACGATAAAGCTAATTTGCCCAATACCAATTTCCACGCACTTTTCTACCAGCCACTCTATACGATCTGCATTCTTCGTGGGTGCCACGGCCAAATGCAGTCGAAAATTACCTAGACGCAGATCTTCTTTAAGTTCGCCCAATTCCACCATGCAAGCTTTTGGGTTGTCGGCTATGATAGTGGCAGGTGCAATGTGGCCCTTGCCATCGGTAAGCCAAACCTCGTCGCCCGCACGATGGCGCAAAGCACGCACACAATGTTCCGACTCTTCAGCACTTAATGTCACTACCGATGATGTCAGATCGGGATGAAAATAGTAATGGTCGAATTTCATATTATCAGGATTCTTTTTCTGAAAGTTCCAGCCAACGGTTGGTTTTCTGCTCCAACACTTGGCTTATGTCTGCATATCGTTTGCCCCATTCGGCAAATTGCTCAGCACTACCCTCTCCCGCGCTCATCTTGCCTTCAATATCTTTTTTTTCCTCTTCCAAGACAGCGATGTCGTTCTCCAACTGTTCTAATTCTTTTTTCTCCTTGAAAGTGAGCTTGTTTTTCGGTTGCTCCCGCACGGGCTTGACCTCCATAGGACGGTTGTTCTTTTCAATACGCTTCTGGATGCGCATCTCTTTGTCCTTGGCTTGACGATACTCCGTATAGTTGCCGTAGTAATCCTTGATGACGCCATCGCCTTCGAAAACGAAGATATGGTCCACTAACTTGTTCATCAGCCAACGATCGTGCGACACGATAATCATGCAACCGCCGAAGTTGATGAGAAAATCTTCCAACAAGTTCAGCGTGTCGATGTCAAAGTCGTTGGTCGGTTCGTCGAGAATGAGGAAATTAGGATTTTTTAACAAGGTTATGAGCAGATGGAGTTTTCGTTTTTCCCCACCGCTGAGGTCTTCATAGTAGGTGTATTGTTGGCTGAACGGGAATCCGAAGTGGTTGAGGAACTGGGATGCGCTCACGTAGTTGCCGTTTTCCATACGAATGACCTCAGCGTGCTCTTTCACCAGTTCGAGCACGATCTTGTTGCCGGCATAGGTCATCCCGTTCTGGGAAAAATAACCGAATTGGATCGTCAGTCCAGGTGTGATCTTGCCGCCGTCGGGCTTGATTTCGCCCATAATCATCTTGAGGAAGGTGCTCTTGCCGGTGCCATTCTTGCCGACAATGCCGCATTTTTCACCTCTTTTGAAGATATAGGAGAAGTCCTTGATGATGGTTTGGTCGGGATAGGCAAAATCCAAGTGACTAATTTCCAATATTTTATGTCCAATTCTTTCGGACTGTACTTTGAATGCTTCGGGGGCTGCCTCCACTTTGCGCTCCATCTGTTCCTGCAATCTCTCGAAGTTGTTGATGCGGGCTCGCGCCTTGGACGTCCGCGCCTGCGGAGAGGTGTGCACCCATTCCAGTTCGCGGCGGTAGAGGTTGCGCAAGCGTTCGTGTTCCGCCGACTCGTTGGCCAAGCGCTCGGCTTTTTTCTCCACAAAATAGTCGTATTTGCCCCGATAATGATAGAGATTGCCGTTGCTCAACTCGAAAATGTCGCTGCACACACGGTCGAGGAAAGCGCGGTCATGGGTGACCATCAGCAGGGTGATGTTGGCCGACGAGAGATAGTTTTCCAACCATTCAATCATTTCCACGTCGAGATGGTTGGTGGGCTCGTCGAGGATGAGCAGATCTGTGTCGGCGATCAAAGTTTTGGCCAAAGCCGCCTTCTTCCGCTGGCCGCCGGAGAGTTCGTTAACATTTTTAAACACATCTCGAATGCCGAACTTGGACAAGATCTCCTTGATTTTGGATTCGTAGTCCCAAGCGTTCAACCGGTCGATTTCGAGAATGGCGTCGTCCATGCGACTTTGTGGAACCAGATCGGTGCGTCCCCGCTCCAGCAACGATACGCAGGTTTCGTATTCCTTGACGGCGCGCACAATCGGGGTCTCTTCGTCGAAAATGGCATTCAGCACGGAGTCTTCATCGTTGAAATTGTCCATTTGAGGTAAATAAGAGACGACGATATCGTTGCGAATCACGACATTGCCCGCATCGGGCACATCTCGCCCGGCAATGATGTTCAACAAAGTGCTTTTTCCCGTGCCGTTACGCGCGATCAATGCGCTTTTTTGTCCTTTTTCCAGTCCAAAGGTGATGTCGCGGAAAAGTAACTTTTCGCCGACGGACTTGGTTACATTGTTGACAGTAAGATAGTTCATTGAATCGCGTTAAGAAGGTGCAAAGATAGTAAAAATAGCGGTTAGCGGTAGGCTGCAAAATCTTGCAGACCTATATGCACACCCCATATTACGAACAAACCAAGGCAAAAACGAATGTTTTTCATATTTTTGCCGAAAAATAAAGAATTATGCGAGTCGTTGTCCAGCGTTGCAGTCGCGCTGAAGTAAGAATAGAGGGTGAAATAGTAGGTCGAATAGGCCTTGGATATGTCTTGTTGGTGGGTGTTACCCATACCGACACCCGTGAAGATGCCGAATACCTGGCAAAAAAGGTCGCCAGTCTACGAATTTTGGACGATGAAGAGGGCAAAATGAACCTTGCCCTGAAAGATGTCCAAGGCAAGGTGCTCAGTATTTCGCAGTTCACGTTATATGCCAGCACACACAAGGGCAACCGGCCCAGTTTCATCCATGCGGCTCGCCCAGAGATAGCGGAACCGTTATATGACTATTTCAACACTTTGCTACGTAATCAATATGGCATAGAAGTACAAACCGGTCGTTTTGGAGCCATGATGGAAGTGGATTTCATCAATGACGGGCCGGTTACCATTTTGCTGGATAGTTCAGAAAAATAGTCTGTTACTTAGCCTTAACAGCAATCGTTTCAATCTCCACCATCACGCCCTTAGGCAGGTCGCGCACGGCGAAAGCGGCGCGTGCAGGAGGGTTGACGCGGAAATAGTTGGCGTACACCTCATTCATGGCCCCGAAATTGGCAATATCACTCAACAGGCAGGTTGTTTTTACAACATCGTCGAACGTATAGCCGGCTTCAAGCAAGATGGCGGAGATGTTTTTCATGACTTGTTCGGTCTGTGCCGTAATACCCTCTGGCACGATTCCAGTGGCGGGGTCAACGGGAATTTGACCGGAGATAAACAACATTCCATTAGCTTCTATCGCCTGGCTGTAGGGACCGATGGCGGCAGGGGCATTGTTGGTGTGGACTACTTTTTTCATATTATAAGATTTTGATAATTAATGAATTATTGACTTCCGTAAAAGAATCACAAAAATAACACTTTTATCGTTTTTTTCTTTCCTTTTTTTTTTTATTTTTGCACGTAATAAAAAAAACATTATTTATGTCTTTTATTACAGATAGAATTGCTCTTGAGGGATTGACCTTTGACGATGTGTTGTTGATCCCATCCTATTCAGACGTATTGCCCAAAGAGGTGAGCCTGAAGACCAGATTCACTCGCAATATCATGCTTAACTTACCTTTTGTCTCTGCTGCCATGGACACTGTAACAGAGGCGAAAATGGCCATCTCCATTGCGCGGGAAGGCGGCATCGGCGTTATCCATAAAAACATGTCCATCGCAGAGCAGGCCAAACAAGTGGCTTCCGTAAAAAGAGCCGAAAACGGCATGATCAACTCTCCGGTGGTTATTGCTCCCGACAAGACCGTAGGTGATGCCCTGCGGATGATGGCCGAATACAAGATTGGCGGCATCCCGGTAGTGGATGACAAAAACATACTCATCGGCATCGTCACCAACCGCGACTTGCGTTTTGAAAAAGACTTCAACAAGTCGATTTGCGACGTGATGACCTCCGAAAATCTTATTACTACCTCACGTGATACCGACCTGTATAAGGCCACGGAGATTCTTCAAAAGCACAAAATCGAAAAGTTGCCCGTGGTAGCCGAGGATGGAACACTTTTGGGGTTAATCACTTACAAGGATATCACTAAAGCAAAAGACAAGCCTTTCGCATGTAAAGATGGGCAAGGTCGTTTGCGAGTAGCTGCTGGCGTAGGCATCACGGCCGACGCCGTGCAACGTGCAGAGAAACTTGTTGAAGCAGAAGTCGATGCCTTGGTGCTCGACAGTGCACATGGACATTCCCAGAATGTAGTCAAAGTGTTACAAGAAATCAAGCGTCACTTCAGCGGCGTGGATGTAGTCGTGGGCAACATTGCCACAGGCGAGGCCGCCAAGATGTTGGCAGACGCAGGTGCCGACGCCGTCAAAGTCGGCATTGGACCCGGCTCCATCTGCACCACGCGTGTAGTAGCCGGTGTGGGAGTTCCTCAACTGAGTGCCGTCTACGGCGTGTACAAAGCCCTTCAAAGTTATGACATTCCTTTGATTGCCGACGGCGGCATCCGCTACTCCGGCGATATTGTCAAGGCCCTCGCCGCAGGCGGTAGTTCCGTGATGCTTGGCGGTCTTCTTGCCGGCGTGGAAGAGTCGCCTGGCACAACCATCCTCTTCAATGGTCGTAAGTTCAAGACCTACAGAGGTATGGGTTCTCTCGAAGCCATGCAACATGGTTCCAAAGACCGCTATATGCAAGGTGATGTGGAGGATGCCAAGAAGCTCGTACCCGAAGGCATCGTGGGCCGTGTACCGTACAAAGGCGACCTGTACGAGGTGATTTATCAGATGGCTGGTGGCTTACGCTCCGGCATGGGTTATTGCGGTGCTCACAACATTGAAGATCTGCACAACGCACGCTTCTGCCGCATCACCAATGCAGGCGTGCTCGAAAGCCATCCTCATGACATCACCATCACCGCCGAAGCCCCAAACTATTCGTCGGAACCAAAATAGCCGTTAGCTATTAGCTAAAAAAATTAAATATAAATTAATATTAAAATAAACAATTATGAAAAATATCGTAGTCGGTACCGACTTTTCCAGCAGTGCAATGACCGCTATGCGTCACGCCGTGGCCCTTGCTATCCGCTCCAAAGCCACTTTGCACATCGTCTGGGTCAAGACCCCAGGCGCCAAACAGAGCGATGAAGAATACGATGAAAAAGACAGTTTCACCGCCCACGCACAAAACAAGCTCTCCGAATTGGTGAACCTTTGCAAGAAGGAATCCCCTGACAGCCAGATTAACAGCGTAATATTGGAAGGTAAAGTTCATGTGGAACTTACAACCTTTGCCAAGAACCTTCCTGAATCCATCATCGTGATGGGTGCACACGGAGCTTCTGGTTTCGAGGAGGGATACATCGGCAACAACGCGTATCGTTTGATCAATGCTTCTGAAGTTCCTGTGCTTATCATGCGTGAGAATATTCAAATCAATCGTGACCTGCACAAAATCTTCGTGCCTATTGACATCAGTTTTGAGACTTTGCAGAAAATGAGATTGTCCATAGAGCTGGCCAAGAGTTTCGCCGCACAAGTCTATCTTTTCGGTGTGAACTATCCCAATAGTCCCGAAACCCGCCATATCATCAACGTCCAGTTGCGCCACGCTGCTGACATGTGCGAAGACGCTAATGTGCGTTACGATCTGGAAATGCACAACGTGACCAATAATGATGTGTGCAACACCATCCTGGCCCGCGCCGCCGAGATCGACGCCAACCTCATCACCATCATGCGCGAGGAACAGGAAACCGACTTCACCGCATCACGCAACATGCGCCAGATTTTGAGCACTTGTCCTATGCCGTTGCTCGTGATCCCCAACAAAAACGCATTCTCCGTCGGAAGATAATTCCTTCCAACGCAAACTATAATCCGGAGACGTGCCGGCCCAAAACCGGACGTCTCTTTTTTTTACATCTTATCGTGAAAAAAAACACCAAAAGAACCTTGAGGGCAGGCAACATGCTCAACCCGACACCCGTCGTGATGGTTTCCTGTGGCAACACCATTGACGAGTATAATATCATCACTGTGGCCTGGACTGGCACTATTGATTCCGATCCCGCCATGTGCTTCATCTCTGTGCGTCCAACTCGTCATTCCCATAGTATCATTTCCCGCACAGGAGAGTTTGTCATCAACTTGGTCAACAAGGACCTCGCACCTATCGCTGACTGGTGCGGCGTGAAGTCGGGCAAAGATTATCACAAATTCTTGGAGACAGGGCTCACCCCCATCCATGGAACGCACGTCAGTGCACCGCTCATCGAAGAGTCTCCTGTCAATATCGAGTGCAAAGTGAAACAAGTGATACCCCTCGGCACCCATGATATGTTCATCGCCGAAGTGCTGGCTGTGCACGCCGATGAGTTGTTGTTCAACCATAAAACCGATGCTCTGGAACTGCAACGCGCCAACCTTGTGGCATACTCCCACGGCCATTACTACGAATTGGGCAAGATGTTTGGCAAGTTCGGGTTTTCCGTTGAAAAGAAAAACAAAACTGACGATGGAAAAACAAAACATAGGCGCCCTCTTTAACCGTATTGCCGACACCTACGACCGCCTAAACCACGTCTTGTCGCTCAACATCGACAAACGTTGGCGCAGGAAAGCCGTAAAACAGCTACATCCAAGTATCGAAGCTTTGGATGTGGCCGTGGGCACCGCCGATCTGGCCATCGAGTTGATCCGGCAAAAGAAAGCCGAACACGTGATTGGCATTGACCTCTCAACAGAGATGCTACGCCTCGGAAAAGAGAAAATCGCCAAAAAAAAGATGTCCGACCAAATAACCTTAATAGAAGGTAGCGCCTTGGAGCTTCCCTACCCCAGCAACAACTTTGACATCGTCACTTGTGCCTACGGCGTGCGCAACTTCTCCGATCTCGACCAGGGATTGCGCGAGATGCAACGAGTACTGAAAGCCAACGGACAACTGATAGTGCTGGAGTTCTCATATCCCAAAAACAGAATTATAGCGTGGATCTATGATCTCTACTTCTCCCATATTCTTCCAACCATAGGACGTTGGTTGAGCAAAGACAAAACGGCTTACACGTACCTCAACAAAAGCGTGAAAAACTTTATTTGGGGTGAAGAAATGGCCAAACATTTGAAAGGCGCCGGCTTCGAAAAGGTCAATTACAAGACCTTCTCCTTCGGCATCACCACCTTATATACGGCCACTAATAGGTCTCGGTAGGGATGCCGATGGCGCGCACCTTGTCGGCGATGGATTCCAGCTTTTCCTTGTCGAACTTATGGAGTTGCATGGCCGGAGTTTCCCTATCCAGCGAGTAGATCATCACCTTGCGCGGGCGGATGCGCTGCACGAGCGCAAGCCAGGCGGAGAAGTTGGGCTCTTCGCTGTTGTCGAACGGAACGCCTTCCTTTTCGCCGCTGAGGAACATCGACTGGATGACCAAGTTGCCCTCGAAAGTGCAGAGTTCTTCCACCACCTCATCGAGTTTGACGGGCACGATGGGACCGTTGATGGTCTCCAGCATCTCTTGCGTGCCGGCATCGAGTTTAAGCAACGGATTCTCAATGCGTTTCAGGGCTGCACAGACGGCCGGACGCATCAGCTGGGTGGCATTGGAGAGGCATGAGATGACCGCCTGAGGATAATACTTGTCGCGCAACGGGATGAGGCCGTCGATGATTTGGTCGAAATGGGGATGCAGCGTCGGCTCGCCGTTGCCGGAAAAAGTGATGCTATCGACGGGAGCCTGTTTGGCGACACATTCTTGCATTTTGTGTTCGATGGCCTGCAAAACCGTCGTGACGGGATAGTATTCGCGGGCGTCGAGGCGTTTCTCAAGGGTCCAACCGCACTCGCAGTAGAGGCAGTTGAAGGAGCAGATTTTCTCATCGGTGGGCAGCAGGTTTATGCCCATAGAGTGACCCAGCCGACGGCTGTGGATGGGTCCGAAAGCGATGGATTCCCAAAGAAAAGTGGACATTATACAAAAAATTATTGGTTGCTGTATTTCACGACCTCGTCGGAGAAAAACTCGAGTTGCACACCGGCCTGTTTGAACATCTCTTCCGACTCGGCCCCGGCGTGGTATTTGTTGGCACACACCACGCGCTTGATGCCACAGTTGATGATGAGCATCGCGCACACGCGGCAGGGGGTCATACGGCAATAGAGCGTGGCCCCGTTGAGGGAGATGCCCAGTTTGGCGGCCTGGCAGATGGCATTCTGCTCAGCGTGCACCGTGCGCACGCAGTGTTGGGTCACCGTGCCATCCTCATGGACGGTCTGCTTGAGTTGGTGTCCCACCTCGTCGCAATGGGGCAAACCCTTGGGCGAGCCCACGTAGCCCGTGACGAGGATCTGGCGGTCGCGCACCACCACACAGCCGCTCCGCCCGCGGTCGCAGGTGGCACGTTTGCTGACGGTGTCGGCAATTTCCATGAAGTATTCATCCCAAGAGGGACGTATGTGTTTCTCTTCCATAGTAGTCTGTTTTTGCGCCGCAAAGGTAGGATTTTTTTAGCAAATCTCTTTTTTTGTATCTTTGCCTTCCTAAATCACGATTGCCGTGCAGAAACCGTTGGCAGAAATATTGCGTCCGCGGACCTTGGAGTCCTACGTCGGTCAGGAACACCTGATGGGCCCTGGCGCCGTGCTGCGCAACGCCATCGAGAACAACAACATCCAATCGATGATCTTCTGGGGACCGCCCGGCGTGGGCAAGACCACCCTCGCCCTCCTCATCGCCGAACTCACCGGCTCCGAGTTCCACATGCTCAGTGCCATCAGCAGCGGCGTCAAGGACATCCGCGAGGTCATCGACAAGGCCAAGAAGTCTGACAAGCGCAGTCTCCTTTTCATCGACGAAATACACCGTTTCTCCAAGTCTCAGCAAGACTCCTTGCTGGGAGCCGTGGAGCAGGGCATCGTCACCCTCATCGGCGCCACCACCGAGAACCCTTCGTTCGAGGTCATCTCCCCTCTCCTTTCCCGCTGCCAGGTGTATGTTTTGAAACCCCTCTCTCGCGCAAATCTGGAGACCATCCTGCAAACGGCCGTCGACTATCTGGAGAAACAGCTCACCTGCAAAATCAAGTTGGAGGACACGGAGGCACTCTTGCGCATCTCCGGCGGCGACGCCCGCAAACTCCTCAACGCCATAGAGTTGGTATGTTGGATGACCAAGCCCGTCGATGGTGTCATCACCGTTACCCGCGACAATGTGCTCCACGTCATCCAGCAGAACCTCGCCATGTACGACAAGAACGGCGAACAACACTACGACATCATCTCCGCCTTCATCAAGTCGATGCGGGGCAGCGACCCCAACGCGGCGGTTTATTGGATGGCCCGTATGCTCGTGGCCGGCGAGGACCCCTTGTTCATCGCCCGTCGTATGGTCATTTTAGCCTCCGAGGACATCGGCAACGCCAACCCCAACGCCTTGCTGTTGGCCAACAACTGCTTCCAGGCCGTCAACGTCATCGGTATGCCGGAAGGCAGGATTCCGCTGGCGCAGACCGCCATCTACCTGGCCTGCTCGCCCAAGAGCAACGCCGTCATCCAAGCCATCGACAACGCCTATGCCGCCGTCAAGCAGACGGGCGACCTGGCCGTGCCGCTGCACATCCGCAACGCACCTACCAAGTTGATGAAGGAACTGGGCTACAGCAAGGACTACAAGTACGCCCACAACTACGAGCATAACTTCGTGAACCAGGAGTTTATGCCCGAAGGCCTGCACGATGTGAAACTTTACGACCCGCAGGACAACCCGCGCGAGAATGAGTTGCGGCGCCATCTGCGCAACCTTTGGAAAGACAAGTACAAATACATCATACTGCTTTTGATCGCCCTGAGCAGTTTTTTTCAGTTAGGCCGGGCGCAGAATCATCATTACTCCCAATTCTACACTGCTCCGGTCAGTATGAATCCGGCGTTGGCGGGAGCTTATGACGGCATTATCCGAATCGGGGCGAACCAACGCACGCAGTGGCTGTCGGTGACGGAACCCTACCTCACTTTCGGTCTTGGCGCCGACGGGGCGCTATATAAGAACAACCGGCGACAGGAACTCATCGGCATTGGTGGAGCCGTCAACACCCTCAAGGCGGGCGACGTCGGGTACACCTCCATTCAAGCATTGGCGGCGCTTTCGTACGTAAAATACGTGGGCCGGCAGAACCGCCACAAAATCGGGCTCGGCATCTATGGTGGTATGTTCCATAACTTCTTCAACCCCGAAGCCGCTAACTGGGACGAGCAGTTCCAGCACAACTTCCACGACCCGTACCTGCCCTCGGGCGAAACCATCCTTACCAACCGGCAGTACTACTTCGATATGGGGGCAGGAGCATTCTGGAGTTTCACGCCCGACCGTTTCAACACTTTCCAATTGGGTTTTTCGGCGGCGCACCTCAACCGCCCCAAGGAGACTTTCGGCACCACGTCGCAACGCCTGCCCATACGATACACCGCCCATTTCATCTCCCGCATCGGGCTGATGGAAAACCTCGCCCTTGAGCCGATGGCCTTCGCCTCGTGGCAAAAGAGTTTCAGCGAATACACCTTCGGCACCAACATCGAGTATTTCCAACGTAAAAACCACTTCCTCACCCTCTTCTCGTTCGGCGGCGGACTCTTCTACCGCTGGAACGACGCCGTCATCGCCAACCTCTTCTTCGATTGGCAAAGTCTGCGCATCGGGGTGAGCTACGATGTCAACGTGTCGCCGTTCCACGTGGCCACGCACCTGCGCGGGGCACTCGAACTCTCCATAACCTACATCTTCCGCCGGCAGAACGTCACCCGCACAGGCAATCTGCCGTGCCCGTATGATTTGCTATGATTTTTCGATAATCGACTATCGATTATCGTTAATCGAATTAGAATATAGTTCACAATAAATGTTCAAGTTTGTTCTGCATATAATCCTGTTGATTCTGATTCCCGTGGTGGGGATGGCGCAGGTTGTGCCCACTACGGATCGTGAGCGGGATGTGCAGCGCGACTTCATTCGACACGATACTCTACCCTATCGCATCGAGGTCTTGCCCGACGCCATCAATACCCGATTCTCGGAGTTCTCGGGACGCCTCTATCCCGACTCAACCTTCTTCTTCACCTCCCTACGGGCGGATATGGCCGAGGACTACGACCACATCTTCGAGACCAGTTGGTACTGCAACATCTACGAGACCCGGCTTCTTCCCGACGGGCGTTACGCCCCCGTCACCACGTTGCCGTCCGTCATCAACGTGCGTAACGAGTTCAACAGCAACTTCTGTTTCAACGACAAGCGCGACTGGCTGGTCTATTCGCGATGCCAGCGCGTTGGCGACGGCGAGTTGCGATGTTCGCTGTGGGAGAGCCACTTGGAACGTCGCGGGTGGGCAAAGCCCAAGAAACTGCCCGCCAGCATCAACGTAGATGGTTATTCCGCTATGCAACCCTGCCTTGTAGAAACGGAGGGGCATAATGTGCTCTACTTTGTCAGCAACCGCCCTCAAAGTGTTGGCGGACTTGACATCTGGTTCGCCATCTGCAAGGACGGCCGCTACAACGCACCTGTTAACTTGGGCAAGCGCATCAACACCGAAGGCAACGAGGTCACTCCGTACTACGACAAGTGTTCCAAAACGCTCTACTTCAGCTCGGACGAGCACCTCGGCATTGGCGACTACGACATCTTCTACAGTGCGGGCGCCTTGAGCCAGTGGGACGAGCCCGCCAATATGGGTGTGCCCTTCAACTCCGCATACAACGACTTTTACTTCACCACCGCTGGTGACGATTGCGGCTTCTTCTCCTCCAACCGTCCGCATGACGGCACGTCGGAGACGGACACCTGCTGCAACGACATCTTCCGGTTCGAGCGCATCGTGCCGACCGACACCGCCAAGCCCGTTGTGGACACGCCGACGGTGCGGCAGAAGATTGCCTCGGTGCTGCCCATCACACTCTACTTCCAGAACGACGAACCCGACCCAAGGTCCGTGTCCGACACCACTGATCAGGACTACGACCAACTGTACCGCCGCTATCTGGCCGACCACGACTTGTACGTGAGCGAGTCGGGGCAAGGGCTGGCGGGCGACACGCTAAAGACAGTGCAACAGGAGATGTACGCGTTCCTGCGCGACTCGGTGGCTACGGGCCACGAGCGTTTGCTGCGTCTCAAGCGCTACCTCAAGGAAGCGCTATTGCAGGGCGACAGTCTGGAGTTGTTGGTCAGCGGCTACGCCTCGCCGTTGCACAACAGCGACTACAACCGGCACCTTGCTTCGCGGCGCATTGCGAGCCTGCTCAACTATCTGTACAAGGCCGACAATTTCTTCTTGGCACCGTATCTGGATGGCGACAGGCCCGGGTTGGTTATCCACACCGACCCGCAAGGAGCCGTGCAGCACGAGTTCGCGACGGGAGAGACACGGGAGACGGTTTACGGGGTACAGGCTGCCAAGGACCGAAAAATCGTCATCCAAGCAAAATAAATATCTTTTCTTATTTTTGCCGCCGCAAAATTCGACACTATGGTTTCTGGAAAATACACATACACCGACAAACAGTACATCGGCTCCTATCTGGTGGACAGCAAGAGAATGCTCACCCCCACGTTTTTGTTCAACCTGATGCAAGAGGCAGCCGTGAACCACGCCGACAAGTTGGGCGCGGGCTGGGACTACCTGCGTCAATTCGGCCATTTCTGGGCGATGTCGCGGATGGATGTCGAGATACTCCGTATGCCCCGCTGGCAAGAAACCATCGTGATCAACACCTGGCCCAAGGGGCACAACTTCCTCATCCAGCCCCGAGACCATCAGATAGAGTCCGAGGATGGCGAAATCCTTGTGCGCGCCACCACCAACTGGGTGATCCTCGACCTTGAGGGCAAGCCCGTGCAGTTGAGCGAATACGAGGAACCGCTCACCCGCTGCGAGCCAGAGTTGCACGCCATCAAGAGCCCAGCCTCGCGCCTGCGCAACGCCGTGCCGTTGGAGAATCCCATCTTCAAGCCCGTGGTCTATTCCAACCTCGACGTGAACCACCATGCCAACAACGGCGCTTACGTCACGTGGATAATGGACAGCTTTGACGATGCGTTCCACCAGAGCCACGACCTGTCGTTCCTCGCCATCAACTACTTGCAACAGACCCACGCCGATGACCAATATACCATAATGAAAAAAGAAACCGCCGAAGGCGATTTCCTCTGTTCTATTTATTCCCAAAAGAACAGTGTCGAGGTATGCAGAGTCCGGACAGTTTGGAAAGGGAGAAGATAGGACTTTTATCATAGCCCACTTTTATTATTCCTTTCTGGAGGAAAGACACGAATTCAAGTGCCCAACACACATCACACTTTCACTCATACACTTCATAACATAGGGGTGGAACCGTCATTTCATTCCGGTTCCACCCCTGTTTGAAGCGCAACAATGCCTAACGGCACTGGATAGCGCAAATACAGCTCTTTTAGAATTTCAGCCTCAAGCCGCCCAAGAAGTTGATGCCGGCCTGTGGAAAATAACTGGCCTCGCTGTATTTGTCGGTACCCATATAATAATAGGAATACATCGCGGCGTTGTTTTCATATTTCGTGTTGAAGAGATTGTTAACATTGAAGAACAACTCCAGATCTTTCAAACATTTGAAATGGAAAGTGTAGGAAAGACGGAGATTCGTGAACGAATAGGGCTTCAAGATATAGGTGTCGTCGCCGGAGTTGTCCAGATATTGTTTGCTGACGAACTTGGTGATAAGAGAAATGTTAAAATCCCTGAGCGGAGTGAAGGTGAAGTCGTTGCCAATGATGATATTGGGAGAATACGCGATAGGGGTGTTGCCGAGATGTTGCACCACATACCCGTCATCGTACCAGTCTTCGTTATAATTCTCCACATAGTGGACATAATCCAACACTTTATTGATGCTGAAGCCACCATTGACATGCCAAGTAAAGAAGCGGGCAGGGCGGTATGCCGCGGAGAGCTCAATGCCGGCACGGTAACTCTTGTCCACATTGGCCATAAGCGGGTCTCCGGTCTGGTCCAACTCACCCGTGCGCACCAATTGGTTACGGTAGTACATACCGTACAACGTGGTGTTGAAGAAGAACTTGTCGTTGTGCATCATATAGCTGAACTCCATATCATACAGCGTCTCCGGCATAGGCTTGCGACCGTCGGGAGCACCCACAAGATCGTTGCGCGTGGCCTCGCGGTTGGCCGTGGCGAAGGAGAGATCGAAACTATGTTTCAAATCGCCTTTGTCCAAATAATAACGCAGCGCGATTTTCGGGTTGATGAAATTCCAATGGTATTCCTGAGGAATAGGTGTCAGCTCATCGTTCACACCATCTATGGCATAATCCACTCGACGATATTGCAATTCACCGGTTACACTGAAGTTTTTGTACCAATAGCGCAAGTTTCCGAACAGTTTGGTTTGCAGCTTGTTGCCAGTGCCCCTATACCATTCGTAGTTTGCCGGACATTCCACCACACGGTCGGGTTCCACCCAAATGATATTGCCGTAGTGCTTGCCGTTGTAGTTGCTCACGTCCATACCGGCCACCCAACGCAGTCCCTGGTCGGCGTGGTTTTTAAACACTTGTGATCCAGTATACTGGGCGTGGACTCCATAAAAATAGTTGTCGAGATACTTCTGTGTGACCAAATCGGTTTTACTTACGGTGTCATAGAGCGTGTTGACCGTATACGTGGCGCTGTCGAGTTCGTGACCGATGATGCGGATAAGACCTTCCAAACCATATTTCTTCACCTTCTTGTCGTCTTTATACTGCTCATAGTAACCTACGCCTCGCGTCAGATAAGGCATCACTTGAAGGGTATGGCGCTGGTGACCTTCCTGACGAATCCAATCCTTCACATATTCCAATTGGTAGAAGGTTTGGGTATAGTGATCCTTGGAATTCTCATAATAATGATACTCATCATTGGCATCGTAATATTCACCGCAGGAATTGTACGTCCGATTGGTTTCCAAAAGATCGTACGGCACGCCGTTCCAGGCCAGTCCAGTATGTTCAGTGCCATACAACATGTGGAATTTCAGTTTGCCGTAGTCCTTGTTCTTTTTGAAGTTGTAAAGATCGTATTGGGCGGTGAGGAAGCCGGAGTTGAGGCGCACGCCGGAGTAGTCGATGTAGCCGTCACTGCGGATGTCGGAGAAGGAGGCGAGCATAGAGAAGCGCTTGCCGACAAGTCCCGTTCCCGCGCTCACCATATTGTGGAACGTGTTGAAGGACCCGTACGAACTCCGCACCTCGGCAAAGGGTTTGGTGGGTATCGCCCGGGTCACAAAATCGACACGGGCACCGTATGAGGTACTACCATCGGAGGTGTTGGCACCGCTCTGCACGCTGACGTTCTCGATGAAAGTAGCCATATCGGGCAGGTTCACCAGCCAAGAGCCCTGCGACTCGGCATTGTTGATGGTCACGCCGTTGAGGGTGGTGTTGATACGGGTTTGGTCGATGCCGCGGATGAAGAGATAGGTGGCACCGAGGCCGTTGCCCGATTCGGAGGTCGTGACCACGGAGGGCATCATCTCCAACAGGTTGTTGACACTTCCGTTACCCTGCTGCGCACGGATCTGCGGCAGGGATATGGTGGTGACATTGGCCGACTGCTGCACAGTAGGCTTGGTAAACTGGATGGTCACCTCATCCACTTCGCCGCGTTGCACGGTGTCGGTTTGGGCACGTACAATCGTCGGCATTAGGCATACGGCCACAAGCATCAGGTCAGCTAAAATGGACGTGCCAGCATTTTTCTTGAATCTTTGTAAAAATTTAAACATAACTCTAACAGTTTTAATATTGAACATAAATACTGAAAGAGGGAATAGAGGACGTTGTTCTTCTCCCTACGGCGGCATTATCCGCATCAGGTTCAACGGGTCTAATCTCAGCCTAAAGGCACCCCTTTCAAACGGCGGCAAAAATATAATTTTTTTCGTACTTTTGCACCTCACACTAAACCGCAGGCCCTATGTATATGAACGAATCCCTTTTCACTGAATTTCTCCACAACAGGGAAATCTTGTGGACGGGCATCAATTTTGCCAAGGCCAAGTTCACAAAAGAGGGTTTCAACTTTACACAAGAGGTGATGCAGCACTATTTCCACGATTGGAATATGTTGATACTCAACGACCAGAAAAAGTACGACATCCGTATGAGTTTCCGCAAGCCCGTGATGCAGTACGACTTGGCAACGGTCACCAAGATCAATAGAGGCGTGCGGCTCAGCAGTCTGCTTACCAATCGTATTGATCTCAAGGACCTGCTGACAGAGGACAAGATTCGCGAGTACATTGCGCGTATTTCGGCTCCGGCGGACCAGGCCTTCGCCTTGACCCTATTGGTGGAGTCTTTCGATTCCGTAGCCAAAGTGGCCTCCATCTGGGTGGTGGTCTACCGAACCAGCAGCGGCGAGGTGGCCTTATGTGAACAGTTCCTCAAGACACCGAGCGGATTCGGGACACGAAACTATTGGGGTCGGACGTTTTACAACCTGCTATTCGACATCAAGAGTTACGCTTTCCTCCGATGGGAGAATATGGCGCAGAAAAACAAACCCGGAAACGAAGAAGAATAAATCATTTTAACAATAATAAATAACAGTATAACAATGGGAGCATTCAAAGCATACGATTTCAGAGGTGTTTTCGGCAAAGACTTCGACTTGGATACCGTTTACAAGTTCGGTTTTTTCTTGCCATCCTTGTTGCACGCCGACAAGGTGCTGGTGGGTCGTGATATGCGTGTGTCCACGCCCGCAATCTTCGAGGCATTGGCTAAGGGTATCACCGATGCCGGCGCAGATGTCTACGATATGGAGCTGACCACCACGCCGATGGTCTATTATTTCACGGCGCAACACCATTTTGACGCCTCCGTTATGATCACCGCCTCCCACAATCCCAAGGACCACAACGGTTTGAAGGTATCCAAGACCGGCGCTCTGCCCGTGGGCTACGACACAGGACTCGGGGAAATCGAGCGACACATCTTGGCAGGCGACCCCATTGTGCCCGCCACCAACAAAGGCAAGATTGTCCTCCACCCTGTCAAGGACGAATATCTCGCTTTCCAGGCAAAGTACCGCCACGACCTCTCCAACCTCAACATCGTGATGGACTGCAGTAATGGCATGGCCTCCATATTGGTCAAAGACATTTTCGGAGACCAGCCGCTGTATATGTTCGACACGTTGGACGGCACCTTCCCCAACCACGAAGCCAACCCGCTGGAGCCCAATAACGTGGAAGCTCTCCAACAGAAAGTGCGTGAGGTGAAGGCCGACATCGGGGTCATCTTCGACGGCGACGCCGACCGCGTGATGTTCGTGGACGAGCACGGCGACTTCATTGCCCCCGACCTGATGATTGCCGTGTTGGGACACTATTTCATCGAGGAAAAGGGCTACCAAGGAAAAGTCATCCAAGACATCCGTACCTCCAAGTCGGTGGCGGAATACATTGAGAAGATGGGTCGCGAAGTGGAGATATGGCGTGTGGGCCGTGCCTACGCCGCCCTCAAACTGCGCGAAATCGACGGCGCTTTCGGCGGTGAGTTCGCCGGCCACTATTACTTCCGCGACTTCTTCTACTCCGACTCCGCGATGATCGCCTCGCAGGTGCTGTTGCACGTCTTCAGCGAGATGAAACGCAAGGGCGTGTCCGTGTCGCAACTCATCAAACAGATCAAGCAATACGCCAACTCCGGTGAAATAAACTTCACCATCCAAAACAAGAAAGAAGCGATGGAAGCCGTCAAGGAACACTTCTGCAACATAGAGAAGCCCGTCAAGATTATGGATTTTGACGGTTACCGCATCGAGTTCGCCGATTGGTGGTTCAACATCCGCCCCTCCAACACCGAGCCCTACCTGCGCCTGCTAATGGAAGCGCGCACCGAGGTAATGCTTCAGGAGAAACTGGAAGAAATGAGGAGAGTGCTGGATCAATATTCCAATGAACCGATGAACCAATGATCCAAAGAACCAATCTTCCAGTGTATTTGGGAGATTTGAGATTTGGGACGTAAGACTTGAGACGTAAGATTTGAGAAAAACATTCCTCATTCCTCATTCCTCATTCCTCATTCCTCCCTTCACGTATCCTCTCCATTTCTCCAGCACAGCTTGGAAATCGGTGGGCAGTTCGGATTCAAAACGGACGAATTTGCCCGTGGTGGGATGTGCAAATCCCAATGATTTGGCGTGCAGGGCCTGACGAGGCATCAAGGCGAAACAGTTGCGGATGAACTGCTGATATTTGGAGAATGTCGTCCCTTTCAGAATGCGGTCACCGCCGTACGAGTCATCGTTGAACAGCGGATGTCCGATGTGTTGCATGTGGACACGGATCTGATGGGTACGGCCCGTTTCCAGCTGGCACTCGATAAGTGTCACGTAACCAAAGCGTTCCACCACTTTCCAGTGGGTAACCGCGTGTTTGCCACGCTCGTCACCTTCGGGAAAGACGGTCATCACCATCCGGTCTCTGGGGTTGCGGCCCACATTGCCCACGATGGTGCCCTCGTCCTCTTCAAAATCCCCCCACGCCAAAGCCCAGTACTTGCGCTCCAAGTCGTGGTCGAAGAAGACTTTGGCCAAGCGCATTTGCGCCAGTTCGTTTTTGGCCACCACCAACAATCCGGACGTGTTCTTGTCGATACGGTGCACCAGCAAAGGTTTCACGGGCGAGCCGTCGGGCAGTTTTTGGTCTTGCAGGTAATAACACAAGGCGTTGACGAGCGTGCCGGTATAGTTGCCGAAGGCGGGGTGCACCACCATCCCGGCCTCTTTGTTGACGATAAGCAAGTCATCGTCCTCGTAGTCGATTTGGAGGGGGATGTCTTCGGGCAGGACCTCTGTGTCGCGTGGCGGGTTGGGCATCAGCACGGAGATGACATCGTTGGGATGCACTTTGTAGTTCTGGCGCTCGGGCTTGCCGTTCACCAGAATACAACCGGCCTTGGCCGCCTGCTGCACCTTGTTGCGGGAGGTATGCTTGATGAGGTTGAACAGATACTTGTCGATGCGTAGCAGTTCCGTACCCGGGTCCACCACGAACCGAAAATGTTCGTACAGTTCGTCTTTGACAGCGTTTTCTTCTATTTCAGCCATAAATGGTGAACGATAATGGATTATCGATTAACGATTATCGAATAACGATTAACGTTCATAAGTTATCTATCGCAGTTTTTGCAGAGAATCTCTTTCACGTCCGCATTCTCCATAACGCAATAAGGCACTTTGTCGAAGATTGCGCACAATCGAGTTGGATTCTTCTCGTAAGCTATCTTTACCGCTTCGGTGAAAAGGGAACTCATATAAGTCTGCTCGCGATGGGCGGCAATAGAGACATAAGACATGATGAAGTCCTCGGAGATGGTCGGATCGTCCAAGAACGGATCCATCAAGGAAAGGGCATAGAGATAATCATGTTTCTTGATAAAATAGGAGGCCAACTTATAAGCGTTCTGCCAGCTGTCCAATTTAGGATTACGTATTTCTTTGATCTTGGCAAAAGTAGTCGCCAACAAAGTCGTATTTTCCATATTTACCGGAGCTGTGTCTAGATAATTGACGACTTTAAGCTGGAATTCCATATTGAGGCTATTAACACGATCTTTTGGAATATCAGGAATTGCATATAGTCTATCGATATTGGCCTGTGTGCGTGCAACGTCAGCGGTAGAGGTGATCTTCCCGAGCATCACATCGCCCACTGTGGTATTGTAGAGCAAAGCACGATTCTCTGTGTTCAGGTTGTAAATGCTCTTCATTTCAGTAACCACAGGTTCTGTCAGCTTTTTGGCCAACTTGTACTGTAAATAGAGACGGTTGTTGAGTAAGGTTTGATAATCCTTATTGTTTGGTATTTGCAACTCCTTAAGGGAAGAAACGTGGAAGTTTCCTTTTTCGATCTGGTCAATCATATAGTCTTCAATAGACATCGCCAAGCCTCTGTTCTTTTTTGCGATAGCTTGATTGAATTTCCAAACGGCAAAGGCTTGTTCTTCCTCCTTGGTGGAGGCCAAATAGGTTACATAGTACTTGATTTCATAGTAACGGCAAGGTGCCAGGTATTCACTATCGAGGGATTTGAGCGCCCAGCTGTCGTAACGGAGTTGGGAGGCGGCCTCATCCAAAGTAAGGAAGCTCAAATCGTAGAAATCGCTACTGTTTACAATAGCCTCCTTGAACCAATCCCAACAATAATCGTAAGTGATCGAGATATCTGCACCTGGCGATTTTGCCAACATATCTTTTTTGAGGAATTCTGCACGTTTGGTCTGAATCTTCTGATAGGCTGCATCTTTGTAGTAATTGGGGGAATTATGGGCGATGATTTCAATCTTGTTGACTTTATAGGCTGGGACGTCATTGTTTTTAAGCGCTGAATCAAAAGCGGCTGTCGTATAGTCCGTCTTTTTCAGTTCATAAGGGAATTTCACGCTAAAGGTGCTTTCTTCGGGAGCGATCACCCATTCTCCAGCGCTCTTGATGCCTTTATCGTCTTTTATAAAGTTGATTTTCTCATCATAAGCAGCATTTTTGGCTTCTATATTCTTGGCAATAACGGTACGGCACACGCGATTACCCTCTTTGAGGACCAGAACATGCAGGTCAAGGTCGCTATTGAGATTGATTTGTTCAGGCAGGTCGGCGATTTTGGAAATAAGCTTGCCGTTCTTCAGGTTAGCATTTTCGTTTTTGCTGAAGATTGTCTCAAAAGTGATCGGCTTGGTCACAAAACCGCGAGAAGGATGATCATAATCAACAATAAAGCCGTCGCATTCATATTGGCTACGTTGCACAAAATCAATGGCAATGGCGTCGCCTTCTTTGCCGATAAGTTTCTTTAGTTGTTTGTAGTCGTCACAGACGATATAAACTTCGCCGTTCTTGTTGAGGCTTACATATTCAGAAAGCACTTCCAAACCAGGTTCGGTAGCACATTTCTTGCAGACCTTATCATCATAGGCTTTCAGTCCGGCCATTCCTTTGGAATAAGGGAGGTCTTTGGCACCTGGGGCGGGTTTATATGGATTAAACGTACGGTCGTTGCCAAGGATAACTGAAATGTACATGTTTTTCATCTGTGCATCCGTATTGAAGCCAATGCCCACATAGCTGTATTGTTTGTCCAACAACACCTCCGCCAATTTGTTGTTTTTGAGCAATGACTGCACGGCTGCAAGGCAAAGATCGTAATAAGTGTACTCCTGCTCGCCCAGATATGCCTTTACTTTGGTAATAAGTTCCATACCATTGCCGGAAAGGCCATATTTACGCAAACGGTAAGGCAATGTCTTATATGGAGCATAGTTATCTTCCGTACGTTCGTCCTTTTCCGCCATAAAGTCGGCCTGGAATTGCGCCGTGGAATCAATGTGGAGGTCGTGTTTCAATTCCGGAACGAAGCGATATTGAGCACGGGCAGCATCCAAGACGGCGGTCATACAGTTATACAAAACCTTGCTATCATAGCTGTTGGGCGTAAAATTTTTAGTGAACTTCGCATTCTCCTTTACGGAAACCGGATTGAAATCCATATACGGCGACTCGGTTTGGGCAATTGCTACATTGCTGAAAATCAGCAATATTGAAACCAAAAGAGGAATAATATTCTTTATCATAAACGTAAATTTTTAATTCTTCCAAAAAGTTTAGCAATAATAAGAAAAAAAATGAAAGAAGCCCATTCGTTGACAATAATTTTATGGGAAGAGCATGTTGTCTGGGCTATTGGGAAACGGATTCTGACGGGGGTGTTGAAAAAAAAAGATATCAACAGATGGTTGATATTGAAAAAAGTGTATTTTTGCAGCCCAAAAAAATCAAGGAAAAGTATTAGGAAAATAAATAGTTAGAGAGATGAAAAGAACATACCAACCTTCAAACGAAAGACGCAGAAACAAGCATGGTTTCAGAGAGAGAATGTCCACCGCCAACGGCCGCCGCGTTTTGGCTGCTCGTCGTGCTAAGGGCAGAAAGAAACTGACTGTTTCCGACGAAAGCCTCGGCAGAAAATAAGCCAACAGGCTCATTGCGTTTTTATCAAGGAAAAGAAGGCGGTTGTCTTCTTTTTTTTTGTATTTTCGCCCCTCGTTTCATACAACAAACGCAAGATGAAAAAAATCTTTTTCAGCAGTCTGTTTCTTCTATGCTCATTATGCTTGTTCGCCCAAGGCGGAGGCGTGCCTGTCGATGGCATCGTCGCCGTTATCGGCAAAGGCATTATCATGCAATCGGACCTTGAGAAACACTATCTTGACTACACTTCTCAATTCAACACGGTAGAAGATCCGGAAGAGACAAAGTGTTACATTCTGGAGACTTTGATTTTCAATAAGTTGATGGTTGATCAGGCTGAATTGGACAGTATTGAAATCACAGATGACGAGGTGGAGTACCGTATCAATGCGCGTCTTTCCTACTTTTTGCAACAAGTAGGCGGAAACACCAAATACATAGAGGAGTATTTTCACAAACCTATGGCCGAGATCAAGAAGGACCTGAAAGAGATGATGTACGAGCAGGCCTTGATAGAGCAAGTGCAGTCCAAGATTACGGGAAGCATCACGGTTACACCTTCTGAGGTAAAGCAGTTCGCCTCCAACCTCAACCCTGACAGTATGCCTGTGGTGCCCACAGCCTATCAATTTGGGGAAGTGGTCAAGATACCGCCAGTCAGCGATGAGGAGATCGATGCTGTGAAGGAACGTCTGAACGGCTACCGGGAGCGTGTGCTCCGGGGCGAAAAGTTCTCCATGCTCGCCCGTCTTTACTCCGAAGACCCGGGCAGTGCATCCAAGGGTGGCGACCTCGGCTTTGTGGAACGCGGTTCCCTCTATCCCGAATTCGAAGCCGTGGCCTTCAACCTCAAGTCGGGCGAAGTGTCCCAAGTGCTCAAAACCCGCGCCGGATACCATATCATCCAAATGATTGAACGCAAAGGAGAGTCTATCCATGTCGCCCACATCCTTCTACAACCCAAACCCTCTACCGACGAACAGGTCAAGGCCATCTCCTACCTCGACAGTGTAAGAGCCATTATCATCAATGAACATCTCTCCATCGACGAAGCCGCGAAAAAATACTCCGAAGGTCCTACCAAATCCAACGGAGGCATGGTAGTCAACCCCTATACCAATTCCTATAGTTTCGACAAACAATCCCTTGACGATGCCACCTTTGCCTCGCTCAACAAGCTCATCCCCGGTGAGTATTCCGAATGCGTGCCCTTCGTCAACGAAGATGGCATCATGGCTTACCGCCTCATATACCTTAAAGAGAAAGTGGCTGAACATAAAGCCAATATCGTGGAGGACTACGACATGATCAAGAATGCCGCCCTCGAAGAGAAAAAATACGATGCCCTTCAGAAATGGGTCCTCGACAAGGTTAAAGTTACAAGCTTAAGAATTAATCCACAATATAAAGAATGCCCATTCGTTACCAAATGGCAGATACCCAACTAACCCAACATCAAATGGACTTGAACACGAAAACAGACGTAGAAGCCATAGAAGCTTTCGTTGACAAATATAGTGAACTAAAACAAGAAATCGGCAAGGTGATTGTCGGTCAGGATGAAGTAGTAAAAAATATCCTGATGGCCATGTTTAGTCGCAGCCATGCTTTGTTGATTGGTGTGCCTGGATTGGCTAAAACCTTGATGATCACAACTATAGCCAAAGCCGTGGATTTAAGTTACAATCGTATCCAATTTACGCCCGACCTTATGCCTTCCGACATTATGGGTGCGGAAATTTTGGACGACAGCCGTAACTTCAAGTTTGTCAAGGGCCCCATCTTCGCCAACATTGTCTTGGCTGACGAGATCAACCGTACGCCGCCCAAGACCCAATCCGCTTTGTTGGAGGCCATGCAGGAGCGTTCAGTCAGTATGAACGGTACTACTTATCAGCTACCCGACCCGTTTTTCGTCTTAGCTACGCAGAACCCTATTGAACAGGAGGGTACCTATCCTCTGCCGGAGGCACAACAAGACCGTTTCATGTTCAACATCATCCTTGACTATCCTTCCCAAGACGAGGAAGTGCAGATTGTGAAGAGCACCATTCACGGCGACATGCAAGTACCCAACCGAGTGTTGACCGCCGAAGACATCATCTTCTACCAAAAGTTATTGCAGAAGATCCCTATTCCTGAAAACGTCTACCGCTATGCTGTCAACCTCGCCACGCTGACCCGTCCGGGTACCACCAAGGCTCATCAATGGGCACAAGACTACCTCTCTTGGGGTGCCGGCCCGCGTGCCTCCCAGTTCCTCATCATCGGTGCCAGAACCCATGCTGTGCTTAGCGGCAAATATTCACCCGATATTGAAGATGTCAAGGCTGTGGCCCACAACATCCTCCGTCATCGTATCATCAAGAACTACAAGGCTGAAGCTGAAGGCATTACCGTAGAGCAAATCATTGATAAACTGCTCGTTGCAGCTGAGTAATCCAGGACAATGAAACCTAACGACCATAACGCTCGCTGGAAATGGTTGCTGTTCATCTCAGCTGCCATCGTGTTCGTGGTCATCATCATCTACTCCAACCGACTTATCGGCAATATTGCCCAGGAAGAACGTAAGCGTATTGAAATATGGGCTGGCGCTATTTCCTACAAGGCGCAAATCGTCAACAAGACCGAGGATTTCTTCAACTCCCTCAAATTAGAAGAGGACAACCGTGCCAAGATTCTGGCCACCGCCATTAAAAAGATTATCGAAGCACCACTTGAAGAAGACCTGACTTTTTATCAGAGCATCATTTCATCCAACAAAACCGTCCCTCTGATTGTTACCAGCAATAAGGGCCATATCGATGCTTCCGTCAATGTGCCTGACAGCGTGGCGCACATGCAAAACGTGAAGGAGATGGGAGACGACATTAATGCCTATACCAAGTTCACCACTCCTTACTTGACCAATCGCTACCTCACGGTTTATTACCAAGAGCCTCCCGTTTATCAGGAGCTACACGTAGTGATTGACGACCTTGTCAAGTCGTTTTTCCAAGAGACCGTCATCAATTCCGCATCCGTACCTGTCATTATCACGGATAGCACCTTGAAGAACATTATCAACACTGGCAATATCGACTCTACGGAGTTGTCCGATTCCAGCAAGTTGGCTGAAACACTCAACAAGATGAAGGTAGCCAACACGCCCATCGAAATCAACTTGTTGGACCATGGCACTTGCTATGTTTTCTATGAAGAGTCGCCTGTGCTTCGACAACTGCGCATGTTCCCCTTTATTGAACTTGGGTTCATCCTTATCTTCCTTATCGTGGCCTACTTGCTTTTCAGCGTATCCAGACGCTCCGAACAGAATCGCATCTGGGTGGGCATGTCCAAGGAAACTGCTCATCAGCTAGGTACGCCTATCTCTTCATTAATGGCCTGGACTGAATTGTTGAAGGAGATGGATGTTGACCAATCGGTGCCTACAGAAATAGGCAAAGACGTGCATCGATTGGAGACTATTGCACAACGTTTCTCCAAAATTGGTTCCACGCCTGTGTTAGAGTCTACCAACCTGGTGTCCGTCATTGATGAATTCACCCAGTATTTACAGTCGAGAATCTCTTCCATGGTCTCCATTCAGTTTCACAAACCGGAAGGAGAAACGGTACTGCCACTCAACCGCTATCTTTTTGAATGGGTGATTGAAAACCTATGCAAAAACTCTGTCGATGCCATGAACGGAAAAGGTTCTATCGACATTAACATCTCTGAAGACAAAAAATGGGTGTTTGTTGATATAGCCGACACCGGCAAGGGCATTCCGGCAAAAATGCAGAAGAAAATCTTCTCTCCGGGCTATACGTCCAAAAATCGTGGTTGGGGCCTTGGCTTGACTTTGGCCAAGAGAATCATCAATGAATATCACAAGGGTAAACTCTTCGTAAAGAGTTCTGCCCCCGATCAAGGTACGGTTATGCGTATTCAATTGCGGAAATAATCCTCTTTATTCTTTTCTTAAACGCTGATGGTTCAGGAAACGATTCTCCTGACGGATGGCTCTTACTTTATCCATTGTTTCCATCGTAAAGAAAGATTCGGACACTTTTTCTTCCAAATAGTCAATTGCCAACTCGTTGGGATGGCTCAAATCGCGGGCATAGAACCTATAGTCTCTCAAGTCGTCTATCAAAAACTCATAGGATGGAAAATAGAATGTGGATTCGTTGTCCACCAACTTATCCACTGCCAATAGCAAAATCGACTTGCTAAGCGTATTTTCGTGCATGCCGTCACCGGCATGGCGCACTGGACTGACGGTAAAGATAATCTTCATTTCGGGTCTGAGATCCTTCAACATTTGCAGCGTGGCGTTCCATTGCGACACAATCTTCTTGACATCCAATCGAATACGGTCGAATTTATAATTGGGGATTTTATGACAATTGGAGACAATCAAATCCCGTGGGATAAACTTGTAACAGAACGCCGTGCCAAAAGTGACAAAAAGATAATCCGTATGTTGCAAAAAACGTGAAGCTTTTTGCAGTTGTTCGTCTATGTTTTGTTCGAAAACCTCAAAGTTTTCGCGGGAAAATCGTCCATGGTGTGCAAAACTCACCCAAGAATCCCTGGTATGGTAGAAATAGCGGTCTTTGTCAAATGTGCTGGGGTCCATCAACAATCGGAGCGAATGGTCAATGGAGATGGGGTTGAACAGTACGCCGAAGGGATTGGAGCAGACATTGAAACGATGGCGCTCG
Organism: Bacteroidales bacterium; assembly: GCA_024685175.1. Lineage (GTDB taxonomy): Bacteria > Bacteroidota > Bacteroidia > Bacteroidales > WCHB1-69 > F23-D06. The sequence continues at coordinate 46,013 of JAIKWD010000016.1, forward strand.
AAATAGCTTCCGATATTGTCGGAAAAGCAAGAGCCCAGCAGCATGATGCTGTCGTCATAACCTATCTTGAAGGGGAACTGCGGAGCGGGTATGTTAGCACGAAACAACATATTGAATATAAATTACTTGGGAATTATCAATTTAGCGAATTTAAGCAATAGTGTTTTGGTTCCCACCGTCTCGAAAGCCACTTGGGCCTTGGTATCAGGGCCGGTTCCTTCGGTGGAAAGCACCTCACCATACCCAAACTTGGCGTGATAGACACGTCTGCCAGGTACGATCTGATCGTTAGTGGCCAGTGTGCCCACCTGGTCAAGGCGCACCTCTTGGGTGGTTTTTACCGTAGGTTTTTGGGGTTGTGACTTGAAGCTGCTCGTCCTTGATGATGAGGTGTTGTAATCCGATTTGAATCGAAAACCTCCTTTACGGGTGGACCAAGTATCGTTATCATGGTTTCCAAATGCGCCGAAGCCGGAAGAGGCTTTCTTGGTCACATTCAGGAACTTGTCAGGAATCTCCTCCAAAAAGCGACTTTGCTCACAAAAGTCCAGCGTGCCATAACGATAGCGGGTCTGCGCGCAAGTAAGCGTTACCAGCTTGCGGGCACGCGTGAGGGCCACGTAAAACAGGCGCCGCTCTTCCTCCATTTCCTGCCGTGAGTTGGCACACAAAGACGATGGGAACAGGTTTTCTTCCAATCCCGTAATAAAAACATAATCGAACTCCAGGCCTTTTGCTGAATGAATGGTCATCAACTTCACCTTGTCATCGTCTTCCTCGGCTTTGTTCTCTTCATCGTCGCTCAAAAGGGCTATGGATTCCATAAAGTAATCCAAGGAAGGGAAGTAGTCCTCAATAACTTCACCAGTAGCTTCACTGATGATGTTTTCAGGTTCTTTTTCCGTGAAGCCTTTGATAGCGTCGAGCAACTCGTCCAAGTGATCCAAACGTTCCTTCTCGTCCGTATTCTCCCTTAAGAGTTTGGCAATGCCCGTTTTCTTCACAATCTGAACACCCAACTCATAAGCATCCGTGGTTTTCAGTTGTGAGGTAAAGCCTTTGATCATATCGGCAAACTCTATCAGGCGGTTCATGATAGAGGCGTTGACTTCAAGGTTGAATTGTCTGGGGTCTGCAATCACATCCCACAGGGACACATTGTTCTCATTAGCAGTAGCTGCAATACGGGACATGGTAGTGTCGCCTATACCCCGCATCGGATAGTTGATAACGCGTCTGAGGGATTCTTCATCGTAATGATTGATGGTCAACCTAAAATAGGCTAACACATCCTTAATCTCCTTGCGTTTATAGAAAGAGAGACCTCCGTAAATCTTATATGGAATATGCCTTTTGACCATAGCTTCCTCCAATGTTCTGGACTGTACATTGGTACGATACAGGATGGCAAACTGGCGGTTGCTGGCGTGTTGGTTCATCTTGATTTCGAAGATGGCGTTGGCTACCGATTGTGCCTCGTCGGTGTCGCTGGCAGCGTGGATAAGATTGATCTTGGCACCTTGTTCGTTGCCCGTCCACACCTCTTTAGGCATCTGGTCTTTGTTGTGCTTAATGATGGCATTGGCAGCATTCACAATGTTTTGAGTGGAACGATAGTTTTGTTCCAGTTTGAAAATGCGTGCACTGGGGTAGTCGCGACGGAAATTGAGAATGTTCTGGATGTCAGCACCGCGGAAACCATAGATGCTCTGGGCATCGTCACCCACCACACAGATATTCTGGTTTTGAGCAGCCAACTTTCGAATAATCAGGTATTGAGCAAAATTGGTGTCCTGATACTCGTCCACCAAGATATACTGGAATCGATTCTGATACTTGTAGAGCATATCCGGAAAGTCGCGCAACAGCACATTCATATAGTAAAGCAAGTCGTCAAAATCCATGGCGTCGGCTTTGCGCAGACGACGGTTGTATTGGTCGAAAATATAAGCTATCTCCTGCTTGCCGGCCATACGGTCCGCCGCCATTATATCCGGATTATTGGCATAATCTTGCGCCGAAAGCAAGTTCGACTTGGCCATGGAAATGCGGTTCAGCACATAGTTGGGGGCATAAGTCTTAGGATCCAAATTCAGCTCTTTGACCACGCTCTTGATGAGCGACTTAGAATCATCTGTGTCGTAAACCGTCACGTTGTGGGTAAAGCCCAGTTTTTCAGCTTCAATACGAAGAATGCGGTAAAAGACGGAGTGAAAAGTGCCCATTGTCACGGCTTTGGCAATGTCGCCTCCGACAAGGTTCACGATTCGACCCCTCATCTCGGCAGCAGCTTTGTTGGTAAACGTCAGCGCCAAAATACCATAGGGATTCACTCCACGAGTCAACATGTAAGCGATACGATAGGTTAACACCCGCGTCTTTCCAGAGCCCGCGCCTGCAATCACCATAACGGGTCCATCCACTTGTTTCACAGCCAGTTGCTGCTGGTCGTTCAATTCTGATAATATCGCTTCTTCCGGATTCATTTTGTTTTGAAAGAGAATGCAAAGGTACGAAATTTTCCACATGCATTATGTTAACTTATTGTTAATAAAATTTTATTTGAATTTAATTTTATATTAATACTTTTTGTATTTTTGCTGTGTGTTTCGTGAACAGGTAACCGCTGTCCCACCTTATTTCTTCCATGAAAACACATTTCCCACCTTATCTTTATTTGGCAATTACTCATTTTAACCGGTTACCTGTTTTTTGTTTTATGGGACCGTAACGTTTTTGCATTTTTACTATTTTTGCGGTTCTTAAAAGATTCTTGAATATGAAATACGTGATTATCGGCGGCGTTGCCGGGGGAGCTTCGGCAGCTGCGAGACTAAAAAGAATGAACGAAGATGCAGAGATTGTGATCCTTGAAAAAGGCGAACACATCTCATACGCCAACTGTGGACTTCCTTACTTCATTGGCAACACTATAAATGACCGCAAGAAGCTTTTCTTGCAAACCCCCGTATCTTTTGGCAACCGTTACGATGCAGATGTGCGCACCTTGAATGAGGTTACCGCCATCAATCGTGATCGTAAAACCGTCTCTGTTAAAAACTTACACAACAACAAAGAATACGAGGAGGGGTACGACATACTTCTGCTCTCGCCTGGCGCCAGTCCCATTATTCCGCCTGTGGAAGGAGTGGATCTACCTAACATATACACTTTGCGCAACGTAACCGACTGCGACCGCATTAAGATGTGTGCGGCGGACAAGCTTTCCGTAGGTGCTTCGGCGGTCATTATTGGTGGTGGGTTCATTGGTCTGGAGATGGCCGAGAACCTGCACAAGATCGGCTATCAAGTCACCGTGGTCGAGAAAGCCGATCATGTGCTCACCCCACTGGATTGGCCATTGGCGGCCATCGTGCAACAACACCTTATCGAACAAGGTGTTCGCGTCATCACCAGCAACGGGCTTCAAACTTTCAAACAAGTCGACAATCGACTGGCTGTAGTGTTAGAGGACAACAGTGAACTTGTCTGCGACTTGGTCGTGCTCAGCATCGGCGTGCGTCCCAACACGGACCTCGCAAAGGCGGCAGGCCTTAAGATCGGGGAAGCCGGCGGCATCTGGGTGGACGAATACCTGCAGACCTCTGACGAGTGCATCTTTGCCGTAGGCGACGCCATAGAATTCCCGCATCCCGTCACGGGCAAACCCTATTGCAACTTCCTTGCTGGCCCCGCTAACCTACAGGCGCGCATAGCTGCCATGAACATGGTCTACCCACAGACGGTGAAATACTCCGGTTCTGTAGCTACCGCCATCGCCAAGGTGTTCAACATCGCAGCGGCCAGTACAGGACTGTCGGAGGCCGCCTTGAAGAGGCAGGGCATCGCCTTCCAGACCGTCATCACGCATCCAGCCCCGCACGCCACCTACTACCCTGGCGGCAAGCCCCTGCACTTGAAACTCAACTTCGACCCCGAAACAGGACTCATCCTCGGCGCCCAAGCCGTTGGCCCGATGAACGTGGACAAGCAGATCGACATTATTTCGCTGCTCATCAAGCACCAGGGCACCATCTTCGACCTCGTTAACAGCGAACACGCCTATGCTCCGCCGTTCGGTTCGGCCAAAAGTCCTGTTATGTTCGCGGGAATGGTGGCCGAAAACATAATATCCCACTTGATGAACCCCATCCAAGCAGCTGAACTTGACGAGTTGCTGGACCAAAACGCCGACATCAACCTCATCGACGTGCGTGAGATCCAAGAACACAAGGCAGACTCCATCCAAGGGGCCGTCAACTATCCCGTGGACGAACTGCGCGAGTTTTTGGACGACATCCCCAACGACAAGAAGACGGTGGTGTTCTGCGAGGTGGGATTGCGCGGCTATATAGCCTCTCGTATCCTCATGCAGTCTGGTTTCGACAACGTTTACAACCTCATCGGTGGCATGAAAACCTACCGACTCATTGGAAAACATTTAAGATAGAAGTAGGGGGCGCACAATAGTGCGCCCCCTACTTCTATTGGATATTCATTATCCGTAATCTCTTACTACTGACCGCTATTTTTACTATCTTTGCAGCCACAAAAATTCACCAACACAAACGAAACTATAATTATGGCAGAATGTAATCACGACTGCTCTAATTGCAGTCAACAGAATTGCGAACAGAAAGATTTACACGAAAAACCGAATCCCAAAAGTAATATCCGCAAGGTTATAGGCGTCGTCAGCGGCAAGGGCGGCGTGGGCAAAAGCTCCGTCACCGCCTTGTTAGCCGTGCAATTGCGCCGCAAGGGATACCGCGTGGGCATCCTCGATGCCGACATCACCGGCCCTTCCATCCCTAAGATGTTCAACCTGCACACCATCATCGGCGGTAACGAAGACGGCGTTTTCCCCGCCGAGACCGCCAACGGCATCCAGGTGATCTCTGCCAACCTGCTCACCAACGACGAGAAAACGCCTGTTATATGGCGCGGACCGCTCGTTGCCGGAATGGTCAAACAGTTCTGGACAGAGGTGATATGGGACAATATTGATTTCCTCTTGGTGGATATGCCCCCGGGAACGGGCGATGTTCCGTTGACAGTATTCCAGACTATGGCCATCAATGGCATCATTATGGTAACCTCACCGCAAGACTTGGTCTCTCTCATCGTCAGCAAGGCCGTCAATATGGCTGGGATGATGAACATTCCCGTACTCGGGTTGGTTGAAAACTACAGTTACGTTCAGTGTCCGCACTGTAATGAACGAATCAAGGTGTTTGGCGAAAGCCACACCGAAGAAGTGGCCAAAGAATTCAAGCTCAAGTTGTTGGCCCAAATGCCCATAGACTCCAACCTTGCCACCTTAGCCGACAGAGGCGAGATGGAAAAAGCCGAAGTCAACTATCTTGACAACGTGGTGGACATGTTGGAAAGCATGGAGGCATAAACATAAGGCGCCAAAATTTTGGCGTCTTTGCCTTTTTTATATATTTGCAACTCTTTTCCTGATTTATACACCTAATTATCCCAAAATATGAAAATCTTAGTTTTAAACTGCGGCAGTTCCTCCATCAAGTATCAATTGCTGGAAATGGAACCGCAACCTGAATTATTGGCCAAAGGTCTTGTGGAACGTGTTGGTTTGGAGATGGGCCTTTTCACTCACAAGCCTGTAGGCAAAGAGAAATATTATTTTGAAACCCCTATTGCCAACCACGAAGTGGGTGTCAAGTTGGTTTTGGAAGCTTTGATGGATCCGAAACACGGCGTCATCACATCCCTTGACGAAATCAATGCCGTAGGCCATCGTGTAGCGCACGGCGGCGAGTATTTCAAGGAGAGTATGATCATTGGCGACAAAGAGCGCGAAGAGATCGCCAAACTTTGCGAGTTGGCTCCGTTGCACAACCCTGCTTCCCTGCTTGGCATCGACGTGATGAAGAAACTCCTTCCCAACGTCAAGCACGTGGGCATCTTCGACACCTCTTTCCATCAGACAATGCCGCCCGAGGCATTCCTGTACCCCCTGCCATACGAGTATTATTCCGAGAAGAAAATCCGTCGCTACGGTTTCCATGGCACCAGCCACAAATACGTGGGTCCGAAGGCCGCCAAGATGGTGGGCTTGGATTACGAGCACTGCAAGATCGTGAGTTGCCATCTCGGCAATGGTGCCTCCATCACCGCCATCAAGGACGGCAAGTCCATCGACAACTCTATGGGTTTCACCCCTGTCGAAGGCTTGATGATGGGTACTCGTTGCGGTGACATCGACGCCGGCGCCCTTATCTACATTATGGACTCCGAACACATGGACACCAAGCAACTCAACACCTTCATCAACAAGAAGTGCGGTCTGCTTGGCATTTCCGGCAAGAGCGTTGATATGCGCGACATCCGCGCGGGCCGCGATGCCGGCGACGAGCGCTCCACCTACGCCTTCAACATGTTCGCATACCGTGTCAAGAAATACATCGGCGCCTATGCAGCAGCAATGGGCGGCGTGGACCTCATCCTCTTCACGGGCGGCATCGGCGAGAACGCCTGGTTCCAGAGAGAGGCCATCTGCCAAGGTCTTGAGTTCCTCGGCACCAAACTCGACCCCGAAGCCAACCAGAAATATGCCGGCGAAGACGGTATCATCTCCACCCCCGACTCCAAGGTCAAACTCGTCTCCGTTACCACCAACGAAGAATTGGTGATGGCTATGGACACCTACAAATTAGTGAAATAATTCAACATAACCATAATCCGAAAGGCTGCCGCCTGGCAGCCTTTTTTTTCAACAAATGGAAGACATCAGAAGCATCACCCGCGAGCAGTTGGAAGACTTTCTGCTCTCCAAAAACGAAAAGAAATTCCGTGCCGGACAAATTTGGACTTGGCTATGGCAAAAAGGCATCGGCAGTTACGACGAAATGACCAACATCTCGCAGTCGTTGCGCGACCTGTTGGCCAGCCAATACACGTTCCGTCACGCCGTCATCGCACAAGAAGTGCAGAGCAAGGACAAGACCGCCAAGTTCGCCTTCCGCTACTATGACGACGCTTTGGTAGAGGGTGTGCTCATCCCGTCGGGCGAGCGCGTCACCGCGTGCATCTCCTCGCAGGTGGGCTGCCCGCTGGGATGCTCTTTCTGTGCCACAGGCACGATGGGGTTCGTGCGCAACCTGCACTACAGCGAGATCTTCGACGAGTTTATGCTGATGGACCGCCGTGCGCGGGAACTGTACGGAAATGGCATCTCCAATATCGTGTTTATGGGAATGGGCGAGCCGCTGCTCAACTTCGACAATGTGATGACCGCCATCGACAGACTCACCGCCAAGGATGGAATCGGACTGTCGCCGACGCGCATCACCCTCTCCACCGCGGGCATTGTCAAGGGTATCAAGGCACTGGCCGACCGCAAATTCCCTTGCGGGTTGGCCGTCTCTCTTCATAGTGCGGACCCTGTCGTCCGTAGTGCCATTATGCCCGTCAACGAGCACCACTCGCTCCACGACCTGCAAGCCGCGTTGGTTTACTACCACCAGAAGACCGGCGAGCGAATCACTTTTGAGTATCTGCTACTTTCCAAGGTGAACGACACTCGGCAGGCTGCCGAGAAACTGGCCCGCTTCTGTCGACCTTTCCCCGTGAAAGTCAACATCATAGAATACAACGAGACGCCTGGCGGACTCTACCATCGCTCCTACCCCAACCAGCGCGAGGAGTTCATCGACTACCTCAAAGGTTGCAATATGGTCGTCAACGTGCGCCAGAGTCGTGGACAGGACATCGCCGCCGCCTGCGGACAATTGGTGAAAAACAAGAGATAGTCTACTTGGCGATAATCTACCAGGTTAAATATCCTGCAAATTACGCTGATTTATTCACGGTAAAAATTTACAACAGATACGGCTCCATCAAGGCGGCGTATTCATTCGTGTACGCATTCGGGGTTTCCAGAATGGTCAGCCCCGACTCTTTGCACGGTCCCTCTTGTCTTGCATACTCGCTCACCACGCGATGGACGGGTTTGCCTGCCACGGGGCGCACGCGAACTCGTTTGTGGCAAAAGAGCCGCCCCTGCGCCAACTGGTCGAAGCGTTCGCTTTCGGCGGGCGGCAGGATAAGCGCAAAACGGCCGTCCTGTTTTAGCATTTTTAACACACTTTGCAGCAACTCCTCAAAAGGAAGTTGCCCATCGGCGTGTTTGCTCCGGAGCGACGACTCTCGCTGAGGTTTCAAATCGCCTTGGAAAAAGGGCGGATTGGAAACGATGAGATCGAAGCCAAGGGCGGCAGGACCGTTAGCGAAATCCTGTATCCTTTCCCCAATGAAATGGAAAGCCGCGCGCGGGAGCAACGGATAATTGTCGGCATTCTCGTCGGCTTCAATAATGGACTCGTGATCGGAATCCACGCCATAGATTTGCGGCGTGTCGCCCTTCAAAACCGATTGCTGGGCCAAACAAAAAGCCACGACGCCGCAGCCGCAGCCGATGTCCAGTATGATCTCGGCGCGTTTTACGTCGGTCAGGGACGCCAAGAGCAACGCGTCCGTGCCGATCTTCAACGCACTTCGATCGTGTGAAAGTGAAAATTTCTTAAAACGGAAAGGAGGCATCAACAGTAGACTTCCAAAAGGCGAGACTTGCGGGCGGGTAACAGCTGCAGTTCCTCCATGTCGGCAGGCACCAGCACCACCTCGCCCGTCTCCAACCGCTCGCGGCCCTCGTCGCCGTAAACCAACAACACTTGGCCATCGAGGCACATATAAATCACAAAGGAGTCGATCTCCACAAAAGACTTGTTCAGGGGTTTGTCGAACTCCAGCAGACTGGTGTTGAAATACTGGGAACGCACCAGCTTAACCGTCTTGTTGAGGGTTGGGGTATACGCTACCTTGAAGTTGCCCGTTTGTTCCTCAAAATGGATGGCCTCAAGGGCTTCGGCCACGTGCAATTCGCGGGAATTGCCTTCGTCATCCACTCGGTTCCAGTCGAACACGCGGAAGGTGACATCGGAGGGTTGTTGGATCTCAGCCAGCAGGACGCCCTTGCCGATAGCGTGGACCGTGCCCGCGGGAATCATAAAGGTATCGCCAGGTTGCACCGGATAGAATTTCAAGAGGTCGGCCACCGTGCCCTCTGCAATAGCTGCTTCAAATTGGATTTTTGGGACGGCTTTGTTAAAACCCACATACAACCCGCTCCCAGACTCGGCGGCTATCACGTGCCACATCTCCGTTTTGCCGCTTTGTCCATACTTGCGTTGGGCCAACTCATCGTCGGGGTGCACCTGCACCGAAAGATTGTCCTGGGCATCGATAAACTTGATGAGCAGGGGAAATCCCAACCCATATTTCTCGTAATTCTTCTCCCCCACAAGCTCGGTGAGGTAGATTTCCAACAATTCGTTGAGGTTGTTCTCCGCCAAAAAGCCGTTGGCTATCACGGATTCGTCGCCCACGAGGCCGGACACTTCCCAACTCTCGCCACAACACTTGGAAGAACCGAGATCTTTGTTCAAGATGGTTTTCATTCTCTCTCCGCCCCAGATTTTGTCTTTCAATATGGGTTCGAACTTGAAAGGATAAAGCATATTTCCCATAAACTATTGATTATTAGGGTTGTATATTTGTCTGTTTTTATGTTGATAGGCCGGACGCACCTTGTCGGGGTTGGACCCGCGCACCGTCTTCACAAAAACCCATCGACCGTCCTCTTCGACAAAGCCCTGGTTAAGACTCGATTCCGGAACCATATAGGCGGGTATGGCCTGCATATTGTCTTCCATCGGGATAAGTTGGTCGAAGACAATCATAGGGCTGCTGACCAATCGATAGTCCATTTGTTTGGTTTTGGGATTCATTTTCCCCGTACTTACCGGCACTTCCTGCACTTCATAATTGAGGTGAAGCACAGCATTCTTGGAATAGTCAAAAATGACGCGACTTACTTTTTCCGGGTAGTTCTTGAAGATTCGGGCCCCGAAAACAGGTGTCGTTTCTTTGTTGAAATGCAGCACTTCGATCACTTTCTGGTTGGTAAACAGGTTATTGCCATTCCAACCCAGTAAGGTGTAATAAGTGAAGTCCTTATTCTTGATCGGGATGAGTTTATAATAAACGGCGCCGAACCAACGATTGTGGTTGCCCACCACCGTCTTGGGATAGTCCAGTGTGCTGCGTTTGTCATACAAAGGAAACAAGACATATTTTTTCCTTTTTTCGTTATACACCTGGATAAAACCAAAGTTTTCTATTGAAAAATCCTTCTTCAGCACATACCAAGTGAAAATCTTAAACACATTGTCGGGGGAAGCCAAGACAGAGAAGTTTTGAACTGAATCCCATGTATGTTTGAAGGAATTGGGCATCTGCAAAACCTCCTCCAAAAGAGTCATAAAATCCTCATTGAGGGCTAGGCGAGTGGTCTCGTCAGGCTCTGCCATAACTTGGTCGCGCAGATGTATGAGCGAATCCTCCCAAACTTGAAATTCCGATTTCTTCTGTCCATAACTAAAAGTGAACAGCATTGAAAGGATTATATAGCAGATGATTTTTTTCATAAAAAAGTGGGCAAAAATACAAAATTCACCCAAAATCATTGAACGTCAATCATTATCGGTTATTATATTTTTTGTATGTTTGCAGCAAATTAGTGGTTCAAAAAAAATAATTTATGAAAAGATTTCTACTATTCCTTAGCATTTTCGTCGCGGGGCTCTTGATGGCGTCTTGCGGTTCTTCTTCTCCCTCCGAGGTGACCAATTCTTACTACAAAGCCCTTCAAAAGGGTGACTTTGAAAAAGCTTTGACTTACACCACCATTGAGGACGAGGCTGAGATAAAACAAGAGATAGAAAAAATGGAGGGGTTGGAGGTCAAGATTCCTGAATTTGACATCGTTTCAGAAGAGATTGCCGAAGACGGCACAACCGCTGTTGTTGAAGTCAAGTACAAGTTCACCTCATCGTTTAATTCAGAACCCGAAGAGAGTACGAACAACGTCAAATTAGTAAAGAAGGACGGCAAATGGAAAATCAAGGGCTGATCTCATTCAAGCCTGCTTCAAGAGGTAGAATCGGGAGAATTCTCGCTTCTACCTTTTTCGTTTTTGTAGTACCATTTCTAGTAATCGGTTGTAAACAAAAAATTGATCCACAATTATTTACAATGCCAGAAAACGTCACCTTGCAAACGGGTGACATTGTGTTCCGCGCGGGAGAGAGTTCCGAAAGCAGGGTTGTTTCTGTAGTGGACACTTCTTGTATCTACACCCATACTGGCATCGTGTTGTATAACGGCGGTCGGTGGCAAGTGCTTCACGCGGTTCCCAATGAAAGAGCTCGCAAAGAGGATAAAGACAGCGTAAAGATAGAGCCCATAGGCCTTTTTTTTCGTTCCGACCGCGCGAAGCACGGCGCTGTGCTTCGGTTGTCTTTAACCCCAGACGACACTTTACTACTTAAGCGCAACGGATTGGCTCTCTTACAACGCCATCCCCTCTTTGACGCCGCCTTCGACGATAAAGACAGCTTGACGTTCTATTGCACGGAACTGGTGTGGTTTCTCTACCAACAAACCTTAAACATCGATCTAACGGATGGGAGACGACATCATGTGCCCCTGTTTCCGCCCATAATTCTATGCTCCGACATTCTTGAATACCCCTCTTTGCAAGAAATATATTCGTTTTAACAATAAGCAAGGCGATAGAAGAGACGCGTATATGTGAAATTATTTTTGTACATTTGCCACCAAATTCAGTAACGATGAAAAATAAAGGTTTTTTCCCCATAGTTTTGTTTGCCATGATTGTCGGGGTGTTTGCCAGTTGTCAACGTTTCGAGATGGCTCAAATTGACATAACCCAAGACAGTTACAACGACACCACCAAGGTGGTTAATTACACTGCCAGAGTATTGGATGATGGTGGTTGCCCACGTTGCATAGAGGCTGGTTATTGCTTCAGCTACATCGATCCTATACCGTCGCACACCTGCTTCTACTCCACCGTTGTGCCTCTTGTTTTCGACACCATGATGACCTTCACTGACTCCACCCAATACCTTACCTTTTCATGGCGTCGCACCATTCCATTCGTTGAAGGAATCGGAGGTGACAACGCGGGAGACACCCTTCTCTATTTCTTCCGTTCATACATCACCACGAACGCCGGCACTTTTTATAGTACTGTCGACACTGTAAAAGTATCTAACACTTTCATCATAAATTAATTTCCCATTATGAAAAGAATTCTTGCCATCAATCCTGGTTCCACCTCTACCAAAATCGCTATTTTTGAAGGAAACGAACAAGTTTTTATCAAGAATATAAAACACTCTACCGAACAACTCTCTGCCTATGCGACTATTGCCGATCAATTCGAATTTCGTAGAGACGTCATTATTGCCGAGCTGAAAAATGAGAATATCGACTTGCACTCCATCGATCTCGTGATGGGTCGTGGCGGTCTCATCAAACCTCTGAAGTCCGGTGTATACCGTATCAACGACTTGATGAAAGAACATCTTATGATGGGTTACAACGGTCAGCACGCCTGCAACTTGGGCGGTCTCATCGCCGACAGTCTCGCCAAGGTCATCGGCCTCCAGGAAGCTTACATTGCCGACCCGGTCATCGTGGACGAGATGGAAGACGTGGCCCGCATCACGGGACACCCCGATTTCGAGCGCAAGTCCATCTTCCACGCCTTGAACCAGAAGGCCATCGCCCGTATGTACGCCAAAGAGAACGGCAAGAAATACGAGGAGCTGAATCTCATCGTCTGCCATATGGGTGGCGGCGTAAGCGTGGGTGCGCATCGTCAGGGCCGCGTCATCGACGTTAACCAAGCCCTTGACGGCGAAGGCCCGTTCTCTCCCGAACGTTCCGGCTCCCTGCCTATGAACCAGTTCCTGAAGGCCTGTTTCAGCGGCAAGTACACCCAGGAAGACATGCAGAAGATCTTAGTGGGCAAAGGCGGCTATGTAGGCTATTTCGGCAGCAATGACGCGCTCGCCGTGGAGAAGGCCGCCATCGCCGGCGACCCCAAGGCCGAGCTGCTCGAAGAGGCCTTCGCATACCAAGTGGCCAAACAGATTGGCGAGAACGCCGTGGTGCTTAAGGGCAAAATCGACGCCATCATCCTGACCGGCGGCATCGCCTACGGCAAGCCCGTCGTTAGACGCATCAAGAACTACATCGAATGGATCGCCCCCGTCGCGGTTTATCCCGGCGAAGACGAGATGGCCGCTATGGCCCTCAACGCCAATATGATCATCAACGGCGAAATCGAAGTCCAAGACTACAAATAATGAAGATTGCACTCTACTGTCGACAACGCGGCGAGGAAGAGTTCATCCATACCGTAATCCAATATCTCAAACAACAAGATTACGACATCACCGTTCACGGCAATTATCCCCTCGAGGATAGTTGCCTTGAACATTTTTATACCCACGACGACCTGCTCGGGCAGATGCCGGTCAACTTCATGGTCTCCATTGGGGGCGACGGTTCCTTCATCGACGCCGCCAATCTGGTGGGCGACCTCAACATTCCGTTAGTGGGCATCAACACCGGCCGTATCGGTTTCCTGTCCGGCATTCGGAAAGAGAACTTCCAGGAGTGTTTCCAGATGCTCCGGCAAGAGCGATTCACCTTGGAAGAACGGTCGCTTCTGCACGTGGAGAGCAGCGAGCCGTTGGCCCTGAGCCACAACTTTGTGGTCAACGATGTAACCATCCGGGCCACCGACGCCGATGCCATCAACGCCATCACGGTTTGGGCAGGCGAACAGAAAATCAACACCTACTGGGGCGACGGCCTCATCATTGCCACGCCCACGGGTTCCACCGCCTACTCGATGAGTTGTGGTGGTCCTATTTTACACCCTCGGAGCGAAGTTCAAGTACTCACGCCCATTGCCTCACATTCCCTCAATGTGCGTCCCCTTGTTATCCCCGCTGAGCTTTCCCTTGACATAGAGGTGAACAGTCGCACCGGCAGATATTCCCTCGCCCTTGATACAGAACGAGTTGTTGTGCCGGACTCCGTGCACCTGCAAATCAGCAAAGAGAAATTCCACTTGAAAACAGTCCTGTTTGAAAAGACACACTTCTTTGACGTCATCAGAGAAAAGCTTCTTTGGGGTTTGGATAAGAGAAATGGCTGAAAAACAGTTGTTTACAATTTCCTTCGACTTGTTTTCCCCGTCATCCCATCCTATTTCTTTATGAACATATTTTTGTTTATTTTTTAAGAAAAAAGACAAAAATAAAACTTTATTTAATGGTATTTTTGTGGCTAATTATAATAGATTTAAGCCTGAATGAAGTATTTTAAAGCAATAATTCGTATTGTTTTGGTTGTCAGCGTGTTGGCTATTGTAATACTGGCTTTGGTAAAAATACCTCAAAGACAATGTACAACCATACGAGTTACTGCCCACACTCAAAACGAGAGTGTGTTGCTTGCTCAGGCGGACGTGGAGAAGATATTGAAAGACAATGGGATTGAGGTTTTGGGGAAGCGTGTTCGTGATGTTGATTTGACGAGAGTGTCGGCCACTTTGGAGCAAAACCCTTACATCCAAAAGATCAATTTCATTCATTTTGCTGGTTCGAAGTTACTGATTGATTACAACCTTCGCAATGTGGTTTTGCACGTGTTTAACAAAGACGGCGGTCAGTATTTCGTGGATAACGAAGGCTTTTTAGTTCCTTATTCTCCTAAGATGAAGGACTATTTGATCATCGTCAACGGGAACATTCATCAGAACTACAAACATGGGGCTACGGTCAACCAAGAATTACGTAAAGTGCTCAATGTGACGCAGAAGATTCTAGCTGACGATTTTTACAATGCTCAGTTTCGCCAGATCTACCTCAACGACCAGAATCAGATGGAGCTAGTGGCAACACTTGGCAACCAAGTCATCTTATTTGGCAATGACGATAACGCCGATGAAAAGCTTGCCAACTTAAAGGTTGTTTACAAGGATGGGCTATCGCGCAAAGGGTTTGACACCTACGCCATGTTGGACGCTCGATACAAGAACAGAATAATAGCAACAAGAAAACTATAAACAAAAAAGAATATTATGGATAACAATTCATCAAACAATAACGGAATGGTTGTTGGCCTTGACATTGGCACAACGAAGATAGCTACTGTTATCGGTTTTCGCAACGAAAACGGGCAAATAGAGGTTGTGGGCTATGGCAAGAACGAGTCAAGCGGTGTAGAGTTTGGTGAAATCAAGAACCTGGTAAAGACCACCGAAGGTATCAGTTTGTCGAAGGATATAGCCGCCCAACGCTCCAACCAAGATATTGAATGGGTGTATGCCGGTATCGCTGGCCATCACATCAAAACCAGCAAATATAACCACATCCTTTATCGCCACGGCAACGAAAACCCTATCACAAAAGAGGAAATAGAGCAACTCAAAAAGGACGTGGCCGATGTCACTTTGCCTCCGGGCGAAGAGATCATAGACGTCATTCCCCAACGTTATCAGATAGATCGCAGCCGCGAGACCATCGATCCTGTTGGTGAACTCGGTAATGAGGTTATCGGCCTTTATCAAATCATCACGGGTAACGAACGTGAAATCAAGAAAATCGTAAAATGCGTCAATGATGCCGGACTTGGTATCCGCGACATCGTATTGGAGCCTATCGCCTCTGGTCTGGCTTGCCTTAGCGACAAAGAGAAAAGTGAGGGAGTGGTTTTAGTGGACATCGGCGGTGGCACCACCGACATGGTTATCTTTGTGGACGGAAGCCCTGTCTTCACGAAAGTGATCCCCATCGGAGGTAACATCATCACCAAAGATATCGCCCAAGTGTGCAGAATTTCCGAGGATGTTGCCGAGCAACTTAAAATACGTTATGGCACATGTGTTGTGGAAAAGAGTAATTCCAGCAACATCATCACCATTCCCAGACCTTACGGACAGGATCCTATCCAGATCAGCGAATATCACCTTGCACAAATCATCAACTGTCGTGTACAGGAAGAAATCGTCAACGTAGTGAAGAACGAAATAGATAATTCCGGTTATAAGGATCGTTTGTATGCGGGTTTGGTGCTCACTGGTGGTGGCGCCAACTTGCGCAACATCAAGGAACTTTGTCAGTTCTCCATGCAACTGCCCACCCGCATCGGTGTGCCTGATAGCAGTTTTGCCCACAACATCCCCACCGAATTGAAACACCCCATGTATGCCACTGCACTTGGCCTGCTCAAATTTGGTCTGAATGTTGAATATAAGGAACCTGATCAGGAACCCGTCGAAGAGAGTACCGAAAAAGGCGGCTTTTTCAGTGGACGGAAAAAGGCGAAAGCCCCGAAAGAGCCTAAAGCTCCCAAAGTTCCAAGAACGAATATTTTCGAGAAGATCCCCAACTACCTGAAAGATCTTCTTGAAAGAATCTCCTAACCATTTAATGAAACCATTAACCTACGTAAGAATAAAAAACATTCATTGTTATGACAGATAAAATAAATTTCACACCCGATTATGGAGAAAAAGCCAAACCTTCATCTATCATCAAGGTCATAGGTGTCGGTGGTGGCGGCAGCAACGCCGTCAAGCACATGTACAGCGAAGGTATCGTGGGAGTTGATTTCCTGATCTGCAATACGGACCGTGGTCACCTCGACAACACGCCCGTACCCGACAAACTATTGCTCGGCAATGGTTTGGGCGCCGGCGCACAACCCGAAGTTGCACGCCAATATGCTATGGAAAGCAAAGAGCGCATCCAGGAATTTATAGGCAAAGAAACCCGCATGCTCTTCATCACAGCTGGTATGGGCAAAGGTACCGGCACTGGTGCCTCTCCTGTCATCGCTGAGATCGCTCACGACATGGGCATCCTCACCATCGGCGTCGTGACTACTCCCTTTAAATTTGAAGGATCCGAAAGACTGCGCCTGGCTAACGAGGGTATCGCAGAGCTATCACAACATGTGGATTCCCTTATCACCATTAAGAATCAAAACGTAATCAAATATTACAACGACGAAGACATAGACAGTGCCTTCGGCTATGCCGACGATGTGCTCAAAAACGCCGTGAAGTGTATTGCTGAACTTATTACCGTCAACTATGCTCAAAACGTGGACTTCAACGATGTGCAGACGGTTATGAAGGACAGCGGCAAGGCCATGCTCGGCCTCGCTGTCGCAAAAGGAGAAAACCGCGTCGAAAAGGTGGTGCAAGATGCTCTCGACTGTCCGTTGTTGGATGAGAACTCCATCTCCGAAGCTCAAAACTTCCTCTTCTTCATCAGCTATGGTCCCGAGAACAAACTTAAGATGTCTGAACTCGACAGCCTCACCGACAAGTTTGAAAAGATCCAAAGCCGCAACGCCCGCGTTATATGGGGTCGTGGCTTGGATGAAAGCCTGGGCGATGCCATCAAGTTGTCCGTCATCGTAACCAAGTTCAACTCCAACGCTGAAAAGAGTCTACAAGAGAAATCCGTCTATCTGGGAGAACAACAACCTACGGAAAGCTCCATCTTTGTTGAAGAACAACCCACCAATGATGCCGGAGACTTCGGCACACTCATAGACAGCACTCCCGTGGAGAAACCAAAAGAAGAACTCGATTCAAATCCTTTTGGCTTCACTATGCATCAACAACCTGCAGGCCCACAAAAAATCAAAGAAGATGGCGAAGTGTTCCCTAATTTCGATTTTGTGGCCCAAACCCCTGCCATCAACCGTTATAAGGTGATGGAGTCTAAATCCACCGAAACAGCTACCCTTGACTTCCAACCGATGTATGAGGGTAACAACGATATAAAAGAACTCTTTACAGATCTCGCGGACTAGTAGTAATAATTATCGAAAGAAAACAGCACCCCAATGGGGTGCTGTTTTTGTTTTATGTTGAAAACCAAATGTTTTTCACTCCACCACCAAAGCATCAGCCACAACTTCAGCCAATGATTTAATTTCAACATTGAGGTTATACGTATGATTGATTTGAGTGAGCTGATCTACACAATTGTGGCATGGAGTGATAACAACCGTGGCTCCCGTAGCTTTGATTTGATTCGCCTTGATTTCTCCTACTTTAAGGCGACGTTCGTTATATTCGCTCATGGCTAGCATGCCTCCGCCGCCTCCGCAACAGAAGTTATCACTTCCATTAGGATCCATTTCCACTAGTTCGGGCACCACCTGACGCACCACATAGCGTAAGGAATTGTACAAACCACCATTGCGCACGATATTACAAGGATCGTGAATCGTATATTTCTTGGTGTTGAGATTCTTATCCACCTTTATGCGACCACTTTTGATGAAGTTTTCAAGCATTTCAATCAGCGTAATGATCTTGAAATCGGGATGAGTCTTGAGGTAATTTGGGGCTTCCCAGCGCAAGGCACGGGATCCGTGACCGCACTCGCCGAGGACCAAAGTGTTGCAATGGAGTTTGTGCACCTCATCGAACATATGTTTGGCGATAGCCGTGGCTTCGGCATCATTGCCCGAGAAGTAGCCGTAATTGGTCACATCGTACATCTCCGTAGACAACGTCCAGTTAACTTCAGCTTGCTGGAAAATCTTGGCAGCAGCGGCAATGGATAAGGGAAAGAACTTGGGTTCACGTGGGTTCAGCGTGTAAAGCACATCGGCATCCTCCTTATTGAGTGGGATAGGTACCTCCTCGTCTTCTTCCATCCATTCAATAGTGTCAACGAAATCTTCGGTGGGTATACCCATGTTATTGCCGGTGTTGATAGCCGCATCCACGGTGGCTTGCAGGGTTTCGGGAACCAAACCCATAGTGGCCAGCATCCTACGACCTGTGCGTACCACGAAGGGAATATCCACACCAATGGAGCAATGCTTTACACAACGACCGCACATGGTGCAGGCGCCAAAGAGCGAATCTATCATCTCCGTCAATGTATTCTCATCCATTTCACGGGCATGGTTCAACTTAGGCACCGTTTTTCCCAAAAAAGTACAATAACGTCGATATATGGATGATACCATATCCACTTTCTTTCCTGGTATGTATTTGGGTTCTTTGAAAGTCTTCCAAAACAGGCAGCTCGTCTCGCACAACCCACAATGCACACAAGCATTCAAGTGGGTGATCAACTTGCTGTCGGAAGGATGGATTAAAATGTCTAAGGCCTTCTGGCGCTGTTCCGGGGTTATTTCTTTCATGGGAAAACTATTTTATCTCAAAAAACTATCGATTACCAAATATTTACTCTTTCCTTAGGGTCAACATAGAGTTTGTCGGCGGGTTTAATGTTAAAAGCCTTGTACCAATACTCGCTCTGAGCCACACCGCCGTTGACACGAAGATGGTTAGCGGAATGAACGTCGTTGATGGTAAGATAACGAAGGATCTGTTCGGAGGAAACGCCTGCCCACACATTGGCAAAGGAGAGAAAGAAACGTTGTTCAGGAGTGAACCCGTTTTCGTTAGGCAGACGACCATGTTTCTTTTGAGCCATCTGCAAAGCATCGTATGCGATGTTGATGCCGCCATGGTCGGCAATATTCTCACCCAAGCACTGGCGACCATTGCTGCGCAACTCTCCTGGAATCACCCATAAAGAGTCAAAATAGACGGCCATCTTCTCCGTGGCGAGTTTGAAGGCCTTGACATCGTTCTCGGCCCACCATGTGTGGAGATTTCCATCCTTGTCATACTGACTGCCCTGATCGTCGAAACCGTGTGTCATCTCGTGACCGATCACCACACCGATGGCACCGTAGTTGGTAGCATCGTCAGCTTCCATGTCGAAGAACGGGGGTTGAAGAATACCTGCGGGGAAACAAATCTCGTTGGTGGTAGGATTGTAGTAGGCATTGACCATTTGAGCAGGCATTTGCCATTCGTCACGATCAACGGGTTTGTTATAATTCTTCTGTTTGTCAAGCTCAAAATAGAAACGACCAGCTTCTATCACATTTTCATAGAGAGACTTGTCTGGATTGATAACTAGTTTGGAAAGATCATCCCATTTGTCAGGGTAGCCAATCTTGACATAATAAGCGTTCAACTTGTCAAGGGCCACGTTCTTGGTTTCATCGCTCATCCATTCTTGGGCTTTGATACGCTCGCCAAGGCACACTTGGAGGTTTCTAACGAGTTCCAGCATGCGGGTTTTAGCCTCCGGTGGAAAATATTTCTTGACATACATCTGGCCCACGGCATCGTTAAGCAGGCTACTAACCAAGTCTACAGAGCGTTGCCAGCGCGGGGTCATCTCCTGTGCGCCGGATATACTACGACGAAATTCAAAGTTTTCGGCGACGAAATCATCGGAGAGATAGGATGATCCACCTTGAATCGCACGCCAAATATAGATGAGTTTCAAATTCTCCAATGATTCTTTCATCATCATATTGCAGGCCAAGGCAACGGGCTCCGGTTGTCCGAGAAGCACTTCGTTGGTCTGATCATATCCATAGTTGCGCAAATATGAAGCCCAATCAAAGCCATTACAGGTCTTGGAAAGCTCAGATACGCTCATCTTGTGGTAGTTGGCCTCCGGATCGCGCATTTGCTCGATGGAATAGCTGGCCTTGGCGAGCTTGGTTTCCAACTTCCAAATGGTCTTCACGTTCTTCTTGGCTTCCTTGGCAGAATAGCCGCAAAGTTTAAAGAGATTCTCGTAATGCTTGATGGCGGCTTGACGTATTTTCACGATGTTGGGATCTTTGGAGAGATAATAGTCACGGTTACCCATGGAGAGGCCACCTTGATTGATAGAAACAATATGTTGGGTGGCATTCTTGTCGTCCACGCCAATATAAAGAGACCAAAGAAGGTTATCGTGCTCACGGGTCATATATTGAAGCAGTTCTTCGCGGGTGGAAATGGCTTTAATCTTGTTGATTTCGGCCAAAACTGGCGCTGCGCCTTCCTTGTTACGACGAACGCTATCCATGGAAAGACGATAAAGATCGCCAATCTTTTGCTCAATGGTGCCTTTCTTACTTCTCTGTTTGGCAATGTCTTGGATAATACCTGCCACCGCCTTCGTGTTGTCATCGTCCAACTTGGTGAAGGATCCCCACATCGGATAAATAGGGGGTTGAGGGTTGTATTTTATCCAATTTCCCGTGGCGTACTTGAAAAAGTCATCGCCGGGATTCACGGAAGTATCCATGTTGTCATAGTTGATGCCTGATTTTGCTTTTTTCTCCTGGGCAAAAGCAGGAATCAAAAGGACTGCACACAAGATGCAGAGAAATACTTTTTTAATCATATTTTAAAATGTTAATATTAATAATTCCAGTGTTTATGAAGGCTGCAAAGATACGAAAATAGTGATTAGTAGAAGTTCAAGCTATTTGGTGCTAAATGCCAGTGGCATCAACACTTTTACGCCGAAATTCCTTCCCATATCATAGATTCCGACCTCTTTGAGCCGACTTAGGTGGCTTTGATAGGCTCGATTAAGGATGTTCTGGGCTGTGAGGTGTAACGAAAGAACACGGCGACCCTTAACATGAAAGTCCACACCGGCAGAAGCATTGAGCAATGTGTAACTGGGTGTTTTCGTTTCGGTGTCATTGGCTATTCTTACATTATTTTGCGTCAGGTTGCAGTCCACTTGCGCCTCCACATACAGATTGCGCACCACTCTTGAGTTCAGCGGAATGTCATAATGCAGGGTGGAAAGCCACCTCGGGGCTGGCGTAAAGGGCAAATATCTAGAATCAGGCGTTTGATGCAGTTGTTGGGCGTTCACATAAGAGAATGAGTTTTCAAAATGCAAATGATGAATCAGGTGAAGCACCACTGTGGCTTCGCCTCCCAACAAACGAGCATCTCCCTGCTGGTATTGATACACGGGCATCTCCTCAACGGTTGCCCCTGTCTTCTCCAAAAAAATATAGTGGCCTATCAGACTGGCAAAGAGCGACAATCGTGCAGAGACGATCTTGCTCACAAAGTCCAAACCAACATCGAACTGCCAAGAGTTTTCGGACTTCAGGTGCTGGTTTCCAATCTCATAACGCAAGGTTCCCTCATGTTCGCCATTACTGCCTAATTCGCTGACATTGGGTGCCCGAAATCCTCGGGCCACATTGACACGAACGTCCATGTTGGGTAGGACCTCATAAGAGAGGCCTACACTTCCCGACAAGCCTGGAAAGACTCGTGAAAAGTCTGCAAAACGGTTAACGCCATCATAGACCAAGGCATACGAATGCAGCATACGCGTATCAAAACGAAGTCCACCGCTTATGTGCAACTTGTTGAAAAAACTCTTGGACGTAGTGGCAAAAGCACCAATATCAAACAAACCGTAAGCCGGGATCAAAAATTCTGTTCCCCGGTTGATTGATTCCTGCCACATTCCGTTGATGCCGAAATTGCTCACCCAACCACTCCAATTGGGAGTCACATAGCGTACATCATAGTTGACACTATGCAATTGGAAGTCCAGTCCACACTCTTCCGGTTCTTCATATTCTTGGCGTCGGTTTTGTTGATAGCTCACCAATGCTCGTATAAGGCCTTTGTCTAACAAGAACAAATTCTCGGAAACCACTTTGTAGTGGTGAATATGTTGAAAAGGAGCTTCCGGTTCCTCCGCGTTCTCTTCCTCCTGTTCTTCTCCTTCTACAATTCCTGGTTTTAGATGATAATAGGAAAACTTGAGATAGCTATGCCCCCAATTCTTGTTCACCCCCAACATTCCCTTGAAACCTTGTTCGCCAAATTGGGAATTGAAAACCTTTCCGTTGATTTTATTGGAATATTCGCCAGCGTGTTTTTGGCTCCAACGAGCGTCCCAGACGAAGCCTTTCTGGTTGCCGGCAAAATCGAGGGAATAGTTCCACAGATTGGCGTTGGACTGGTATCCGCCGAGAAGATCCAACTTCATCTTGCCCTCAGAAAGGATGGGTGCATCGTGCAGAATAATAACACCCGCCATGGCATCGGAACCGTACATTAGGGATGCGGGGCCTTTGATGACTTCAACGGAACCGACACTCTCGCCGTCTACCTCAACGCCATGCTCGTCACCCCATTGCTGGCCTTCTTGTCGAATGCCGTCATTGACCACCAACACTCGGTTGTAGCCCATACCTCGTATGACGGGTTTGGAAATACCCCCTCCAGTGGTAATCTGTGAGATACCGGGATATTTTGCTATTGCATCTATAATGTTGGTATATGAAAGTGTCTGAATGGCTTCAGATGAAATGACATTCACGGGAATGGGACTATATCTGTTTTGGATATTACCCGTTAAACCGGTAACTACTATTTCTGAAATATGGACACATGTGTCGGCGTTTTGTGACGAGGTCTTGTCGCTTTGAGGTTCCGTCTGCGCAAAACCTGTCAAAGTTGCACATACAAATATGTATATTAATAATTGTTTTATGAATTTCATTGCCTTTTGATTATATATAAATAAACTATAAATAAACACCATACGCCCTATGGCGTAAAAACAACTGAGGCATGCACAAATATCTTTCGTGTTTTTTAGTGTTTTAAAACAAAAAAAGAGGAAGATATGGGTGATAAAGCCAAAGAAGTATTAAGATAAAGACAAGGAAGTGGGAGGGGCGCGGAGACGAATAGACACCGGTGCACAAAAGCCCCATTGATGACAGTCTGGACAGATGTTCAGAGCAGAGGCGTCGGTCGGGGTTTGAACACAAGCGGCGCCGGGTTGCAGATAGGGTGCTGCCAGAAGTTGGCATATAACACAATCGTCTAACTGATGGTCCCCGACAGTAATATGTCCTGGATGCGGCACATGTTTGACGCACTCCATGCAATGCGAAAGCTCCGTGTGTTCTTTGTGGGTATGCAAAGCCGCCACGACCTGCAAGAGCAGGAACGCGATTAGCAAGAATCGTGAGATAACAATCCGATACTTATCCGTTTTTTGCATAGCAGCGGCAAAGATAATCAAAAAAAAAAAGCCACCCGAATGGGCGGCTTTAAAATCAAACATTATGAACAAAATATCATTATATCTGCATTATTCCTGGGCAGGAACTACAGACACGAATGATCTATCTTTGTGGGTTCTCTTGAACTCCACGATGCCGTCTGTGAGGGCGTACAACGTGTGGTCCTTACCCATACCGACATTCTTGCCGGGATTGTGAACAGTACCTCTTTGGCGAACGATGATGTTGCCAGCTTTGGCGAATTGTCCACCGAAGATTTTCAAACCTAATCTTTTGCTATGTGATTCGCGGCCGTTCTGTGAACTACCGACACCTTTTTTATGTGCCATAACTTTATGTTTTTAGTCTTAATTAATCAATTATAATTCAATGCTATCAATCTTGATGGATGTCAAATATTGACGATGACCATTTAATTTCTGATAACCTTTTCTTCTTTTCTTCTTGAAAACAATAACTTTGTCACCTTTAAGGTGTTTGAGAACGGTAGCGGTAACACTTGCACCATCAACGGTGGGAGCACCAACTTTCACGGAACCGTCGTTGTCGATCAATAACACACGGTCAAACTTGACCTGTGAACCTTCTTCAGCCTGAAGGCGTTGAACATAGACTCTGCGGTCTTTTTCAATCTTGAATTGTTGCCCGGCTATTTCTACAATTGCGTACATTTTTTATTAATTTTAGTTTTTAGTTTTTGGGGCGGCAAAAATAGAAAAAAAATTAATTCAAGCATTTCTTCTTGCAATTTTTTTTGTCATATTTCGTTATTAAACAACCTTTTCTCCAAAACACATCATCAAATGAAAGCGAAAAAATTCTTCAACTTATTGTTAGTCTGCTTGTTAAGCAGCGCTACACCTTGGAACACCGCCATGTCGCAAAATTACTCCAGAGGAGGCGGTTATGTTGATTTGACCGTCGCCGCAGAGAAATCTGTCAATGCTGTGGTGTACATCAAAACGGAATTTACGCAGAAAAATTCAGCGTGGGACGACTTTTTCGGTGGCACAATATGGGAAAACTTGTTCGGCTCAGCGCCCAGTTTATACCCTGTGCAGGCCGCCGGCTCCGGCGTTATTGTATCCCCCGACGGCTATATTGTGACCAACAACCATGTAGTGGAAGATGCCGTAAAGGCCACCATCACACTTAACGACAAGCGGGAATTCAACGGCACCATCATCGGCACAGACCCTGCCGCCGACCTCGCCTTGATCAAGATTGACGCCGAAGACCTGCCCTACCTTACCTTTGCCAACTCCGATTCCGTCAAAATCGGCGAGTGGGTGCTGGCTGTAGGCAACCCGATGAACCTGACCTCCACCGTGACGGCTGGAATCATCAGCGCCAAGGCCCGCCAACTCAACCTCTCTTCGCGCATGAACCAAACGGAAGAGACATACCTTCAGACTGATGCTGCCGTCAACTCCGGCAACAGCGGCGGCGCCCTGGTCAACGCCAGCGGCAAACTCGTGGGCATCAATACGGCTATCGCTTCCGGAAACGGCTTTTATACCGGCTACTCTTTCGCCATTCCTTCGAATATTGTGAAGAAAATATACAACGATTTGAAAGAATATGGCCAAGTACAACAAGCCTATCTCGGCGTCTCCATCGCCGAATTGAACGCCACACTGGCCAAAGAATACGGCCTGGACGATGTAAAAGGCGTCTATATTGCTGACATAGAAGAAGATGGCGCTGCTGCCAAGAACGACTTCCAAGAGGGTGATGTCATCACCCATATTGACAAAATGCCCGTTAACAGCCTTGCAGAAGTGCGTGGAGTGCTTAAAACCAAGTCGCCCGGCGATAAAGTACAGGTGGTTTTAGTCAGAAAAAAGGAAAAAATCACCAAAAATGTAACTTTATTTAATATTGAAGGTACAACAGAACTATTGAAAAACTAAAAGGTGAAAATCGCCCTCACGAAATTTATTATTATCGGTAAAAATCTATTTATTTATATATGAGACAATTAAAAATATCAAAGTCCATTACCAACCGTGATTCCGCGTCGTTGGACCGTTATTTGGCAGACATTGGCAAAGAGAGCATGATCAGCGCCGAAGAAGAAGTTGAACTGGCCCGTAAGATTAAGGCCGGTGACGAAGAGGCTCTCAACAAACTGACTACCACAAATTTACGTTTTGTAGTCTCTGTCGCCAAGCAATATCAGAACCAAGGCATAAGTTTGCAAGACCTCATCAACGAAGGTAATGTAGGCCTTATAAAAGCAGCCAAGCGTTTCGACGAAACCCGTGGCTTCAAGTTCATCTCCTACGCCGTTTGGTGGATTCGCCAATCTATTCTTCAAGCCATCGCCGATCAATCGCGTATTGTACGTTTGCCTCTCAATCAAGTTGGCGTCATCAACAAGATCAAGAAAGAAACCGCCCGCCTTGAGCAACAGCTCAAGCGTATGCCCACCACCGAAGAGATTGCCGATGCTATTGACATGCCGGTATACAAAGTCTCTGAGATCATGAAGATGAACAACCACCCGCAGTCTATCGACTCCCCCATCTCTCCCAACGAGGAGACCCGATTTGTAGACATTTTCGTGCACGACAACGATGAGGATACCGACAAGATTTTGATGAGCGAGTCCCTCTCCTCAGAGATACATGATGTTTTGAAGACCTTACCGGAAAAAGAACGTGAAGTTTTGAAATTGTTTTACGGCATTGAAACCACGCACGAACATACGTTGGACGAGATTGGCGACCGCATGGAGCTTTCCCGCGAGCGTGTCCGCCAAATCAAGGAACGTGCTTTGAAACGCCTTCGTCAAAACAGCAAGAACAAGAATTTAAAAAGCTATTTATAGCAGCGCAGTATCTCCTACATGAAATATTCAGCCAACTGGGTTTTGGTGCTCGGCCTATGTCTTGTTGCAACATTATTTTTGCCATCATGCAGAAACAAAAATCGTGATGCGACGCCCCGACCCGTGGCTTATTTCCGTCTCGACCTGCCGGAACATCACTATAAGGCGGTGGATACTACCCTACCCTTCACCTTCGAGCAATCGGACGCCGCCGTGCTCTCGCTACAGCACCGCGACGACGGCTCCTATTGGGTAGACGTGGACTATCCCGAACTCAATGCCACCTTTAAGTTCACCTGCCTCAACGTACCCGTGCCCGACTCGCTTCGCAGCCTCATATACAAAGAAGAGAAAATGGTGAAATTCCACTATCAAAAAGCCGATGACGTGGAATATTCCGTTATTTCCGATCCTGAATCCCGCCTATGGGGGCAGATTTATGACATTGCAGGACGCGAAGTGGCCACCCCGCTTATGTTTTGGATGACCGACAGCACCCAATGGTTCGTCCGCACCACCCTCTACTTCAACTTCACCCCCAATAACGACTCGCTCGAACCCGTCATCCACTACTTGCGCGACGATGCTATGCACTTGGTTAACACATTCAAATGGAAATGACGACTATGAACAGAATCCTACTATTCGTTTTGTTTTCCATCCTGATGGGTTTTGTCTCCGCTCAACAAGACACCTTGCGGATGATGCAGTACAACCTGATGTATTACACCAACAACTCCGGTGTTTCCGACTGCAACTCAACCACCAACAACCTTAACGACAAGGACTTGAACATCAAGACCATCTTCCGTTATGTTATGCCCGACGTCTTCTGCGTTTGCGAGATGGGAAGCAACAACACCTATGCCGACCGTTTGCTTAACAACGCCATCAACACTGACGGCATCGACTACTACCGACGGGGCGTGCTCACCAACTACTCGGGGGGAACCATCGCCAATATGATCTACTACAACTCCCGCAAACTCTCCCCATATCAAAACTATACTATTTCCACCTCATATCGGGACATCAACGGGTACAAGATGTATTACAACTCCACAGATCTGCCAAACGGCGACACCGTGTTTATCACCTTTTGGGTGATGCATCTCAAGGCAGGCAGTTACGATGATAACGAATACGCCCGTTATGTGCAAGTGCAAAAGTTGATGAACAAAATGGTCTCTTTGGGCGCGCCGGGCAACAACATCGTGTCGGGAGACTTCAACATATACGGTGCCTCCGAGCCCGCATACCAAGAGTTGACCAATTACGACAACAGTCTCTATCGTTTCTACGACCCCATTGACCGGCCCGGCGAGTGGAACAACAACAGCCAATTCGCCGACATCCATACGCAATCCACGCACACTGAGTCCACAGGATGTTTTTCCACCGGAGGCTTGGACGACCGTTTCGACTTCATCTTGGTTTCTCCCTATGTGTACTACGGCACCGAAGGCGTGCGCGTGCTGCCCGAAACCTACCATGCACTCGGACAGGACGGACACCACTACAACGGGATGGTCAACCAACCGCAAAACACCGCCGTACCGACCAATGTGGCAAACGCCTTGTACAATCAGTCCGATCACTTGCCTGTTGTCACGGATTTCCTCATTGACGGACACGTAGGCGTCACCGCCCTTCAAAACGATTTCCTTCTCAAAGTGGCCAATCCTATCACCGACCATTTGACCATCTTTTTGCACAACAACCAATCCGATCAATTTAGCTTCGATATTTATTCCATTGATGGTAAGCTCGTTTCACATTTTGACGAGACTTTGGAAGAAGGAACCCAAACCTTGGATTACCCGACTCATCTAACGCATGGTTTTTATTTCCTGAAAGTGACTAACAGCAAGGGACAGAGCCAAGTTGTGAAATTGGTGAGATAAGCGTCGTTTTTCATTAAAAAAGTATATCTTTGCGCCA
The DNA here is from genome assembly GCA_024685175.1 of Bacteroidales bacterium. Classification (GTDB taxonomy): domain Bacteria; phylum Bacteroidota; class Bacteroidia; order Bacteroidales; family WCHB1-69; genus F23-D06. The sequence continues at coordinate 74,673 of JAIKWD010000016.1, forward strand.
TATTAATCTAAAATGAATTATTATGACCGCACAAATTGTTAACCGCTATTCTGATGAAGAGTTGGAGGAATTCAGAGTCCTCATTGAGAAAAAGATTGCCGATGCCAAAAAGGCGATGGAGGTATATCAGGAGGCTTACAGTGGGGCCGGTAATGACACCATGGACACAGCCCCTACCTTCAAGAATCTGGAAGATGGCAACCAAGTGCTCTCCAAAGAGGAGAACAGTCGTTTGGCTGGCCGTCTTGACAAATACATCAGCAATCTGGAAGCCGCTTTGGTCCGTATCGAGAACAAGACCTACGGCGTGGACCGCATCACGGGCAAACTCATCCCGAAGGAGAGACTCCGCATTGTGCCTCACGCAACTCTCGACGTGGAATCCAAACTGAACGAAAAAAAGAAGTAGGCTTTGAAAAAATCTGGGCGATATAGCATCATTGCCGCTTGTATCATCGTGGTCCTGGTCTTTTTCGACCAATGGTTGAAAATATGGGTCAAGACCAATATGACATTGGGGGAGAACATCCCCGTGCTTGGCAATTGGCTCAACTTGTTTTTCGTGGAAAACGAGGGAATGGCTTTCGGAATGAGTTTCGGCCAGAACTTCGGCAAGCTGATGCTCACGTTGATTCGCATTGCGATGGTCGTGTTCCTGTGCTGGTATATGCGCCGGCTCATCAAGCGCGACCAGATGGACGTGCCCGTGCTCGTGACCTTTAGCCTCGTCGTGGCCGGAGCATTGGGTAACATCATCGATTGCCTCTTCTACGGCCTGGCTTTCAGCGAAAGCACCGTTACGACCGTCGCCACTCTCTTTCCGGAGGCCGGCGGCTACGCCCCCATCTTTTTCGGGAAGGTCGTGGATATGTTCTATGTCAAGTTGTTCCCCATCCCGGAAGGCTTCCCCTTCTTTGGCGGATCCTACTTCTTCCCTGCCATCTTCAACATCGCCGACTCCTGCGTGACCGTGGGTGTGATCTTGTTGATTGTTTTCAACAAGCGCATCTTTCGCGACCACAAGCAAGAAACAGTCACCGCCCCAGAAACCGCTGACAACAACGCTAAATCATTATAATCATTCATAAAATAGTATCAAGACAATGAAAAAACTCAAAAAAGGACTTTTGCTGTCATTGTTGACAGTTTTTTGTGCGACCACTTTCGCCATCAATCCTCCTGATGAAGGTATGTGGTTGCCGATGTTCATCAAGGACTACAACTACGCCACTATGCAGAAGTTGGGTCTCAAGCTGACTCCCGAGCAGTTGTACGACATCAACAACTCCTCGCTCAAGGATGCCATCGTGCAACTGGGCGACGGATTCTGCACCGGCGAGATGGTATCCCGCGATGGCCTGATGTTCACCAACCACCACTGCGGCTACTCCTCCGTGGTCGAACTCTCCACCGTGGAACACGACTACCTGACCAACGGCTTCTTCGCTATGAACAAGAAAGAGGAGCTTCCCGCCAATTTCTCCGTCAACTTCCTCGAGAGAATGGAAGACGTGACGAAGACTGTCTTGCTGGACGTCACCACCAAGATGTCCGAGGAAGAGCGCGACAAGACCATCTCCGCCGCCATCAAGAAATTGCAAAAGGAGAACTCCGAAAACGGCCGTTACAAAGTTGTGGTGAAACCCTTCTACGAGGGCAATGAATACTATATGTTCATCTACACCACATACGAGGATGTGCGCTTGGTTTGCGCTCCGCCCAGTGCCATCGGCAAATTCGGTGGCGACACCGACAACTGGATGTGGCCTCGCCATACGGGCGACTTCACCGTGTTCCGCATCTACACCGCCCCGGACGGCTCTCCCGCCAAATATGACGAGAAAAATGTCCCCTTCCATCCCAAACACTATCTGCCTATCAGCTTGAAAGGCTACCAACCCAACGACTACACTATGATCTGGGGTTATCCCGGCACCACCGAGCGTTTCAAGACCTCCTACGAAGTGCAGAACTCCATCAACATTGAAGGCCCCGGCATCTATGAACCCCTCGACATCTTGTTGCCCGTCATCAACGACGCAATGAACGCCGACGAAGCCGTTCGCCTTAAATATGCCGACGACTATGCCAGCCTTGCCAACACCTGGAAGAACCAAAAGGGTATGGTGGCCAGTCTCAAAGCCCTCAAGGTTGTGGAAACCAAGCAAAAACAAGAAAAAGAGCTTACCAAATGGATCAACGCCGGCAAGAGCCGCGAAGAGCTCTATGGCAACTGTTTGGATGAAATCAAAAGAGCAAGCGAAAACATTGACGGCAACGCCTACAAGGCAATGATGGACGCCAATATGATGCTCTACTCCTCCGCCACCCTGCTCACCGCTTGGCGTACCCACAACAATATGACACTCCAAAAGGGCGAAAAGGCCTTCACTGACAAGAAAATCGAATCCTTGACCGCTGTGTACGACAAGAACCTCAACAACAAGGATTTGGAGACCGAAATCCAAGTCATTTTGGCCTCTTTGAAAATCTGGAAGAACGTGCCCGAGAGCTATCGCCCCAATCTTGATGAGTTGCTCAAACCTTACAAAGGCAGCACCGAGAAGTTCGAACAAGCCGTACGCAATTCCATCTTCATCTCAAAGGACAACTTCGAGGCTTTCTTGCAGAAACCTTCCAACAAGGTCTTGGAGAAGGATCCTATCCACCGCTACCTGCAATCCCTGATGGGTGTTATCATAGCCAACCAACACATCTATGAAGATATGAGCAAGTTGGATGTTCCCCGCCGCACCTATCTGGCCGCTTTGAAGGCAATGAACGAGGACACGCCGATGTACCCTGACGCCAACAGCACGATGCGTACCACCTATGGTACCGTTTGCGACTACTATCCTGCCGATGGCGTGCACTACAACTACTTCACCACGACCAAGGGAATCTTGGAGAAAGAGATTCCAGGCGATCCCGAGTTCGACGTACCGGCCAAGTTGAAACAGCTGATCGAGAACAAGGATTTCGGCGACTATCTTGACGCCGACGGCTCTATGCACGTCTGCTTCCTCTCCAACAACGACATCACTGGCGGCAATTCCGGCAGTCCGATTATGAACGGCAACGGCGAACTTATCGGCCTCGCCTTCGACGGCAACTGGGAAGCCTTGAGCAGCGACATCGTGTTCAACACCGAACTGCAACGCTGTATCAACGTGGACGTCCGCTACGTGCTCTTCGTCATCGACAAGTTCGGCGGCGCTGGCTACCTGTTGAAAGAAATGGATATCCGCAAGAACGTGGAATCCACCACACCAATCAGCACGCTTCCCGAATAGGAACGTACAGTTTGAAACAAAAAAGCCTCTCGCAATGCGGGAGGCTTTTTTTATCAGTAGTTGTAAAAAAAATCTATTATTCCTTTCCCTTCTCCATCTTCTTTCTCTTGCGCTCAAGCAAGGCATAGCCAAGCCAATAGGCAAGGGTAACGGCAAGGGTAATACCCACCATAATGGGAAAGCGTTCGGCGATATCGATGAACATAAACGGCACCAAGCACACGGCAAGGATGATGAAATAACGCAATACGGCCATCTTATTGGAGTTTTGAGATTTGTTCCTTGAGGAGGCGGATTTTCTCCTCGGCATCGGCTTGTTTCTTGCGTTCCATCTCCACCACGTTCTGCGGGGCGTTGGCCACGAAACGTTCGTTGGAGAGTTTCTTGAGCACGCCTTGCAGGAATCCTTCCGCATATTTCAATTCGGCCTGCAACTTCTTGATTTCTTCTCCGGCGTCAACCAAGCCCTCCAATGGCACGGAGTATTTGGTCTGGCTTTCGATGAACGAGGCGCCTTGCACTTCAGTACTTTCAGCCACGTGTTCGATTTTGTCCACGTTGGCCAGTTTGCGGATGACGGCCTCCAACTCTTCGTTGACGGGACGCTCGTCGTGCACCATCAGGGTGAGGGCATTTTTCGGGGCGATATTCTTCTCGGAGCGGATGTGTCGCACCTGTTCGATGATGCTACGTGTGGCAGCAAAGTCATCGAGAAGAGACTTGTTGACGGGCTTGACGTCGGGCATCTGCGAGAGCATCAAGGCCTCGCCATCGGCACGGTCGCGAAGGGCGTGCCACAACTCTTCCGTGATGAAGGGCATAAACGGATGCATTATGGTCACCAACGTCTCGAAGATGTTGGTGATGTCGCTGAATGTCTTGCCATCGACAGGCTGTTGGAAGCCAGGCTTGACAATCTCGAGGAAGCAGGAGCAGAAGTCGTCCCACACCAACTTGTAGATGGCCATCAAGGCCTCCGAAAGTTTGTAGTTGGCGAAATCCTCTTCCATATCGGTGAGCACCTCGTTGATGCGTTCGCGCATCCACTCGACGGCCACCTTGGTGTGCGGCGGTTGCGGCAGGTTGGCATCGACGGTCCAACCCTTTACCAGGCGGAAAGCGTTCCACACCTTGTTGTTGAAGTTGCGGCCCTGCTCGCACAAAGACTCGTCAAAGAGCAGGTCGTTGCCAGCGGGCGAACTCAACAGCATACCGAAACGCACACCGTCGGCGCCGTATTTCTCCATCAACATAATGGGATCGGGCGAGTTACCAAGCGACTTGGACATCTTACGGTGTAGTTTGTCGCGCACCGTGCCCGTGAAATAGACATCCTTGAACGGAATGTCGCCGCGCCACTCTATGCCGGCCATAATCATTCGGGCCACCCAGAAGAAGATAATGTCGGGCGCCGTAATGAGGGCAGAGGTGGGATAGTAGTACTTGATTTCCGGATTGTCGGGCTTGCGAATACCATCAAACACAGAAAGCGGCCAAAGCCAAGAGGAAAACCAAGTGTCCATCACGTCTTCGTCCTGCTTAAGGTCGTCTTTCGTGAGGTTGAGTTCGGGATATTTCTGTTTGGCGATATTGAGAGCCTCGTCCACGTTGTGGGCCACCACAAACTCTTGGTTGGGCAGGTAATAGGCCGGAATGCGGTGTCCCCACCACAACTGACGGCTGATGCACCAGTCTTTCACATTCTCCATCCAGTGGGAATAGGTGTTCTTGAATTTTTCGGGATAGAACTTGATGTGGTTGTCCATCACGGCCTTGAGGGCGGGCTTGGCCATCTCGTCCATCTTGCAGAACCATTGCAACGAGAGCTTGGGCTCGATGACCTCGTTGGTACGCTCGGAAAAGCCGACTTTGTTGGTATAGTCTTCGATTTTTACGAGACTGCCGGCCTCTTCCAGCATCGGGATAATGGCCTTGCGGGCCTCGAAGCGGTCCATACCGACCAAGAACTGGGCGTTCTCGCTGAGTGTGCCATTATCATTGAAGATGTTGATGGTCTCCAAATGATGCTTGATGCCGAGGTTGTAGTCGTTGATGTCATGCGCGGGCGTGATTTTCAGTGCACCCGTGCCGAACTCGCGCTCCACGTACTCATCGTAAATAAGTGGGATGGAACGGTTTACAAGGGGCACGATGGCACGTTTGCCCTTATACTTGGCGTAGCGCTCGTCTTCGGGATGCATACAGATGGCGGTATCGCCGAGTATGGTCTCGGGACGCGTGGTGGCGATGGTGATGTATTCGCCCGGCTCGCCTTCGATGGCATAGCGCACATAGTACAATTTCGACTGCAGTTCCTTATACACAACCTCTTCGTCGGAGACGGCGGTCAAGGCCTTGGGGTCCCAGTTGACCATTCGCACGCCACGATAGATCTTGCCTTTGTTGTAAAGATCGACAAATATATCCGTGACAGCTTCCGACAGGTCCGCATCCATCGTGAACTTGGTACGGTCCCAGTCGCAGGAAGCACCCAGTTTGCGGAGTTGTTTGAGGATAATGCCGCCGTGTTTCTCCTTCCACTGCCAAGCATATTCGAGAAACTGCTCACGGGTAAGGTCTTTCTTGTCGATACCTTGTTCCTTGAGAAAATTCACCACTTTTGCTTCCGTGGCGATGGAGGCGTGGTCGGTGCCGGGTACCCACACCGCGTTGAAGCCGCGCATACGGGCGCGACGGACCAGGACGTCCTGGATGGTGTTATTGAGCATATGTCCCATATGCAGCACGCCCGTCACGTTTGGCGGCGGGATGACAATGCTGTATGCCGGACGGCTGTCGGGCTCGGAGTGGAACATACGATGGTCGGTCCAATATTGGTACCATTTGTCTTCAACTGCTTGCGGGTCGTATTTGGATGCTAATGTCATATTTATCTGTTGTTTAGCCAATTGGTTACGTTTTGGTTAATGCGTGCTTCAGCGGCTTCCGTGTCGGCAGGCACGAATTTCTCGCCGACGATGTTCTCGTAGAGTTCGATATAGCGGTTGGTGATGCCGTTGACCACTTCGGGAGTCATCTCGGGTACTTGTTGGCCCTGTTGGCCCTGGAAGCCGTTGGCCATCAGCCATTCGCGCACAAACTCCTTGGAGAGTTGCTTTTGGGGCTTTCCTTGCGCAAAGTTCTCCTCGTAGCCTTTGGCATAGAAGTAGCGGGAGGAGTCGGGCGTATGGATTTCGTCAATCAGGTAGATCTTGCCGTCGGCCTTACCGAATTCATACTTGGTGTCCACGAGGATGAGTCCCTGCTTGGCGGCGATCTCGGTGCCGCGTTGGAACAGCTTCATCGTATAGTCCTCGATGACGGCGTAGTCTTCGGGGGTGACGAGGCCTTGGGCCAGGATTTCCTCCTTGGAAATGTCGGCGTCGTGTTCGCCCTGCTCAGCCTTGGTGGTCGGGGTGATGATGGGCGTGGGGAATTTTTGGTTCTCTTTCATCCCTTCGGGCAGGATGTTGCCACAGAGGTTGCGACCGCCGTTCTTGTAGAAACGCCAAGCGCTGCCGCAGAGATAGCCGCGCACGATCATCTCAACGGGGAAGCCCTTGCACAAGATGCCCGCCGTGACCATCGGGTCGGGCGTGGCCAACTTCCAGTTGGGGCAGATGTCTTGCGTGGCATCCAAGAAACGGGCCGCAATCTGGTTCAGAATCTGGCCCTTGCTGGGAATACCTTTCGGCAAGATTACATCGAAAGCCGAAATACGGTCGGTGGCGACCATCACAAGGATCTTGTCGTCAATATTATACACATCGCGGACTTTGCCGTGATAAACGCTTTTTTGTTTCGGAAAATGGAAATCCGTATGGGTTATGGCTGCCATTTTTTATTTTTTAAAAGATTGATTTTTAAATTATTTCAAGTTTTCTACCGCTTGTTTGATACGGCGGCAGGCCTCCTTGAGCTTGTCCTCGGAGGTGGCGTAGGAGAGACGGATGCAGTCGTCGTCGCCGAAGGCGCTGCCTTGCACGGTGGAGACGCTGGCATCGAGCAACAGGTAGAACGCCAAGTCCTTGGAGTTCTCCAAGAGAGTCTTGCCGTATTGCTTTGCAAACTCGGAATCGGCAGGTACGTTCTTGCCGTAGAGTGATTTAACCTTCGGGAAGAAATAGAAGGCGCCTTGCGGCAGACATACTTCGAATCCGGGGATTTCTTTCAACAGACTATAAACGAGGTCTCTTCTCTGTTTGAAGGTATTGCGCATTTGGATGATATCCTCGGAAGTCTTGGGATCCATTTCCATCGCGCGCAGGGCGGCGCGTTGGGAGATGGAGCCGGTAGCGGACGTGATCTGGCCCTGCATCTTGGAGCAAGCCTTGGCCACCTCAACGGGTGCGCCGATGAAACCGATACGCCAACCGGTCATAGCAAAACCCTTGGCCACACCGTTCACGGTAACCACTTGGTCCTTGATGAAATCGAATTGGGCGATGCTCTCGTGACCGCCTACGAAGTTGATGTGCTCGTAGATCTCGTCGGCCATAATCATCATTTGGGGATGACGGCTCACCACCTCGGCGATGGCACGCAGTTCATCCTTGGTATACACCATACCCGTGGGGTTGGAAGGACTGCTGAACATCATCAACTTGGTGTTGGGTGTGATGGCGGCTTCCAGTTGCTCGGGAGTTACCTTGAAATCGTTTTCCAACTTGGCGGGCACGTATACGCATTTGGCTCCGGCCATTTCGGCGATGGCACGATAGGAGACCCAATAGGGAGTCGGAATAAGCACCTCTTCACCAGGGTTCACCAAAGCCATTACGGTTTGGAAGATGGATTGCTTGCCGCCTGTGGAGACCACGATTTGGTTGGTGGCATAGTCCAGGTTGTTGTCGCGTTTGAACTTGGCGCTGATGGCCTTGAGCAGGTCTGCATAACCCGGCACCGGCGGATAATGCGTAAAGTTGTCGTCGATAGCTTGTTTTGCGTACTCCTTGACCGTTTCGGGAGTGTTGAAATCAGGTTCGCCGATGCTCAAACTGATGACATCTTTGCCTTTATCCTTCAGCTCACGAGCCAAGGCGGTCATAGCCAACGTTTCGGACGCGGCCATTGTGGTAACTCTTCTAGAAAGTCTTTCCATAAATATGTGTATGTTTAGTAATTAATTAGCCTTTTTTTCAAGGCCGCAAAGATACGAAAAATAAGTTGTCGGTGAAGACGGCTTTTACACGGTCTCCACCGACAACTTACAGGGGATAAAGCACTACGCAGTGCTATGAGCTTTAGTTTTTCTTGACGCAACGGATACTGAATCCGCGGCCCTTTGCTTCTTCCTTGATGATCAGACTGGGGCAGGTATGAGTGATCTCGCTACACACGCCCTTGACGACTGTGGTTCCGGTAGTGACGGTCCAGAAGTCGGTCTGGGCCAAGATATTCTCGTAACGACCGGAGAAGTTGTCGCGGAAACCTGCGCCCACGGCGTCGAACTTATTGGCGGCAGGACCAGCGTGGCCGGGCAACCAGTCGCTTGTCTCAGGGGATTTCATATGATCTGCGTCACCGGCCTCGGCCAGCACCTGGTTGTATTCTTCCGCGGTGGGCAAACCCCAACCTTTGGGGCAAGCACCTTGCACATAGTCGCCCGTGGCACCGGAGACCTTAGCGGGAACGGCCTCGTTGTTGCCTTCAGACACCCGCATTGCAGAGTACCAAGAGTAGAGACGACCGAAGTTCTCCTCGTTTTCGGTGAGGTCGGGTCTTTCAGGACTGGTGTAGACATCGGCCATAGGGATGTTGGTGCCGTCGGAATAGAGCGTACTGCGCAAGTTCTCGGCCATCCAGCAGGTAAGGCCTACACGCATCGTGGCGTACCGGTGGCCTTCAATGTCCTCGGCGAACAAGTCATCACCGCAAGGCGGCAATGCAACGACCACGTCCTGGTTGTACTCGAACGTGCCGCAGTTCTCCTCTACCGTCCAAGAGATGGTATAGGTGCCGGGAGCATGACGCTCGGTCGTGTTGAAGTTGGGCGTAATGGATATCGGGGTCGGGTCGAGCACCGGAGTGGGAATAGAACTGAAATCGGCGTCGCTGTAGCCATAGTCCATAGCCAACTCATACGTGGTGAACTGATCGGTATAATCCACATTCTCCAGTTTGGTGATGTCGTAGGTACTGTTGGAGGTCATCTCCGCACAATCTTCATATTTCACCTGGTAACGATAACTGATCGTGGTGGTTACAAGCTCAAACGACACGGTGTATGTGGAACTCGTAGCACCAGCAATGTCGGTCCAAGCGCCACCGGCAATCGACTGTTGCCATTGGTAGGTAAACGCAGGGGCGATAACCTCGGGTCTTGCGGTCGGGGTGGCGGTCAATGTGGCGTTGACATCGTCATAGCCGCAATAGCCGCCGGCAGGATCGCCGGACACATCGATGGAGCCCGGCTCCAGCGGGTTGGGGTTAGTCACGACAAGCACATTGCTGACCATCGTGCCGCAAGAAGTGGTATAAGTTCTTCTGAATTGGTTCGTCAAATCGGTGAGCAACGCCGTGGCGGGAATATAGGTCAAAGCGTTGGCATTGTCCACATCGGTCCAGGTCGAGCCGTCGTAGGAGACTTGCCATCCATAGGTCGGATTCTCGCCACCGCCGGACGGGTCGGTGTCGCTGACAAACGTGTTGATGACCATATCCTGACATACGAGCTGGTCGGCGCTGATTGTGCCGGCGGCAGCTTCGGGGTAGACGTAAACCGTAATGGTGAACTCATCGGAGTTGCCATCGTTGGTGGCCGTTACCGTGTAGACTACGATTTGTGTCTCGTCTGTGGTGTTGACCAAAGTCTGGCTGAAATCCGTCTGATCAATGCCTGCCGTAATGCCTAAGATGCCCGTTGCGGTCGGGGCATCCCAAGAGTAACGGGTGTCGGCCGCGTCAAGGTTGAAGAGGTCGGGCTCTATGGTAGGTTGCACTCTCGTGGCGGAGCAGATAGTGTCCTTGAGGTCGGCCACCTCGATGTCGTGTTTGACATAGGTATAGGTCACGCGGACGCAGCCCTGTGCGCCAGGACCGCCAGGTGCTTTGTTTGGGATGAGGCCGAAAAGAGAATTCGTACACCACGCGCCGGCGCCGCCGCCGCCGTAGTTGTCACCCGCGGGAGGGTTGCCAGGCCAAGAGGAACCTGTTTTGGAACCCTTCGCGCCGTTACCGGCATCGCCGCCACCGCCAACACCTGCCGATCCATCGGCATTGCGAGTCGGTGCCACGGCATTGCCGCCGTTGCGGTCGGGACCGCCGGCACCACCGCCGTGACCAGCCTTGCTACCAGAATATGGAGCACTGCCGTTGCCACCAATACGGATGATGCTATTGCCCACGGAAGCCGACACGAGGGCCGCCGTCGCCTGGGTTTGATTGTTGGTACCTGTAACAGACACGCCACCGGCTGCCTTGACCACGTCGGAACCATTAATCGAGACTTTACTTTCACCTCCATCGGTAGCCGTGCCTTCGGGATTGGTTCCACCAGCACCGACCACTATGGAATAAGTGTCTCCCGCCGTGGGGTTCTCGATGATGCTTCGGGCGTATGCCGCACCGCTACCGCCGGCAGAGGTGGGAAAAGCGGAAAAGAAACCCGTTCTGTTGACACGACCGCCTGCACCGCCGCCGCCGATGGCCTCGAAGGTTACGCTGAGCACCTTGGCCGTGTCGGAAGGCACCGTCCACGTACTATTGCCAATCGTGCCGAAGAATTGCCCCCCGGTATACTCCACTTGTGCCTGAAGGCCTCCCTTCGGAGCCAACAACATCAAGAAGGCGAATATGGAAAACGTCAAGCATTTTCCGAACATTTTTTTCAATTTCATTGTCTTTTTTACTTAATTTCTAATCTTTTTATTCTTATTAAATGTAATAATAATGGACTATTTGACAACTTTGGCCCATTTTTCAAAAAACTGCCAAAAATAGATTTTTATTTATTAAAACTTGCATTTTTGTGAATACTAACAGCGTTTTTTTGATAAATAATTCTACAACTATCTATTTATTAGGTTTTTAAAAGTGTTAATAATCGTTAACCAAATCAAACAACAAGGTTAGTCACATTTTTACTACCTTTGCAACTCTAAAACCATTCCTATGAAAAAGACATTATTGATAATATTGTCGCTTGTCCTTTGTTGCACTGCCTGTCACAAAAAAGAAAAAGTGGCCACGCCAAAACTTACGCCAAAACAAGAGAGCCAAGTCAAAAACGTGGAAATCAACATTGTACGTTATGATCAAATGCTTTTCAACTTAGATCCAAACAATCTCGCGGCAGGAGTGGAGAGTCTTTATGGCAAAGTGCCTGAAATTCTTATAGCCAAAGATTGCTGGAAGGATGCGAAGATGATGAAATCGCTCAAGGGTTATCTTACCGATCAGACGATTAAAGACATCTACAAAGAAACCCAAAAACAATATCCTAATCTCAACGATCTTGAACAACAACTTTCTGAAGCTTTCAAGATTTACTTGACACATTTTCCCGATGATACGCTTCCACAGATTTATGCCATGGTTTCCGGTTTGGATTTCTCCATTCCTTCTGCTTGGGGATATGGCAATAGCATGTTCATCAATCTAGACATGTATTTGGGAAAAGACTACAAGTATTACGAATACGCCGGCATGCCCAAGTTTGTCAGCGCCCGTTGCACACGCAATCACATCCCAACCGATTGCTTTACCAAAGTAATGGCTTATCGTCATTTGCCCGACAAGACGCTTGTTACGCTTCTGGATAATATGATTTACGAAGGGAAAAAGCTTTTCCTGACTCAAACCATGTTCCCCAATGCGTCCAAACAGGATATTATTGGATACGACAATGACAAATACAATTGGATTGTGCAACATGAAGGTCAAGTATGGCAATTCTTTATCGAAAAGAACCTGCTGTATTCCAAGGATGAAGATGCCATCCGACGTTTCATAGACGAAACCCCTTTTACTCGCGACTTCGGCAACAATTCTCCAGGTCGTGCCGGGGCCTATCTAGGCTGGCGGATCATACAAAGCTATATGAAACAACATCCTGAGATTACACTTGCTGAAATTATGAGCAATCCCAATGCCCAAAAAATCCTCACGGAATCATTTTACAAACCATCATTAAAAAAATAATTAACAATATTATAATTTTATTGAAATATTAAAAATTTTTATTATCTTTGCACCGAACTTAAAAACAAATTACTATGTCAGGAGTTAATAAAGTAATCTTGATTGGTCGGTTAGGAAAGGATCCCGACGTCAGAACTTTTGAAAACAATGTAAAAAAAGCATCCTTCACGATGGCAACATCGGAGTATTACAGAGACAAAAATGGCAACCGTGTAGAGGCTACCGAATGGCACAACATCATTTGTTGGCGCAATTTGGCTGAAAACGCCGAAAAGTACCTCAACAAGGGTAAGATGATTTACCTAGAGGGTCGTTTGCGTACACGCAATTGGGAAGACAATGGCCAAAAGCGTTACATTACGGAAATCGAAGCTAACACTTTCACGATCTTGACTCCGAAGGGCGACGAAAGCGGTTCTGTAGCCACGCAAGTGCCCAACAACGCAGGTGCTGCTGTGCCCACTGTTCCCGACACGGCTTATGAACCCGGTCCTGACGGAACCGACGATCTGCCATTTTAACAAATAGCCATTTGTATTTAGTAAAGGGGTTTTAAAAGTATTTAAAACCCCTTTACTATTTTTCTGACCTCTACTGCCTCCTTCACGTCATGTACGCGCAGGATGGCGGCGCCCTTGGTGAGGGCGATGGTGTTGAGCACCGTCGTACCGTTGAGGGCGTGGTCGGGAGTGGTGTCCAATAGTTTATAAATCATTGATTTCCTTGATATTCCAACCAAAATTGGCAAACCAAAAACGTGAAATGCCTCCAGGTTGTCCATTAGGTAGTAGTTTTGTTCCAACGTCTTGCCGAAGCCGAATCCGGGGTCAAGGATGATGTCGTGGACGTGGGCATCGTAGAGCTTGGCGATCTGTTGGCCGAAGAACTCCATCATATCGGCGAGGAGGTCGTCGTATTGGGTATGCTGCTGCATCCGGTCCGGCTTGGCGGGAGTGTGCATCAGTACGTATGGCACCTGTAGTTCGCCGATGGTGGGGATCATATCGGGGTCGAATGTGCCGCCGGAGATGTCGTTGATGATGGCGGCACCCTCCTGCACGGCGGCACGGGCCACCGAGGCGCGCCAAGTGTCCACGGACATCATCGCGTCGGGGTACGCGGACATAATTGTGGCGACCCATTTCCGGATGCGAGCCACCTCTTCCTCTTCGGGCAGGTCCTGTGCGCCGGGGCGCGTCGAAACCGCCCCGATATCAATGATGTCCGCCCCTTCTTCCAACATCTGCCCTACCCTGCTCAACACTGTATCTTCGGTTTGGTATTTGCCACCGTCATAAAACGAATCTTCGGTGACATTCAAGATGCCCATAACCATCGGAGTTTCCAAAGAATGCAGGCGCTGGGATAAATTGATTTGTTGCAACATCTCACATTGAATTTCGCGACAAAATTATAAAAAAAATGTAGAGGCAACGCATGGTTGCCTCTACACATGTTATTGGGTAATGACGCCACAATGTGGCATCGTTGGATACATTATTTTGCCAGGAACGGATAACCGTAGTCGGTGGCGGGAACGAACGTCTCCTTGATACAACGAGCGCTGATCCAACGCACAAGGTTGAGCATACTACCGGCCTTGTCGTTGGTGCCGGAAGCACGAGCACCGCCGAAGGGTTGGCAACCCACCACAGCGCCCGTAGGCTTGTCGTTGATGTAGAAGTTGCCCGCAGAGTGACGGAGCATCTGTTCGGCCTTCTCGATGGCATAACGGTCTTGGGCGAAAATGGAACCCGTGAGGGCATACGGTGAAGTCTCGTCGCAGACGCGCAACATCTCTTCAAATTTGTCGTCATCATACACATAAACGGTGATGACAGGTCCGAAGATCTCTTCGCGGATGGACTCGTAATCGGGCTTCTTAGCCACGATAATGGTCGGCTCCACAAAATAGCCCACCGACTTGTCGTAATGGCCGCCCAGGGCGATTTCAGCGTCGTTGGAGGCCTTTGCACGGTCAATGTAACCGGCAATGTTGTCGAAGGACTTCTCATCGATGACCGCATTGACGAAGTTGGAGAAGTCGCGAACGTCACCCATCTTCACGGTGGTCATCATATCTTTGATGTGCTCCAATGTAGGTTCCCACAAAGACTTGGGAACGTATGCACGGGATGCGGCGGAGCATTTCTGTCCTTGATATTCGAAGGCGCCACGCAGAATGGCCACGGCCAACTCGCGAGCGGGAGCGGTCTTGTGAGCAAAGATGAAATCCTTGCCACCCGTTTCGCCCACGATCTTGGGATAGGTGTTATAGATGTCGATATTCTCGCCAATGAGTTTCCAGAAGCTCTTGAACGTGGATGTGCTGCCCGTAAAGTGGATACCTGCCAAGTGCGGTGACTTGAAGGCCACTTTGCTGATAACGGAACCGCTACCCGGCAGGAAGTTGATGACGCCGTCGGGCAGACCGGCCTCTTGCAACAACTTCATAATGTAGTAGTTGGACAAGATGGCGGTGGTGGAAGGTTTCCAAATGGTCACGTTGCCCATCAAGGCGGGAGCCACGTTGAGGTTCAGTGCAATGGAGGTGAAGTTGAACGGGGTGATGGCGTACACGAAACCCTCCATTCCACGATACTCATTGCGGTTGAGTGTGCTGTGGTCGGAAATAGGTTGTTGGCCATAGAGTTGGGAAGCAAAATAGGTATTGAAACGCAAAAAGTCGATAGCCTCGCACGGGCAGTCGATCTCGGCCTGCATCGGGCTCTTGCCCTGACCCAACATACAAGAAGCATTGAGGATGTATCTGTATTTGGTGGCCAACAATTCAGCGGCTTTCATCATAATGGCAGCTCTTTGGATCCAAGGCATCTCTTCCCAATCTTTCTTGGCTGCCATAGCGGCATCGATAGCCATCTGAACCTCTTTTTCCCCTACTTTGTGATAGTTGGCCAACACATGGCTGTGTTCGGTGGGCATAACTACCTGGCCCATGTTTCCGGTCTTCACTTCCTTACCGCCGATAATCAACGGGATTTCTATTACCTGATTATATTGTTTGTCTAATTCGGCTTGCAAGAGTTTTCTTTCAGGAGTTCCCGGCGCATAGGAATACACAGGTTCATTTTGGGGTTCTCTGAATACGTAATTTGCGTTGTTCATAGATTTTAATTTAAGTTTAAAAAAAATGATTGGTTGTTTTGCAAAAATGCGGCGCAAATATACAAAAAAAAACGCACGTTTGAACGTGCGTTTGTGTTTGATTTGTTTAATTAAAACAACCGTTGAATATCGGTTTTCAATACGGTCAACGCGTGGTCCACGACGGGCTTTTGCGCCGCCGCAATCAGCAAGGCCTCGGCAAACTGCTGGTTGTCGGCTCCTTCTTCCATCTGTTCTGCCACTGTGTTGATAATGTCAATGATGTCATTTTTTGCATTGCTCACCTCAGTCCACACCTGATTGGAGATATAGATTTGTTGTGAAAGATTATGCTCGAACTCCGTCCGAATGGCGGTTAAAAAAAGGTTTTGCTCTTGAGGTATCGTCAAACCGGGTGCGTGAATACGCATAACCAATTGATTGGGTTCTATACGCTCCAAAAAGAGAGCCATACGTTCATACGCTTGCAGACGTAAAGGTAATACGATACCTTTCGTTTCCTTGCTGTTTTGCATCGCCTGGAGCTTGACAGATCGATCAGACCACATTTTGAAAATGGTCACGATGGCCACGAAAACCAGGCAAGCTACGATAATTACGGTTGTATTCATTTTTATCCACAATAGAAGTATTCATCGACCATTTTGGTCATCAAGTCGGGATTGTTGACAATCTCCTTACGGATTTTTTGGTCTTTGAAAGATTTGAGTTGTTTTACGATATCATCGATCATCTCGGCGTTGAAGACACCGTGGTTTTCGAATATTTCCCTATTTCTGCTCAATTCGTCGGCAGATTCCCAGCAAGAGGTAGGCAATTGGGCGAGTTTCTCGACCAGGGCTTTGTTCTCAGGACGATGGATGTCCACGTCAACGTAGGTCTTCTCTGCGAATTGGAGAGCACCTTCCATCTCAAAGCCATGGCGTGCTGCGCACACAAGACCGGCTAATAACAAATAGATGTCGGCGGAACCGTCCGGACAACGGAACTCTACGGTCTGTTTTTGGGAACGGTCTTTCTTGACCGGTTTTTCCATCGGGTTGAGTTCAGCCACAATGTCGTTCTTGTGCGTCCAGCCCAGGGGTACGCGCACGAGCACGGAACGGTTACGGTCGCCCCAGCAGATGGAGGTGGGAGCCTCTTGATGAGGTACCAAACGGAAATAAGAGGTGGGGTTGGTATTGCCGAAAGCCGTCAAGGAACCGGCACAAGTCATATAGCCAGCAATAGCCGTTTTTGCAATGGAATTCAGCTTGCCTTTGGTTACATATTGGTTTTTACCTTCGGCATTTACGATACAAGTGTGGATATGCAAGCCACTACCAGCCTTACCAGCCGTGATTTTCGGAGAGAAAGTGACATCCAAGCCGTATTCATAAGCCAGATTGCGGATGATCCACTTTGCCAAAACCAACTGATTGGCTGCTTCTTCTACGTCAGTGACGAGGAATTCAATTTCATTTTGCTCATAAATCTTATCATTCAT
Source organism: Bacteroidales bacterium (assembly GCA_024685175.1). Taxonomy (GTDB): domain Bacteria; phylum Bacteroidota; class Bacteroidia; order Bacteroidales; family WCHB1-69; genus F23-D06. Next base: position 91,719 of record JAIKWD010000016.1, read on the forward strand.
GGTGAAGTTGCCCACTTCGGAGTGACCATATTTGATTTTGCCGCCGGCCTTGGCTATGTTGTACATACATTCGGCGCGGAAGCTCTCAAATTTGGTAAAGGGAGCAGACTCGTGATAGCCACGTTGATCAGGGATGGTGTACAAACTCTCGGCATCGCCGATAACGTAGTATTCCAATTCGCCCATGGCCTGGAAATACATGCCCGTCACCTCGGTGAAAGAACGGCTGGCCTTGCGCAAGATATATTCGGGAGAGTTCTCCAAGGGTTGTCCGTCTTTGTTATAGTAGGAACAAAGAAATGACAAGGTTGGAATCTCGGCAAACGGATTGATGAACGCCGTGGAAAAACGAGGGATCACATAAAGATCGGAGGAGCCGGCGTGAATAAAAGCGGGAAAGATATTGGAACCGTCCACGCGCTCGCCATTAGAGAGGATTTGCTCCATATACTCGCGACTGTGCAACACAAAACCCAACGTTTTGATTCGGCCGTCACCGGCCACATAATGGAAGTTGATCATTTTGATGCCGTTTTCTTCCACGTAACGCATCATGTCGGCTTTAGTAAACTCCTTTGGACTCTTTTTCAAATAGTTAACCAAAGGATTCATGCTCATAGTGATAGATTCTTTCATAGCGTATATCTTTAATTTTTAATTGATTTCCTATCGGGACCGCAAAGATACTAAAAAAGGGGTTACGCAATGCGCAACCCCTTTAAAGTTGAGTTTAAAAGCTTACTTCGTGATGAAGAGCTTGTAAACGGCAGGGCCTTGATCCGTGGTCAATCTCACGATGTAGGTACCTGTTGCCACGTTCAAACCAATCACTTCAGGATTGTTGTTCACGTGTCCGTTGTAGATCAACTTGCCATACATGTCATAGATGTCAACATTCTCGATGACAATGTTGTAATCATTGACGATGTTTACATTGTTGTTCACGGCGAACACTCTGACGTGATTCTTGACGTAGTCAACAACGCCATCAGGAGTGTGGGTGTTGACGTTTGTCTTGAACGTATTGGCATTAGACCAATCGGCGTCGGTGCAACCCAGGGAGTTGGCCTTGACTTGCCATACATAGTTGGTACCAGACTGCAAGTTGGTAACATCATAGCTAAAGCCAGGAACATTCTGGATCATTGTCCAGGTTGTACTGGTGATAGTCTTGTAACGAATGTCATAGGAAGAAGCACTCGGATGGTACCAAGTCAAAGTAGCAGATGCAGTGTCAATGTTGATGACTTGCAAGTTGTACGGACGTATACAATTTTCAACCTTGAAGGTGACAGCGATGGTGTGGTTAGCCGTCACATTGTGGAAGATGTAGGAAGTACGGGCGCCAACAGAGATACCGTCCACCACAACGTCGAGCACTTCGTAGTCCTCGTCGGGAGTGATGGTGTAAGCGGCATTCTGACCATAGTTCACGGTGGTAGGACCATTGATGGAGCCATGGGCGCCAGCAGTAGCCGTAATCGTGAAGGTCTTGAGAGTCATCGTAGCGGTCAACGTTTGGTCGGCGGTGACAGCCGGGAAGGTGTAAACATAAGCACCTGTTCCTGTTGCTTGAGCGTTGTTGATCACATTAGTGTTACCCACCGTGATAGCGGTCACTTCGTAACCGAGATTAGGTGTAACGGTGAATGACGGGGTAGCATTGTGAGCAACAGTAACCACGCCACTCGGGGTGATAGTACCATTGTTCGGTGCAGTCACGGTGATGGTATGATACAGCATCGTGAAGGCAGCGTGGATGGTGTGGTTAGCCGTTACAGGAGCGAAGGTGTAGGCGTTGTTGGTCAATGTAACCACTGCACCGTCTACCGTCACATAGTCGATAGCATAGCCAGCGGCAGGAGTGATGGTGTAGGTAGGCGTGCTGCCGTAAGCCACAGACGTGTTACCGAGGTTGCTGATCGTACCGCCAACACCAGCTGTAGCGTTGATGTTGAACATGATAGAAGTAAACGTAGCCTCGATAGTGTGGTTAGCGGCAATGTCTTCGAAGGTGTAGCTGGGAACAGCACCCACAGATGCGCCGTCAACCTCAACATCAGCGATCACATAACCCGTAGCAGGAGTGATGTCGAATGTTGCTGAAGAACCAGCGGCAACCGTAACAGCGCCACTAGGCGTAATGGAACCACCATTACCGGCAGAAGCCGTAATCGTGTAGTTGTCATCAACGAAGGTTGCGTGGATGGTGTGATCACCAGTCAAAGCAGCGAAGGTGTAAGTGCCGTTAGTCAATGTGACAACTGCGCCATCAACGGTAACCTCATCGATAGCATATCCAACGGCAGGAATGATTGTGTAGGTAGGTGTACTACCATATACATAGTTCTGAGGTCCGAACGGATCAATTGTACCACCCTCACCGGCAGATGCGGTGATTGTGTAGACATTGGGCTCGAAGAAGGCCATGTAGGTGTAATCATTCAAGATGTTGGTCAAAACATCCGTGAAGACGGCTTCAGGATTCACAACCGTGAGTTCTTCGCCATTGCGGATGATCTGGCTGATGTGGTGACCAATAGCAGGTGTAGCGGTGAAGGTGTAGGTGTAGTTAGGATCGTATGTGATGTGTACGCTCGGGCTTACAACACCAGCACCGTCAGCCATGGTAATAATGTCATACTCGTTCAAGCCGAAGGTAATCGTGATATACTGAGGTTCGGTAATCATTTCGGTAGACCATTGAGGAATTGCATTGTAAGCAATGCCGTTTACAGTCACGTTGATGATGCTGTAACCATCGGCGGCCTGGAATATGTTCATATAGTCAGACATATAGTCGATCCACAAGGTGTCGTAGGACACTGCATTCATAGGATTGCCGTTTACGTAACCGTGACCACCATCCACAATGTAGATGATAGCAACGGAATCGATGGCGACAAAGGCTTGAATGTGCGTGTTGACGTCGAGAGAATCGATGGTGTACGTGAAGTTGTTACCGTCAAATTGAACATCATTAATCATATTCACGCCGTTCACAAGGAAGCTGTACAAGTGGAAATGATCATCAATAGTACCGGTAACAGTAGCAGGATAGCCAGCCACCACATATTGGGTGTCGGGTTCAATAGTTCCTCTTACATCATCAGAGCCAAGATAAGAATTACCGTTGAGGTTGGCGATCTCGGTAGTTACCATGTGACCGAATTGGGCAGACACATACTGAGTAGTAGTAATGTCTTCAAAATCATAGTGATCAATGATACCGGTGTTCACAGCATTCACGGTCACAGCCATGGTGTAGAAGCCATCGGCCGGAGCGATGGTGGAAGTGTGATCTGCACCAATGTCAACCCAAGTGTCATAGCTTTCGCCAGCGGCAACCGTTACACCGTCAAACACGCCAGTACCGGCAATGGAGGTGTAGTGGATATTCACGGTGTCAATCTTGAAGCATGCTTGTACGTAGTAGTTAGCCACATACATCGTATCAATCGTGTAAGTGTAAGTACCCGTAGCAGGATCGAAGGTCACATCGGCGATGACGTTCTCACCATCGATGATGGCGCCTTCAGATGCCGGAGGAATGGTACCAACCACCAAGCTGTGCAAACTATAGTTTTCATCAGCAACCATGGTCAGCGTATGGGCCGTAGGATCCAACAGCGTGTCAGGTGTAGCCGGTACGAAATAACCACCTACCTCAGGATACTGATCGCTGTAGTTGTAAACATACTTGAAGATGTGGAATTCCATCTTGAATTCTACGTTGATCGTATGAGGCTCGGTGATATTCTCAAGGGTATACATCATGAAGCTAGCGTTGAACGGGTCTTCGTTCATCACACGCTCGCCATCAACCCAAACACCAGCGGTATGATACATTTCGTCAGGAATGATGTTGATGGTGAGATCTTCGTTGTAAGGAACTTGAATAGTACCCAGCGGCGTGACAGTACCATGCTCACCCGCAGTCACGACAACGTCGATGACCGGCATAATGGAGAAGTTGTCAATGCTGAAACCTAAGTTACCTGCTTCAGAGAGAGCGTGGAAGCCGAAGTTGTAGACACCGTCGGCCGCAATGGTAATGACGTTGGAAGCCGTGTTGGTTTCCGTACCGCTGAAGTTATGCGTGTTGATTAGTTCGGTCATATCGGCCACGGTGGCACCAAAACCGTACTTCACTTCAAAGGCCTCGTTCAAATTGCTGTTGGCGGCGTAGTCGTATGAAATGACATAGTTGCCGGCAGGAAGTTCGAAACAAGGCGTCATCATCCAATCGTTGGCGTCAAGAGTGTCGTTGTAGGTGTAAACGATGGCATTGTCCATCGTCATCATCACACCGTCCTCGTTGACATCGAAGTTGTTCCAGCCGCCCTTGTTGGCTTGTACGGCGGTGAAGTTTTGAGTATAAGGAACCGTCTCGGGCACCAAGAGGTTGACATTGGCAAGGGTAAGAGTGTTGTTGGTCAAATCCATGTCGCCGTCATAGACGATCGTCACCTGGATGTTGTTGGATCCATCATTATACTCAGGAATCGTAGCAAAAGTGTGGGTGTATGTGCCGTTAGGCTCTATGGTTGCGTTCACCGTCTCGGAAATGGTGTCCGTACCATTCAAAACACACATTGCCGTGAAGCCGTTGACAACATCGGAGAACGTATGGTTGTTCACCTTGACGGTAACATTTGCCTCGCTAAGGTCACAATTGTCAAGAATAGGTTCGATAGATACAATCTGGAGATCCTTATCCACTGCCACAATGGAGATGTTGTCGATGGCGGCAGGTGTTTGTTGTCCTCCTGAACCATCATTTTTCCACAAGAAGTAGATGCGTTTGTAACCAGAAAAATCGGAGCCCAAATCTATGTTGAATGTGCTCCATTCATTATTTTGGTTGAGTTGGGCTATTCTTGAGGTACCGGTTGGAGCGCTGCTGCTGCCGGCAGTCACATTGCCAATTTCGCCGACAAACACTTGGAGGTAATCGTAATTGCCTTCGCCATAACCTTTCCAATCGAAGCTTAACTCATACTTATAGGCAGAATCCGCTTCAAAGTCGCGGTATGCCCAAACAGAGGTTGCGGAATTGGTATAATGGTTGTTTTCGCCATTGTCATCCGTCACGTACAGAGCGTTGCTGTCGCCGTTGCCCGTGGCATTGCCGACAATCCACTTGTTGGTTTGTGTGCCGTTGACCAACTGCCATCTGCCACTCTCATCTGCGCTGTCGAAGCTGAAGTTGTAGGGCAATGTAGCTGGTATGGCATGGGTGGTGAAGGATATTTCGTCGGTGTATTGCGATTCATCGCCTTCACCGCACACTGCCTTCATGCGGACATTATAGGTGGTCAATTCATCAAGGCCGGCAAGTTCGACATGGTTAGAGGTGTCACCTGCAATCGTGGTCCACACGGTGGCGTCTTCCTCCTTGTATTCCACTGCATAGTTGGTCTGATGCTCGGGATCCGTCCACGAAATCTTGGCGCTGTTTGCCGTGATGTTGCTCACCTCCAGATTTTCAGGAGTAAAGCAGGTAGGAGTCAAATAGACGGTAAAGTCGTCAAAATTCCATGATTGAGTAGAACCGGTGCTAGTGTAGCGGAGAGCGATTCTGCCGTTTGCGGGAACGTTGGAGAACACGATCGGTCCAATGAAAGAGGTGTTTCCGCGTGTACCAACTGACGTCAACGTATCAACGGAAACAAATGTGGTCGGGTCGTTAATGTCGGTAATCACACCGATCACCAAATTGTCGGTATAGGAGGTGGAAACTCTATTGGCCCAGAAGGTCATGCTCAAAGTGTTGACATCGTTGGTGAACACAGGAAGCACTACCATACCTTGATTGCCCTTCATTTCCAAAGAATTGGAACCGGAATGGGCAGCATAACTATAGTTTCCATACACAAACGGAGACTTCACGCCATTGCCCGCTGTGTAGCCGGCACCATCGGAATACCAGCAGTTGTCCAATTCGATCTCGCCGCTGCCTGTATATTCCTCAAAGTCTTCGGTATAAGGATTCGCTTCGGTGATGGTATAGCCGGCACAAGGATCCAAGATAATAGAGACATCGTCCAAATTCAAGTAGAACATATCGGTCACATTGTGATGACGGAAAGCAACATGTACAGTTTGTCCTGCATACGCGCTCAAATCTATGACCGTCTCGACATATTCACCAGTAGCATAACCGGAATCAACAGGTAAGGTGGCAAGGAATGCGGTTATGTCCGCATCGGTTGCAACATATACACTATAATACTCTTCGGCATAGCTAGCATCTTGGCCTCTCAACCAGTATCTCAATTGGGAATTCTCAACTACATTGATAGCAGGAGATATCAACCAGTTGTCGGGATTAAGCGGCGTTTCAGTATCATTATCATAGGACGCAGAAATGGCACATCTGTCGCTACCATTATGAGTGTTTGTTGACGGAGTTTGTCCAAGACCCCACGTATGTCCATCGTGGTCTCTATCAACTATAGTCCAGCAACCAATAGTCGTACTGTTGAAGTCGAAAGTCTCTACAAACGGCACGTCAAAAGTTTGACTACAATCTGCGGGTACTACGATAGACATAACATCAGACCATTTAGACTCGCCGTCTGCGCTGCCGCAATTGGCTTGAACCTGGAACTCATATATTGAGCCGGGTACCGGGTTTACGAAAGTATATAAAGTATCGGTAAGGACAACAGTGGTGAACTCTTCGTCGCCCATCAAGCGATACTGGAAGTTGTAACTTTCCGGGGTTCCGTTCGTTCCAGCACTCCACGACACAATGTAATCGTTACCAGATTGTGTAAGCACAAAAGAGGTCGGCACGGAACAGGTAGGAGGTACGCAAGACGGAGTTGTATAGAAGGTAGATCCATTTGAAAGCGTAGAACCGCTAGAACAAGCATAAACTTCGTTCATGTCGGGATCATAAATGATAAATGACGCTTCATTAGGATAACTGCCAGTCGACCATCTAAACTCAGCTTCGCCGCACACTTCAACAGTGACTACGTTGCTATTGCCTGAACTAATAGTTAGCGTCTGACTTTGAACACCACCCACAAACACTTGGATGGAATTTCCATTCCAACCATCACCATACGAATCGGTCATTTCGACAGTATAAAGACAAGTTGTCTGGCAGGGGATGGAAACGGTAATGGTCTTCCATGATGAAAGGCCATCTGTTTCACCACAGTTGGTTTGTACGCCTATTTCATACGTTGTTGCGGTTTCCAGATCGGTAAACACGTATGATTCTTCTGTCGTAGAAACTGTTACATAGGGATCATTTGTTCCGGCTTTGCGATACTGGATATTATAACTTTCGGGCGTACCTTCGGCGCCGGCACTCCACGTAAGAGTATTGGTGGCTTCGTCAAAGGCAACGATTGAAGGTGCAGAACAAGGTAAAGGAGGACAAATCGTAAATTGTATGTTGTTGCGGGCAGATAAGGCCGTACCACCGCTTATAGTACCTGTCGGATCATAATTAGTATAATCACTACATATATACCTTGAACAGTTATTATGAGCGGTGTGTGTCTTAAAATATGGGTAACTAGAAGAATATGAATTCGTATTGTCATCCACTATCAGCATTAAGTTGTCTGTTCCATTATAATCGAAAGGTGTACTGAATTCAAAAGTAACAACACCAGATAATAATTTATTTCCAGAGAACACCAACGTGGCATTGTTAATTGGTTCGAATGCTGTAATGGATTGAGCCGTTGTGTTCATCAGATATACATTCAGATTTCGAGTTGCCGAATTGTGATCAACTTCCAACGTAATAGCTTTAATCTGACCTCCACGAGGTTGGTTGATTTCACTAGCCAAGTAAATTTGTTGAGAATAACTATAATTATAATAAGCATTCGAAGGCAAATATTGACTTGAACTCGTGCCAGTCAAATTAACTGTAGTACCACCTAAACAGGGAGGCGTAGTAAACGAATAGTTCTGCACCGCGGCAATAGACTGTAAATCGCAGTTGGCGAACACTTCAAAATGCAAGTTGTAGCCGGTGTTCAACTCTACAGGAATAGAATAGCTATTGGTGGTCACATTGGAGTCGATTACATTGTCGCCATTGTTAAGGCTATAGACAACCATCCAGGAAGTCTCTGAACCGCCGGCGGTCCACGTCACCACAACATTGGTGTTTTCAATTGTTACGTCTTCGTTCAGGGTCGGAGACGGACAGTAAACTACTTCATCGCACGCAAGAGCTACCATCTGGAATTTCACGTTGTTACGATACATTAAACGACCGCTAGCGGTAGGAGGAGTTTGTGGATCGGCATTTTGACTATCGCTATGGTGATAAATTGACTTGTATCCTGTCGTGGTGTGAGAGTAGAACACGTAGGAACTGCTGTTATAGCCATTGGAATTGTCGTCAACAACCAACACCAAGTTATCGGTGCCATTATATTCGAATGGTGCATCGAAAGTGAAGGTGTTCCAGCCTGTGTTACATACCAGATCTCCGGAATAAACCAATTGTAAGTTGTTGAAACTCACATAATCTGTAGTAGAGGCAAATTCGGATTTATTAGTATGTCCAAGGTACATATTCACACTTGTTTTCTTTGAGTTGGGAGTTGAATATTTATATTGGAAAGAAACTGCGCTAATCGTTCCAGCAGAACCGATTTCGCTGGCATCGAATATCTGTTGGGTGTAAGAATATTTATAGAAATTATCCACGGGGAGGTAATAAGTCGAACCTGTGCCCTCTCCAATAGCAACTTCGGTGGGTTGAGCTGTTTGATTTTCACACTCGACTTCCAAAGTAATCGTTGAGTATTCGCTTTCTTCAGTTGCGCAAAGGGCCTTTACTCGGAAATTATAGACTGCAGGATTGTCAAGTATGCCGCTGGTGAAGGAGGTGCCCGTCACATTGGTGATATTCCAGCTGTAAGCACCATCCAATTGATATTCAACCACGAAGTTATTTTGCGTAGAAACGTACGGTGTCCAGGTAAGGGTGGCCGTATGTGAGGTGATATCATAAACAACATTGAGGTTTTGCGGAGCACCGCATGCCATCTTCACATAGACATCGGATTCATTGGACCAGTCACCGACACCGTCGGCGCAGATGGGCTGCACGCGGAAGGTGATTTCATGGTCGTTGGGCATCGTGGCCACCAACACGGAAGTGGTGGTAGCGGAAAGAGTGGACGTGGTTTCGGCAGTGTTGTCAATAACCTCGACATTGTAGCCCGTGGGGGTGCCCCAACAACCCGGTTCCCAAGTCAACACCTGAGAGGAAAGGTCGAATTCGGGCTTGCTCGGTGCAGAGCAGGTGGGAACGCTGGCGCATTCGATGGAAAGCAACAAATTGTCGCTCAAAGGACCGTTACCCGTCAAACGCAACGTTAACGAAGTCTCACATTGCGGAACGATATAACCGCTAAAGCTGCCCGTGACGGTCTGGATAAGCTTGGTGGGATCCACGGCATTGCCGTCATAGACATACAACACTTCGCCAAGACCCAACGTGAATTCGCCGGCCAACTCGGGCCATTGACCTTCTGCACTGGACAGGATGGTCATCACGGCCTCGTTGTAAGCGGTGTCGGAAACCACGATGTTGCCGTGGCATGTAGTGACTTGTTCGTCCTCACCCAAGATATAATTCTTCTCGAGGGTTTGGGTGACAGGACCATACCAATCGCTGTAGCCGCTGGTGGCGCAGTTCTGACGGATGTAGAAAGTATAGGTCTCGCCATATTCCAGACCTGTGATGGTTCTGGGTTGGAGGTTGGCGTTCACGGAAGTACCACTTGTTTCAGGATCAAAGCTGCCGTTGTTGTATTTGATTTGGACAGGATAGGTTCTACCCATATTGGTCCAGGTTACATCAACGGAACTCTCGCTAGCCGGTGTAACCGTGAGAGAGTTGGGCGTTTGGCAAGCGGGAATGAAATCAACCTTCACATTGAAGATACGGACACGTTGCGTAACGTCACTCTTTCTCAAACGGAAAGCCAAGTTTCCGTCGGGAGCATTATTGAGGATGAAACCATAGTTGGCGGCGTTAAAATCTGCCGTGTATTCAGCCAATTGCTGGAAAGTGCCCAGCGGGTCGTTCACGTCCGTCACAACACCCAATTGGAATGTCTTGCCAGGTTCATACCAGTCATACGCGTCGAAGGTAATTTGCAACACATTGAGCGTGGTGTCGAACTTGGGCAGGATAGCGTACACATTGCCGAATGCATCAATATCGGCTGCATCAATCGTGGCGTTGTAGAAATTGTACATATCCAACTGGTTGCTGTTGGAAAGAGTAGCACCATTTTCCGGATAAGTACCGGTAAACACGGTAGACCAGCAATCGAAATTAGCGTTATTTTGCTCCAGAGAAACAAACGGCACGGGGATAGGCTTGCAATAGGTATGAGCCATAGCGATTTTGGAAGGTTCTCCCATGAAATCACCTGCGCAGACCGTACGGACACGGAACATATAGGTTGTATTGGCGTCCAAATCGGTAACGCTATAGGTAACGGTATCGGTAGCATCGGCCACGTTGATTGCGGTCCAGATGTCGGAACCCTCTTCTGCATATTCAATCACCCAACCGTTTTTGTACGTACCGTTCCAAGTGAGTTCGACGCTATGGTCGGTCGGGTTGGAGGCGACAAGGTTGGCGGGAACGAACGGACAAGATGTGAATTCAACATCCTCGATAGTCACGTCACCGTTGGCGACAAAGAGGAAGTTCACGGCCTTGTCGTTATAGGTGGCCGGTATCTCAATGATGGTTTTCGCTACTTCGTTCGTGTTGATGGTGGCGATGTCCATAAAGCGGTTAAGGGCCGTACCTCTGTATGAACCTTTCACGGTTACATTGCCCTTAACATTCATCACGATGTAAGTGTTGCCAACGGCAGGAATGCTCATCGGCGGAGTCATCAACCAATTGTCTTCTTCGCCATTGGCGTTTTCGTCGGCGAAGGTAAAGCCATCAGCATCCCAGCAATCAGGGATCTCGGCGGCTTCAAACTTTTCGATGTATGGAACATCGAATGCGGCGCAACCGGAAACGAATTGATAAGGAGCCCAAGAACTCTGGTTCTCTTCATCGTTAGGATCGCACAGTGCCATAATCTCGACTTCGTATGTCGTCTGGTCCATCAAACCACCGAAGGTAGTGGAAGGAAGACCACCAATGTTGAGGTTGATCCATTCTTCCTCGCCCTGAGGACGGAAACGGAGCACCCAAGCGGTTTCGCTGCCGCCAGGTGTCCAGGAAATGGTAGTCGTGGTGGAAATGTTGGAACTGGTGATGTCGGTCACGATAGGACAAACACTCGTCGTGGAGAATTCGACTTCATCGGAATAGACACTCTCGTCGTTCTCACGACAGATGGCTTTCACGCGAACCGTATAAGCGGTCTTTTGGGTAAGATTGCTAAGGGTGTATTCATTGCCATTTACCAGAACAACATTCCAATCATCCTCGCCTGTCTTATAACTCAATTCGTAGTTGGCCGCTTCGCCTTCCCATGAAATGGTAGCAGCATCAACATCAATATTGGAAACTGTCAAATTTGTAGGAGCGGCACATGCAATTTGGTCGTTGCAGACAGCAACGCGCATGTTGAATTTGATATCGTTGTTATAAAAAACCATATTCTTGCTACCGGAAGCCCCAGCAGGGTTGGTATAAGAGACATTTGATTCATTATCGTTATATTCGTAGATGGCTCTTGCTGAAGAGGTTTGGTGAGCTTTAAAAGCACTAGAGTTATAACCCTGCATACCTTCATAGTATGCCACAACCAAGTTATCGGTGCCATTATAGCTGAACGGTGTATTGAAGTTGATTGTATTCCAACCCGAGACATAGGTGTATGCACCTTCCAAATATGCCACTTGAGAAAGTGAGCCTGGGGAGATGAAATCAGTTTTGCTGTCAAAAGAGGTCTTGTCTGTATGACCCAACCAGATGCGAATGTTACCCGTAGCAGAAGGAGCTGTAGCACAATTAAAACTGATACTCATAATTCTGCCGCCATCGGGTTGGCCTATCTCTTCTGCAGTAATGATTTGCTGGGAATAAGAATAGCCATAATAACCATAGAAAGGCAAATTACTATTGTTTGTGGACTCACCAATAATCTCGACATTTGCCAAGGAAGTGGTGGTCGTGAGGCATTCGCTCTGGAAAGTGGTTTCGTTCCAAAGACTGCTCTCTTCGCCACAGTTGGTACGCACGCGCAAATTGTACGTACTGTTGCCCTGCAGATTGTGCAAGGTGGCCGTAGGAGCAGTGAGATTCATCGTGTACCACTCGCTATGGTCTTCCAACTTGTACTCCAAGGTCCAGTTGTTGTTCGTGCTGTCGCCAGGAGTCCACGTAACGATTGCGCTGTCGCCAGCAGTCGAAACGTTCAAGGCTAACGGCTCAACACACGTCACCAAGTCAAGGGTAATGTTGTCGATGGCGGCGGGAGTCTGCTCGCCCTGACCATTACCGTTGTTCATCCAAGCCACAAACAAAGAGCTGGTACCTTCATAATCACGTGCCGGAATTTTGAACGTGTAGTCGGTCCAATCGTTGTCCAACGCAACCTCCCAACTCTTGTTGTTGTCTCCTTTGGTGATGTAAACGTGGAGGTAATCGCCGGCAGTCTCACCATTGGAACGGATTTTCATATTCAGGAAAGCACCCTCGGCCGGAATTTCAAATTGACGGAAAGCTATCACTGTGCCTTGGGCGTCCACATCATATTTGTTCGTAGCACCATCGGTTGAGGAGATGTACAATTTGTTGTTGTCAAATCCTTGGGCTTGTCCTATATACCATTTGTCGTTAGAGGTCGGCATGTTAACCAAAGTCCAACCCGGATCGTTGTTGTCATCGAAGTCGCAGACGTAAGGCACCGTAGCAGGAGCGTGCCAGATGTCGCTGTTGGTGCGCGGAGCGATTTCAATGATGTCGTTATGGCGAATCACCAAACCCGTGACCGTGACACGATTGTTCGGATAAAGGGAACAATCAAGGGTCTTGAAGGTGTTGTAGATTTGAATGGTGTTTTCTCCGTCGGTCACATTCACGCCGGTGGAACTGGACTTCGAGAATGTGAAAGTAGATGTGGTGGAAACCACAAGATTCTTGACGGTCACAAGACGACCTTCAAAATAGTCGTAGTTGGCGATAAGACTATCCAAAGTGACTATGTTGGGAATAACACTAGAACCGGAAACGCCATCGGCAATCGGAGAGCCGGGAACGGGTTTCATCTCATTCATTTGGCTGTAGAGGGAATACTTGCCATACATACCACCTTCGATCACATCACCGGTAGAGTATTTCTTGTCCATCGTGCTATATACATAGATGGCGGCACTGCTATCCTGGATGAAGGTATGGAATTTGTCTTCCGTCTGGAACAAAACCGTCAAATCGGTGTTCACCTTGTAGATGTCCGTATTGTTTGCGGTTCTCTTGAACGTGGCGAGGTCGGCCACTTCAGTGAAAGCGGGGAAGTTATAGATTGCGGTGCCCACATGGCTACTTTCGGTGCCGTCAATGGCGATGGCCTTGATGGTCGTTGTGGTGTTCACCGTGATAGGAGCGGTATAAAGAGTGGAAGAAGCGGTAGGTTCGGTGCCGTCAATAGTATAATAGATGTTGGCACCTTCGGTTTCACAAGCGATGCTCACCGTTTGTGCGGCATAATAGTTGCCAGCGGCAGGAGTGAAGGTAGGGGTGGAAATTGCGGCGGCTTCGGAAAGCTTGTAGAGACTGCAAGCCATTTGGTTGCTGGTGTAACAAGCAAATCTGGGACTGCCGTTATTCCATTGCAATAAACGCGCAGGCGTATTCACATTGGAAATTCGAAGGTTGCTGCCGTCGAAGTAAATGGTCCAATAGTAATGGTCGTCGCTCGCAGCAGCGGCATGGGCCAAACTGTTGCTGGACGTCCATCCAATGTATTCGCCTTTGAACAGCATGGTGTAGGCGTTTTGGCCATCCACCTTGGCAATGGTTATCTGGTTGGCATCGGTTGTCGCATTGGACTCAATGCCGTCAGTGGTGACATACGTGGCTACAGATTCGTAAGTACCATATATGGTACTCGACGTACTGAACCCCGACAGTGTCACTAAACCATCTGTTTTGGGACCTGTTAGCAAATACGTACCAGACCAGTCGTCTTGATCGGCAGAAACCAACTCATACTGGCTCTGAGCGAACACATTGCCCCATGTCACTAATGTTAGTAGCAACATGGTACAAAAAACCTTTACCCCTTGGGTCAAAGATTTCAAGTTGTAGTCGTTTTTCATAATAATAGAATTTAATGAATAATAATATGATAGTTTTATCTTTCTAAATAATAGTCACTTGGAAGATGTCTTGAGAGGCTGGTGAGTTGTTATAGTCAAATATTCGAAGGTCTATTTCAGAGTATACAAAACGAATGTGCGAAAATACAATTTTTTTATTTTCCAATATAAAATTTTAAAAAAAAATCGTCATTTATAAACACAAAAATGTTAACAAAGAGGCTGGCGATTTTAAGGCTGTGTTTCAATCGCTTTTTGTCGTAAGCACCAATATCATATTATTAAGGACCCACCATGTTCTGTTTATGGTTTCATCATAACATGGCCTATTTGTCATTTTGCTCTCTGCTCTTTGTTCTTTAAGAAAAAAGGGCGCCTGGAATTGACCAGACGCCCTTCGTGTTTTCAGTCTTTTTTCTCTTACTGTTTCACCACATTGCGCGTGATTACGCTCCCTTCCGCCAAAACGATCCGAACTATGTACATGCCATTGGCCAGACTACTCAAGTCAAGGTTGGCGTTGTTGTTGTCCACCTTCTCGCTCTTCTGCAGTTTGCCGTACACGTCGTACACATTCACTTCGCTTATCACCACCTCTTCGTTGCGGATTGACACCAATCCCGTCGTCGGGTTTGGATACAGCTTCGTCTTGGCAAGCTCGTAGGCGTCCACCCCGTCGGGCTCCGTCACGAACGTGATGTGGTTAGATTCGGGACTCGTCACGCCTTCGCACTCGGCCTCCACGTATGCCTCGTAGGTCATCTCTGCCTCAAGGTTCGTGATGGTGTACGGATGTGTGGTCGTAGACGCGGTGGTCCAGGTATTTGAGGAGGATTTCCTGTAACTAACAGTCCAACTGTCGGGTGTACCTTCTTGTTCCCACTCAAGCGTCACTTCATGAACGCTGACATTGGTCTGGTGCAAGTTGGAAGGAGCTTCGCAAGTAGGTTGAGGACCGGGACCGGGACCAGGAGTGGTGTCTGCCTCTGCAACATGGATGTCGTCCACGGCACAGGTATAATACGTGCTGGACGTATTCACCCACTTGAACGCGATCCTGCCCGCTGCGGGAACGTTCGCTACGGCGCTGAAATCCACCGTGTCCGCCACCGGTGCGCTCGAGTTGTGGTCTATCGACGCCAGCATCTTCACCTCCACGAACGTGCTCGCATCCGCCACATTGGTGATATAGCCCACCTTCATGGTGCCGTAGCTGCTGTTTTCCATCAAATAATAGAAATCAAGGACCAGACGGTTCAGAGGGGTTGAGAACTCTGGAAGCACGGCCAATCCGACTCCGCTGTCGGAAGAATAGAATCCGAGGTTCTGGGTGCCGCTGTGTGGATAGTTCCCGAATGACGTGTTATACACATGCGGGGTATAGTTGTCCACAAAGCCATTGTAGGTGTTGTCCCAACATATTGGGATATCGCCACTGGCTGTAGCGCTGGAGCCCTGGTAGGAATCAAAGTCCTCCGTATAAGGAAGATCCACTGCGTCGCAAGCTGTTGTTGCTATAATCGGACCCACCCAATCGCTCAAATCGCCGCCGTCGCAGTCGGCCTGCACGTATAGTTCATATCTGGTGGATGCGGTAAGACCTGTAATAGTGGTGGGATTGGATGAAACGGAAATAATTGTGCCATTGCCAGGCAAGAAACCAGCATTGCCGTATTCTATGTTCCAAGAGGTGGCCTCACCGTTTTCTATCCAGGAAACCACGATAGAAGTCTGTGTAGTTACATCAACAGTAAAATCCGTGGGTTTCGGACAAGTAGCCGCTTTCCCTACGCGAATGTCATCGATATAAATACCATTGGCATCGTTGTTCATACCCACAAACGCGATTTGATATGTGGCCGTTGGGTTGGGCAGAATGATGCTTTCTTCCGTGAATGAATCGTAATTGGTTGTATTGTAGGTCACTAATTCGTGCCAACTGTCTGAAGATGATGTTCTGTAATAAACGGTCAAATCATCTACCGTACCACTCCATACGGGTTGCTTGTGGAAGAACCTGAGTTCGGGTTCGTTGGTTAATCCTGTCAGGTCGAAAACGGGAGAGATCAAACGGGCGTTGCTATAATAAGGCATGTATATGCTTTGTGAACCACTATAGGAATCATAAGAACTGATGCTCCAATCCGAATAATATGAATTAAATCCTATCGGTTCACTTTCCCAACAATCCAAATCTGAACCTTCCCATCCTTCGGTATAAGGCGTGTTGTCATCAACAATAATGGAAGAACATGGCGTGTTAAAGGTTGCCATGGCAAAGAAAGAGGTGTCGTCCCCACAATTGGAAGCCATTTGAACAATATAATTTGTGGCTGGATCCAAGTCTGTCAGTTGATAGGTGGTATCTGTTACATCATCCATCACAGTTGTCCAGACGCTGTCCCCTTCTGCCATATATTCAATAATATAAGAAACCGCTTCAGTATTATTCCATGTCAATGTCGCTGTGTTTGCTGTAACTTCGTACACACTCATTTGGGGCACAATGCAACTATTTTCTACGATGGAGATATTGTCAACAGCTGCAGGAGGATTATAGCCATATCCATAGGAAGAATTGTGCCACATAAACAATAATCTTTGCGTGGTATTCGTGTAAGTGTTGTCCAAAACAATGTTAACAGAGGTCCAAACGGTATCTCCAAAATACGGACCAAATTCAGCTGCTTCATGGATGATTGTAGAACCGGCATCGAATGATTCAACAGGGCTGACCAAGTAAACTATCATATAGTCATATTCATAATAATAGTCTCCGTTGACTCTATAATCAAAACTCAAAGAAAACTCGTCACCCTCAGAAAAATGGATATCCCTGTATGCCCACACTGTTGAACCAGCCATGTTGTTGTAAGCGTTCGTAACGCCATTGTTGTTGGAAATATAGAGCGAACTGTCTCCGCCATGATTAACGGCCCCACCAATAAACCACTTATTAATCTGATTTCCGTTCACTCTTGTCCAGGCTGCATTCACTTCGGCATCTTCAAAATCACAAATGTACGGAACTTGAGCGGGTTCCGTATTAAGTGTTGAAAATGAAATGGTATTCCAGTTACTATAGCCCTCCTCTTCGCATACAGTACGAATATAAGCAACATAGGATGTATTGCTCTCTAGGTTGTCAAGCGTAATACTTGTTTCGTTAAGATATTGAATATCAACGTCTTCACTTTCCGGTGTTGTTCCGGCTGGACCATAGAAAAACTCAAAGTCGGTCTGTGTTCCCGCAAAGTCAGCCCATGTGAGAGTGGCATAATCCGTACCTACATTCGACACTGTAAGTTGTGGTGAAATGCAGCTGGCGCAGGATACAAAAAGCTCAAAACCAGATCCTTGATAAAGATCATCCGAATAGAAATACACAGTAAGGGGACCCGTGGTGGAAATCAATCTTGGTATAGTACAAGTTTGGGAGAAATACTCGTTATTAGTATTAAACAATTCGTTTTGTGTTCCTACTCCATCATAGATAATGAGATAATCGTATTCTCCGTCTGTCGTATTTAAAACACCTTCCAATTGAAGAAAAGCACCTTCTTGGGCGGGATAGATGACCAATGTTGAGCCGACATTATCGGAATAATCCCCATTAGGGCCTCCATCGTCAAAAACATATATATCGCATGTATGAAGGGTGTCTGTTCCTGAAGTGGCCATATTATATGTTCCTGTCATTACAACGACCGGTCCGGACCAAATACTTGTTTCTGAGCCGCAATTGGATTGGACATAGAAATAATATGTATTATTATTTTCCAGATTCTCGATCAACAGACTGTCTTCAAAAACGGGTAATAATTCCACCTCTTCACCATTCGGATCGAAGTTGCTGGTATTGTATGCAACATTCCACTCTGTTGCGTCTCCTATTTCATTCCATGTGAGCAAAACACTAGTACTATTGGAAGAAACTCCGATAAATTGGCTGGGTGCCGGACAAGATGCCGGAGCTCCTATACGAATATCATCAAGAAACATACCACCACCACCGTCGCCATATCCTTTAAATGCAATTTGATATGTGTTTGTGGGCAATATGATAGTGTCTACGGTAAATTGACTATAAGCGGTAGTATAATGCTCCAATTCCTGCCATTCTGACGTGTCTGAAGTACGATAGAGCACATATAATGCATCAAAATAGGAAGTATAAAAATAATCTACTAGGGGTTGTTTGTGGGCAAAAGTAAGAATGGGGTCTGACGTTAAGCCTGTCAAATCAAAAACCGGAGAAATCAGGTGCGCAGCACCGTAAGAATCAAGGGAAACACCATGTATGCCATTGTTGGAACTTGTGGAAATCTCCCAATCGTAAGACGACAAATAACCATACGAATCGAACAAACGCTCTGAACTCCAGCAGCCTAAAGTGCTTCCTTCAAATCCTTCAAAATAAGGATTCTCGTCATCTACAATATACGTTAAACATGGAGAGAAAAATTGTATTGGGGTACTCCAAGCAGAAGTGTCTTCGTCGTCGCATACATTACGAACCATCACATTATATTCTGTGGCAGACTCTATTTCCAACTGCAACGGATTATCATTGGTTGAGGTAACTACCCCATTGATCATGACTTCCCATGCTTGCGGATCTCCATCGGTGTTTGCATCCCATGATAGAGTAACACTATCAGTGGTCAAATTTGTTGCCATTAAATGCGTGGGTTTGGGACATGACGGGATCAACTCCACGACAATATCGTCCACGTAAAGGGATAATGTATTAAGATGCTTCAATGCAATATAATTTCCTTGTCCCGTGTAATTTGAGAAAAACACAGGGTCGGTTTGTATCCACTCATCGTTAACAGATAATACCGTATCGATGGCGACAAACGTGCTGATGTCGGATGGATTGGTCATGACTCCGACGACAATACCCGAATTGGATTCATAATAACTATATGAATACAAGGCAAACGACAGTTGTAACGAATTGATGGGTGTGGCTGTTACATCAATCGGAGGTAGTGCAGCAATATCTTCATTATTAGAAAAAAAGAGACTGTTAGGTGAACTATGGGAATAATATTCATAAACATAGGGATAAGGGTATGAGGCTGTGGTAAATCTACTCCAACAATCCGGAATGGGGTAATCAACGTCCATAGAGATTTGGTCAAAATTTTCCGTGAACGGAAAATCGTCGGGGGTTAGAACATCACATGTCGTTTGGAAAGTATTGGTTGAGTACAGTGACATCTCTCCGTTACATTCTCCCGCTACGCGAACCATATAGGACGTATAAGAAAGAAGCTCGTCCAACACATAGAAAGTGTCAGTTAAAGGACCATCAATTGAAATCCAACTCGTATCTTCGGACATTTTATACTGCAAATAATACCCATCTGCACCCGTGTTTTGCCAGGTAATCGTGGCTTCATTACTTAAAATATTGCTTATACTGATTGCGGGAAAAATACAATTCACTTCCGAAACCGACAAGTTGCTGATTACCGCTCCGGGAGACACACCAACAGTGCCATCGTTTTTCCAAAGAAAAACAAGTTTAATGTCACCGCCCATAGGCAGCGGATTGCTTATCTCCTCTCCTATGGAAATTGTTGTTCCTTCTGTCAAATTCAAGATATACGGATAAGAGGCGGCGGCAGACCCTGTCAATGACTTATAGGACGAAAAATTAAAAGCGTTAGTACTATAACTATAACTGGCATAATTTTGTAGGTTAGGAGAACTGGTGGAGAAATTTACGGAATCAGGTACAAGAAAAACTTTCATGTAGTCATAGTAGCTCTCACCACCAATTTGAGCGTCAAATGAAATAGCAAGTCTTTCAATAGCACCCACATTAAAAGTTTTGGATGCTATGACAATACTTTCGCTATTATAGGCATAAGTGGCATTAGTATTGTCGTTCGTAATGAAAAGAGCCGGTGAACCAATATTGCCTGGCGTCCCTATCATCCATTTGTTGCCGTATGAGGCATTATCAAGTTGCCAATCCACATCTGTTGATGCAGAAAAATCAGTATAATAAGGTATTGTCGCGGGATTCTGTGCAAAACCGCTTATGCTGACATAAAGCAACATAAGTAATAATAGTAGTTGTTTTTTCATAACAATAATTTTAATTTGTGTCATTTTTAAAGGCACAAAAATAATCAAAACTTGGTTTAAAAAAAAATTTTTTTCTAAGGCGAAGAAAAATCGTACTTTTGCAGCCTATTGGTCTTGTAGTTCAATGGATAGAATGGAGGTTTCCTAAACCTTAGATTTGGGTTCGATTCCCAGCAAGACTACTTCTCCTTTTTTTGTTGCAAATAAATCATCAATGCCGTAATGTCGGCTGGGTTCACTCCACTGATTCGAGAGGCTTGTCCCAAGTTGACCGGACGAACTTGCGATAATTTCTCTTTCGCCTCCTTGGCCACACATGCCAATTGTTCATAGTTGAAATCGGGAGCCAATTTGACATTTTCCAAATTGGACATGCGCTCTACCATCTCCTCTTCTTTTTGAATATAGCTTTCATATTTGATAGCCGTTTCGGCATTTTTTGTCTCTTCTGGTGTGGCGTTTAGATCTGAAATGAATTTTTGCAGATTTTGGTCAAAATCGATCAAATCAGCCAGGGTAATTTGTGGCCGCAATAAAAGCTGCGCAAGCCGCATGTTTTGTAGGATTGGCGACGATTCTTTACGCTCCAATAACTCGTTTATTCGAGGATATTCGGCCAGATGCTCACGAAGATAGTCGGAAATTGCATTCTGGACGCGATATTTGTGAAGGAACCTTTTGTAACGATAATCCGATACCAATCCCAGCTGGTGACCTACGGGTGTAAGTCGCTCATCTGCATTATCTTGTCGCAACAAAATACGGTATTCCGCCCGGGAGGTGAACATACGATAAGGATCCCTTACACCTTTGGTGACCAAATCATCAATCAGGACTCCAATATAGGCTTGAGACCTGTTAAGTATCAGTGGTTCAGAGTTTTGTATGGATAGATGAGCGTTGATGCCCGCCATCAAGCCCTGGCAAGCAGCCTCTTCATACCCTGTTGTCCCGTTCACTTGCCCCGCAAGGTAAAGGTTGGGCACACATTTTGACTCTAGGGTATAATGCAATTGTGTTGGATCGAAGTAATCATACTCGATGGCGTATCCCGGCCGGAAAATTTCTGCTTTTTCCAACCCAGGAATGAGATGCATTGCCTCCACTTGGATTTCTTCGGGAAGAGAAGAAGAAAAACCGTTTAGATAATACTCAATGGTCTCCCGACCTTCTGGCTCAAGGAAAAGCTGATGTCGTTCTTTGTCGGCAAAGCGCACAATCTTGTCTTCGATGGAGGGACAATATCTGGGTCCCACTCCTTGAATACGGCCCTGGAACATCGGCGACTTTTCAAACCCTTTACGTAACACTTGATGGACTTCTTCATTGGTATAGGTTATCCAACAACTCTTTTGATTGGTCAATTTGGGAGTTTTGGTAAAAGAAAAAGAGTGGGGCTGCTCGTCGCCCGGCTGCTCTACTATTTTAGAAAAGTCAATGGTACGACCATCTATTCTTACTGGAGTACCCGTCTTAAGTTTGGCAACTTTAATGCCGCGTTTCCGAAGTTGGTCTGACAACTGAAAAGCAGCGCTCTCCCCTATCCTTCCGCCCGAGAAGTTGACTTCTCCAACATGGATTCTACCATTGAGAAATGTACCATTGGTGAGTATTACCTTTTTGGCGAAGAATGTCCTTTGCATTTGAGTCACCACTCCAGAAACTGCATCGCCATCAAATGTTAGTCCTATTACTGTATCTTGCCGAAGCGAAAGATTTGGGGTGTTTTCAAGCACATGTCTCCAATACAACGAGAAATGTGTTTTGTCGCATTGGGCACGCGGACTCCACATCGCTGGTCCTTTGGAAAGATTAAGCATTCGAAACTGGATCATGGTGTGGTCGGTAACCACTCCTGACATACCACCGATAGCATCTATTTCACGGACGATTTGTCCCTTTGCAATGCCACCCATGGCGGGGTTACAAGACATCTGGGCGACCAATGCAAGGTTCATCGTAATGAGCAATGTCCTGCTTCCCATGTGTGCCGCCGCAACGGCTGCCTCACATCCTGCATGACCCGCTCCAACTACTATTATATCGTACTCGTTGCTCATTTTTCGCGCGAAAAGTTGAAATATACTTTTTAATATTAATAAGTTATAAATTCATTTTATCCCAAAGTTCCAAAGAAGTATTTTCTTTGATTCGCATCTCGGCAGCCTCTTTCTCGCTCTTGTCTTTGTACCCACAAAGGTGCAAAACGCCATGGACAACCACTCGCAAAAATTCTCTTTCGAAACTCACGCCAAACTTCTGGGCATTCTCCCCTACTCTCTCTACACTGATCATTATGTCTCCCGAAACAACATCTCCCACCCTTTCGTCAAAGGTGATAATATCCGTATAGGTATCATGTTGTAAAAACTGCTTGTTTCGTTCCAATAAATATGCATCGTCGCAAAACAGATAATCTATGTCTCCAGGCTGGAGGCCTTCATTTCGGATGACCTGTTTGAGCCATTGCTTATGCGGCAAAGAGGGCTGGTAATCGCAGTTGGTTTGAAACTCAAAATGTATCATGGGCGCGATATAAGAATTTTCTGAACAGGATAACGGGTTTTGCCTTTAATGGGCAAAACATAATATACACCGGAAGGCAAATTTTGCGTGGGTATTGTTGTTTGGTGATCACTTACCGAATATTTTGCTACGAAATCCCCCTTGCCGTTATAAAGCAACACCGCAATTGGCAAAGCCTGATCGTCTGCAAAAAGAAGGTTAATTTCGTTGCTGGCGGGGTTCGGATAAACGAGTATGGGTTGCCATGCATAACCTGCAACTGAAACAGAATCTCCGGATGTAGTATCTATAGAACTGGTATCTGCTGGGATCAAAAACGACCACTTATCCAAAGAATCAAAAACAAGGGTTGTCGCTATTTGACGAATATTAGCGGCTTCTTGCGAATTTAGTCCGGCATCAAATGAAATACTATTCGGACTCTTTTGGAAAAAGGTGGCATAAAAAGAACAGGCAGCGGCGTATGTTCCCGCAAGTGAAGGATGACTTTCGTCGGATTCATATAACTCAATTCCAGCATACTGATCCCTGATGACATGCCATACATATCCAACGGGAGAAACCATCGCTTCGTTGTCTTCAGCCATCATCATATAACGAACATATATCAAACTATCCATGCCTTGATATGAACACAAAGGAGGGTAAACAGGACAATTTTGTTGATCCCCATTCTTTCTTCCCCATGTCATATAAAAAACAATTTTGGCGTTGGGATTATAAGTCCGTATGCTATCACACAGCTGCTGGGCATAAGGATAACTTTGGCTCATAAATTGTCCGTCTGGAAAAGAGGGCAACTGACTTTGCTCTTGAAGAACTACATAATCCCAACCACCTTGTCTGATATATTGTGCGGCTGATTGCACATGCTGCGCGAATGTGCAAGCTCCTGGTGCATGCATGGTAAAAGTAAGTGTATCATTCGTAGATTCGGCCATGCTGGAGATAACTTGGGGCAGGTTATTTACATAAGTGTAACTATTTCCTATGAAAAGCACTCGATAGTTGTCCGCCCTGGAATAGAATATCCCACAAATGGCTATTAAAAGTAAGAGCGTCCTCTTCATTATAGTTGTCTTTGACGCACCTCTTCCATTCTGGTAAGATCCCGCTGGATGGAAAGGTGTGTTTTCGCGCGGAAACTGAAACTAACTTGTTTAAAATCAGTTTGATATTCTAGATTATCGGATAAAATAGCCAACAATTTTCCCTTTTCCACAGATTCTATCCCCTGAAATACCGGTACCGTTGACTCAAAGCAAAAACCCACTTCATCATTGTCGATAAAACAACTGAAATCCACAGTGAAATCATCACCTTTCTCTTGCAAGAACTCAACCACTTGCTGATTCGCTGTTGAGATAACCCCGAACTCTTTTTGTAAAGAATATTGGTCGCAAATATCCTCTATGGTTTGTAACACGGTGTTATATAAAATACTTTTGCTTAATGCGGGCTTGTCAATGTATATCATAATGTGCGGTATTAATCTATGTTATAAAAATAATGGTTGGCTTTTTCTTTGTAATAATAATTTAGGTTGGCTGGAACCGAGCGCAACATTTCATTCTGTTGACCTTTATCGCTGTCAAACTTCCAATCCTTCGGCGGATTGATGCGCGGCGTCTGCTTGCCTTCCGTGGCTTTGCGCTCCTCCTCTTTCTCCTTCTCTATGTCCGCCCGCTCGCTTTTTAATAAACGAGTGGTAATGGATTGCTGACGATCCAACATCTGCTGGGTAAGCTGTCGATTGACCAATTCCTTCTCCGTCTTCTTCATGTCGTTAATGAGTTGTTCCAAGGACTTATCCCCTACTCCATTCTCTGATTTCATTGCGTTTTCGTAGTCCTCCAACATCTTACGAATGGCCTCTTGCTGGGCAGCCATTTTGGCAAACTGCTCGCTCATCTGCCGCTGCTGACCCGTTTGACCCTGCTTGCTCTGCTGCTCCATAGACTTCTTCAACGCTTGCATTTGCTTGTTTAATTGCTGCTGTAACTCCCTTGCAGAAGTCTTTTTGCTCTTGCTGCCATTCTTACTTGACTTGCTGCGCGAACCACCAGACTTGTTGCATTTGCCCTTACATTCGCTTTGCTTTTTCTTCATATCCTTCATGGATTCTTTCAACATCAAAGCCAAATTATTCATAGAAGTCAAGACAAACTGCTGGTCTTTGGCAGCAACAGACATATTTCGGTCATGCAAATAGTTTTGAGAAGTGGCTAAATAATCTTGTATCTTGGTAACTTCCGTTTGAATATAAGGCTTTACAGCCATCTGACGTCGCGCCAACGCGCTTAATGAGTCCTCAATCAACTTCATGTTGCTCTTAACCTTAAATTGCTTGGCCATAATGTCAGAAACGTTTGCTGAACGAGGATTTGCCTTTTGGGTTGTGGATAAAACCTCTTCTTGGTCAAAGGAAATAGTGACAAGGTTGTCCAAGATTTGTCGCACCGTCTCAATATCCTCGGTGATACTCTCTAACTCACTCTCGTTGAAGTCTTTTTCCATCTGATCGGCAATCTGTTCCATATCGTCAGCGGCCTGCTTTTGGTTTTGGGAAGACTTTGAGCGATTGTTTTTATCCAAATTGCTCTTGCTTTGATTGAGCTGCTGCTGCGCATCTTGATGCAACTGGTCCGTGCTTTTAAAGTTGGTTGGTTCTTCCAGTTGTTTGTTCAATTCTTGCATTTCCTGAATATCTTTCTTCAACTGGTCGTACTTCTTCTGGATCTGCTGCTGTTTGTCTTGCAAGTATTGTTTGTTGATGTTCTTATCGTTCGTATTCTGAGCGTTTTGACGCAACTCTTCCGATAAATCCCTAAGCCCCTTAACGGCTTCATTAAGCTTTTTCTCTACCTCTAGTTGCTTATACAGTTGTAGTTGCTGATCAAGCGTTTCGTTGATGTCTTTGGTATTTGATTTGAGTTTTTCCATCTCCTTCTGCACTTGATCTTTATTTGCATTATTCATCATATTCTGCAGCTTCTGCAACATCTCTTTCATTTCGTCTGAAAGAATTTCATCCATGCGCTTTTGAAGCTCTTTTTGCTTGTTTATGATGTCTTCGTCTATGTTTTTATATTGATTTTCAAGATTTTGCTTGTTTTGTTCGTTCTGCTTGATCTCGTTCAATTTGTCTTGCAACTCCTGATACTGCTGCATCAATTTTTCCAACTTTTTCTTATCCTGCCAAGACATCTCTTTTTCTTGCATCAGCTGTGCCTGCATCTTCTCGATATCCCTCATGAGGTTGGCGGATTCATCAATCAAATCATTATAGTCTGATTTTGTCTTTTCATCGGATTTATTGAGATCCCGATTAATCTCCTCCAATGTCCGCATGCGATACGTCGTCGTCTGTGTCTTGCTTGCTTTGTGTCCGTTAACACCATCATTATCAAGTACTTGAAAATAATAGTCCATTTTCTCACCCGGTTGTAAGTTGAAGGTGTTGGCATCAAAGTAGTAATAGAAATCCTGTATGGTAACATCTTGTTGCACATTGATGGTGACCGTTTTTCCGGATTCTATTTTATTACCCTCAGCATCATATCTCGTATATACAAACTGCAAGCCGGAAAAACCGTAGTCATCCTTGATGTTGCCTTTGAAATAGAAACGATCTTGATAGACAGAATCCTGTTGCATCTGAACATATATCTCTGGATACATGTCTTTTATAACATTGATTTCGTCAGTTAATGTGTCTTTGCTGGTGAAATATTTGTTTTTGTTGAAGATGGAATAAGTGAAACTGGTTTTAGCTATTAAATTAATCTGATAGCTATCTTCCGACGAAGAATAGACCTTTTCTTTATCATTCACGATAAACACTAGATTATCTGAATGTTTTGTATAAAATTTCCAAGTAATTCGGGTTCCTTCCGGTACCGTCACATTGCTCACATTCTTCACGATGTCATCCGGTTGATGGAGATAAGCAGGGTAGTGAAGTTCCATTACAAATCCTAGTGTAACCGGCTTGGGCAACACATTAATCTCATACACCCGTGACTCTACTTCATCAGTAACAAATTGAAAATCTGTATTCTGCTGCATATTTGAGAACGTGTACTCGTATTCGGAGTTGGAGAGTTTGTTGCATTTATAGCTCCGATTATTGTATTTCACATACACTTCTTCGGGAACTTCATCGCCTTTAACTTTTACTTTAATCGTAAAATCATCGTGTTGGAAAGCCGTTAATTTGTCGTTAACCAACTCAAAAGAGTAGGGGGCAGGTTTTTCGTAAACAGTTGAATAGTGTACTATTCGTTTTGTTGGTTCAGTAAAAAGCTCGCTTTTAATCGAAAACAACAAAATAAAGAGCAAAACCGGAATAAGGATCCAGCGGGCAAATTTACGCGTCTTTTTTACAGGAATAGCCTGCACGAAAGAAAAAGGCTTTAATGATTCCACCTTACTGTCAATGGCTGCAGAAAGTAAATCATAGCTTTTATAGTCTCCTGACTCTAATTGGTTTTGTAACTCAAAAAGATTCAGTAATTTATCGTCAATCTCTGTGAAATGTTTTCCTATAATATGGGCAATTTCCTCCCGACTGAGTTGTTTTCCCAATCCTCCTAGCTTGAATAATGGAATGATTATGTAAAAAACCAGGTTTAAAAGAAAAAGAACAATAAAGGAATAGAACAATATCGTTCTAACGGTTGTATTGGAATATGAAAAATACTCAAAAAGAGAAAATAAAATAAACACAGAAAGAACAATAAGCACAAAGAATATCATGCCCTTAAACAATTCGTTTTGATAGTATTTCTTAACGAATTGCTTGATTTTGTCCTGCAATATCTGTTGTTTGTTACTATTCATCTGGATTATCTGGAGAAATACGAGTTATGTTGAAAAAAGTGCTTTTATTGTTGGAGAAATAGTTGTACTGCATCTTATTCTTTCCAAAAAGAAATTTCGTAAGGAAAAACCGCATAAAGGGTTTGTTATAGTTGTTCATTTTGGTTCTTTTGGATAAGATGTTGTATAATAGTTTGTTATTTGAAGCGTCTTTATTCTCGTTCACCAGCTGCATTTCGTAAATTAGCATATCCGTCAGTGGAATGTTAATTGGACAAACCTCCTGGCAATTTCCGCAAAGAGTAGTTTGTCTAAATATAGACTGGGTTCGATTGAAAATGTCTAAACAGTTGTTCTTGACAATGTCAATAGGGGTAATGTCTTTATTAATTTGAGACACAGGACAAACAGCAGCACATTTTTCGCAATGAATACAGTACAAAGACTGGCGCAAAAAAGGATCTAACATATAGTCAGTAATCCCGTTCTCATATAAAATGACATTAATTTTTACTTCCTCCTCAGTATATCCTAAAGATCCAGTAACTGACATTGGATCTTTTTCTATTTTTTTGAAGGGAAATTGAATGATTTTGGTATCTGTTGCTGTTGCTTGATCATTCTTAAGGTCCATTAAGACACGAATGTCTGATTGCCTTACCACAAAATCATCAAGATTGACAACAATAATGAAATTCTTGAAACAATTAAAAAGATTACTCGATTTTTTGTCAAAAAAAACAAGTGCTCCATTCTCTACAACGCCAAAATCAGCATTTATAACAATTGTTTCTGCTTCATCATAATGGTTCTCAATATTTTGCAAAGAAACAATATTGACTTGAGGCGCAGAATCCAAAGATGAAGGAATATGTTCCAAATCAACACAAACCTTATTGTATTTCTTACTGGGTAAAAGATCAATTATACTTTGTACCAATTGATTTTCATCCGGTGCCCAAACAACATTAAGATTATGGGAAGTAGCGCGGCTCTCGAAATTAAGTAAATGCTTATCCATATCTTCGACATAATCAAGTCGAAGATAATACGCTTTTGCACGTAGCGCATTTAAATCCCGATTGCCCTTTTGCTCCATCATTTATTCAAATTGATTTTTTCAACCCTTCTTTGGTGTCGACCGCCTTCAAATTCGGTATTAAAGAATTTTTCAACTATAGAAAAGGCCACCTCTACAGGAATAAAACGAGCAGGCATTACCAAAATGTTCGCATTATTGTGTTGTCTGGCAAGCGCAGCAATATCCGGACACCAACAAAGACCGGCACGAATATTTTCATGTTTGTTTGCGGTCATGATCATTCCATTGCCTGTTCCACAAATCAAAATACCGAATCTCTGAGGATCCTTTGAAACCCAGTCTGCAAGAGGGTGGGCAAAGTCTGGATAATCGACGCTTTCAGGACTGTGCGTACCAAAATCCTCAAACTCAAATATATCTGCAAAATGCTGTTTTACAAGCTCTTTTAAATCAAATCCGGCATGGTCGGATGCTATCGCTATCTTCATATTATCTTATATTTTTTTCAGATGGGCAAAAATACATTTTTTTTACCTTTTCTTTTCCTGATTATCTATCAATTCTAATTCATTTTAGATTAAATATTGATTATTAATTCTGTTAATAGAGTGAATAATTTTTAGGGATGTATCTTGAAAAAATGATTTATGAAAAGAAATAAACATGATATAAACAAAAACAAAAAGAGTAATTGTTTTAGAATTAGTATTTTGTTTTTTTGGTTGTTTATTATTCCAAATAATCCATGTTGATATTTAAAGAGGTCTTTACGTGCATAAACGGTGTTTAAAAATAGGTCTTTTTGGTGATAAATTTAGTTATCAAAAATTTTAAACAGACATATTAAAACGTAACTTCAATTATTTTAATAACTCGGCGTTTTTTCAACAATAAAAAGTTGAAAAATTCGTAATTATCTCTGTATATTGAAGAAGCATGTTTTCGTTTTATATCTTGCTTTTTTAAAAATGGTATTTTTGCACGCATGAAGAGAGTGGCCTTTATTGTTATTTTATTGTCGCTTTTCCTTGTAGGAAGGGGCCAGGAAAAGTCATACTCTTCTAAAATATTTGACGGAATTACATTCCAGCCATTGCAGGGCGTAAGTGTGTATAACATGAGCACCAAAAAATTTGCCTTTTCTGATAAGGATGGTCGTTTCACGATTAAGATTTCCAAAAAAGACACCTTGGTTTTTTCCAAATCAATATATCGTCAGTTGGTAGTTGAAGTAAATGACAAAATTTACTATGGAGCAGAAGATTTCTTCCTCTATTATAAAACGACGATGTTGAAGGAAGTCAGAATTTTTGCCATTAATCCTTCATACGAGGGCTTTAAGAAGGATATTGTGGAGATGAAGTTACCCGATTATTATGAAAGAGCGCAAGATGTCAGTTTATCGGACTTTGACAAGGCTAATGCTATATATAATTCTAACAATCCGGGCAACGTTTTGGCCTTGGGCGGAAAAATGACCACGTCGCCGATCTCTTACCTTTATGACAAATATAGTCATAAGTCGAAAATGAAACAGCTCTATAACGAGATGCAGTCGTATGAAGAAGAGGTCGAACGAGTCCAGGATAAGTATAATAGAGAAATAGTAAAAGAGCTAACCGGGCTGGACGGCGAAGAATTGTTGAATTTCATGATGTATTGCAGATTCAGTTATTACGATTTGGTTCGCTGGGATGATGAGACGATTAGAAGTAAAATCAAGAGCAAATATTACGATTATCAATATAACAAGATCATAAATGCCGGATATAAACCGCTTCATAAAAAACAATTTTAACCTTTCGCACATCATTGGAATGTCCAT
This sequence comes from Bacteroidales bacterium, assembly GCA_024685175.1. Lineage (GTDB taxonomy): Bacteria > Bacteroidota > Bacteroidia > Bacteroidales > WCHB1-69 > F23-D06. Next base: position 122,330 of record JAIKWD010000016.1, read on the forward strand.
TGGTGTTGCTTTCGGTTTGGTTTATTGGTATAAAAAAGGCCAATTTTCAGACAATATTCTCAAAAATAGTCCTATTTTAATGACAATTTGGGGACTTTTGGTGGGATATATTTTAATGGACCTTGTCTTTAATGCCAGAAAGAGAAAAAACGAGGAGGAGAATAAAAAATAGTTTATTTTTGCACCCTCATTAGAAGAATATTATTTATTAACTAAAATATTTTCAAATTATGGTAGAACAATTACAAACTTTGAGAGACAAAGCTGCAATTAGATGGCTGGCTTTGCTTCTTTTGGCGCTGGCTATGTTTTGCGCCTACATTTTCATGGACATTCTTTCCCCGATTAAGGATTTGATGCAATCCACCAGAGGATGGGATTCCACCGCTTTTGGTACAATGCAAGGTGCAGAAACGTTTCTTAACGTTTTCGTGTTCTTCTTGATTTTTGCGGGTATCATTCTGGACAAAATGGGTGTTCGGTTTACTGCAGTACTGTCAGGCGCAGTAATGCTTGTGGGCGCATTGATCAAGTGGTACGCGGTAAGTGGCAGTTTCATTGGCAGCGGCCTTGAGACTTGGTTCACCGACCATCTAAACTACATTCCCGGATTTGACGAACTCGGCGTTTCGCCCTTCTATGAAGGCATGCCCGCATCCGCAAAAGTGGCCGCTATCGGCTTCATGATCTTCGGTTGCGGCGTGGAAATGGCCGGCATCACGGTTTCCCGTGGTATTGTAAAATGGTTCAAAGGCCGCGAAACCGCTTTGGCAATGGGCTCTGAGATGGCGTTGGCACGTTTGGGCGTTGCCACCTGTATGATATTCTCACCCTTCTTCGCCAAGTTGGGCGGTACGGTTGACGTTTCCCGTTCCGTTGCATTCGGCGTGGTCCTGCTTTGCATTGCCTTGATGATGTTCATCGTCTATTTCTTCATGGACAAAAAACTCGACGCCCAAACCGGCGAAGCGGAAGAAAAGGACGATCCGTTCAAGGTTTCCGATATCGGCAAGATCCTCTCTTCCGGTGGTTTCTGGTTGGTGGCTTTGCTTTGTGTACTCTATTATTCCGCTATTTTCCCGTTCCAGAAATATGCTGTCAACATGTTGCAATGCAACCTCACGCTTACGGAGGCCGACCCCAACACCTTCTGGGGTGGTAACGCCGTGACAATCATCCAATATCTGATCATGTTGGTGGTGGCCGCTTGTTCTTTCACGAGCAATTTCTCCAAGAACAAAACCGCCAAATACAGCTTAATGGCTATTGCCGTTGTGGCTTTGGTTGTTTATTGCGTCATGGGCTTCAAACGTGGCACAGCCGAGACCATCTTCGCCGTGTTCCCGTTGTTGGCCGTAGCAATCACCCCGATCCTTGGCAATTACGTTGACCATAAAGGCAAAGCAGCCTCTATGTTGATGATCGGTTCCTTGTTGCTGATCATCTGCCACCTTACCTTCGCCTTCATCCTGCCCTTGTTCAAGGATAGTGCTGTTGGCGGCGTGGTAGTCGCTTATGTCACCATCCTTGTGTTAGGCGCCTCCTTCTCTTTGGTTCCCGCCGCTTTGTGGCCCAGCGTGCCGAAATTAGTGGACGAGAAGATCATCGGTTCCGCTTATGCCCTTATCTTCTGGATCCAGAATATCGGCTTGTGGCTGTTCCCCATCCTTATCGGCAAGGTTTTGGACAAAACCAATCCCGATATCGTGGCCGCCCTCAACGAAGGCACCATCACTGCCGAACAAGCCGCAGTGTCCTATAACTATCAATGGCCGCTCGTGATGCTGGCATGCCTTGGCGTAGCCGCTCTCATCTTGGGTATCATCCTCAAGGGAGTTGACAAGAAGAAAGGACTCGGATTGGAGCAACCCAATATCGTAGAAGAGAAATAGTCTCTTTTAAATAACAAATTCATAAGAGAGACCACCTGAAATGGTGGCCTCTCTTTTTGCAAAAATATTGAACATGAGTAAAAAAGCTTCCATTATCACCATTTGTGCTCTGTCCGTGTTGTTGTTGGCTTCCGTATCCTATGCTATTTCACAGAAACTTACAGAAGACGAAAAGCCCAATTATTATGTCAATAAAATCACGGCGCCGCACATTCCCAACCATCTCACCTTTGCCGGGGAAAAAGTACCGACAAATGTCTATTGGGTACATGAAGGTCTTGATAGGGAGCTGATAATCTATTGCTACCAACACTCTAAAACCTTGCGAATATTCAAGCTTTCATCTCGTATTTTTCCAATCATTGAACCTATTTTGAAAGAAGAAGGAGTTCCGGAGGACTTCAAGTATCTCTGTGTGGCCGAAAGTGGTTTGGAAAATGTGAGCTCGCCCGCCGGCGCTGAAGGATACTGGCAGTTTATGGCTTCTACCGCCCGCAAATACGGATTGGAAGTGGCAAATGGCATAGATGAACGGTGTAATCTTGAGAAAGCAACAAGAGCGGCGTGTCGTTATCTGAAAAATTGTAAAAAACAATTCGGCAGTTGGACACTTGCCGCTACAGCATACAACCGTGGCGAAGGAGGTGTCCAAAATGCCATAGACCATCAAGGCGAGAAAGAGTATTGGAACCTTTGGCTCAACAGCGAAACATCACGATATGTGTATCGTATCCTGGCTTTCAAACTTATGTTTGAGAATCCACAACTCTATGGTGTGGAAATATGTCCCGCCGAGATGTATCACCCCATTCCGTATAAGGAAGTTAAGGTGACGCAAAACACAGATCTTGTAGAATTCGCACACAAATATGATGCAACTTATAAAGAGATTCGCGACCTCAATCCATGGATAAAGGACAGTAAAATTGTCGTCTCTTCAGGTAAGTCCTATATCCTTAAAGTTCCCGAAAACCCGAAAAGTTCATTCAAGTCGCTATATTCTGATATTGAGAATCCATTTTTAAAGATATCGGATAATCAATAGCCAATATTAGCTTTTTTCTATCTTTGCAACACTAAAATTCCCTTTTATGTTATCTTTGGAGCAAGAGTTTCATCATATCATTGACGGCCAGAAGCCGGATAATTTATACAATCCCATTCTATACATACTAGAGCAGCCGGGGAAACGCATTCGTCCTCAATTGGTAAATATGTCCGTGAATATGTTTGAAGGCAGTACTGAACAGGCGAAGAAAGTTGCAATGGCATTCGAAATGCTACATAATTTCACGCTTATTCACGATGATATTATGGACGAGGCGCCAATCCGTCGCGGAAAAGATACGGTTTACAAAAAATGGAATAGCAACATAGCTATTTTGTCGGGCGATGCCTTGGCTATAATGGCACTACAACAGCTGCTCGACCTTAAATGTGATGAAAAGGTGATATTGGCTATATCCAACGTGTTTGCTCAAACATCCCTCGAAATCTGCGAAGGCCAACAATATGACCTTGACTTTGAGACCCAAGAAAAAGTGTCCATTGACGAATATATTAACATGATTCGCAAAAAAACAGCCGTGATGTTTGCCGGCTGCCTTAAGGCAGGAGCGATTTTGGCACAAGCCAGTCAACAAGACCAACAGACATTGTATGATTTTGGAATACACTTGGGTATTGCCTTCCAGCTTGCAGACGACGTGCTCGACGTTTACGCTTCAGCGCCCGTGTTTGGCAAGGCAATAGGCGGTGATATTCGCGATAATAAAAAAACATACCTTTACCTAAAAGCCTTAGAAGATGCAAATCCAGCACAAAAAGAAACATTAGAATCCCTTTTTTCCACACAGACCAGCGATTTCGAGAAAAAATACAACATTGTACGCGGTATTTACGATGAGTTAAATATCAAAACGAAAACAGAGGAGCTAGAACAACACTATTTGAATCTTTGTATGTCAGATTTGGAAAAAATCAACGTTTCTGAAGATAAAAAAGAGCCTTTTAATGCAATTGTCCAAAAAATGATCAATCGAGAGAAATAGATCGTGACAGAAAAGAGAAGATATTGGATTGTGGTGGTCGTGGTGGCCATCTTAGCGTTGATTTATTTGATACGCCTTTTCAACTTGCAGGTATTAAACAAGACATACAAGCAAAAGGCAAATCAGAATGCGCTCCGATATATCACCGAACACCCGGCACGCGGATTGATTTACGACCGCAATGACTCTCTTTTGGTCTATAATGATGCCGCCTACGACATCATGGTTGTGCCAAACGAATTGCGCCCCTTCGACACGGCGGAATTGTGCCGCGTTTTGGATATCACGAAAGAAGATGTTAGAAAAAAAATAGAAAAAGCAAAGAAATATTCTTTCATTCTCCCATCGCTTTTTGAACAACAGATTTCCAAAGAAGACTATGGATTTTTACAGGAGAAAATGTACGAATTCCCGGGGTTTTTCGTCCAAAACAGAACGTTGCGCTCCTACCCAAAACCCATAGCCGCTCATATTTTGGGATATGTTAGTGAGGTCAACGACCAAGATATAGAAAACGACAACTACTATAAGATGGGAGACTACATAGGGAAGAGTGGTATTGAAAAAGCTTACGAGAGTGTTTTGCGAGGCGAGAAAGGAAAGCGTGTAGTGCTTGTGGACGTCCACAATCGCGAAGTCGGTCGATATGAAAACGGCGCCGAAGATGTAGTAGCAGTACCAGGTGTGTCTATTTGGAGTACGCTTGACATCCAATTGCAAGAATATGGTGAACAACTCATGGCCAACAAAAGAGGGAGTATTGTGGCCATTGAACCCAAAACGGGAGAAATCCTGTGTATTATCTCATCTCCTTCTTATGATCCCAACCTATTGGTTGGCACCGCACGGCCGAAAAATTATGGTATTTTACTTGAAGACCCCCGAAAACCCCTCTTCAATCGTGCATTGATGGCCAGCTATCCACCAGGATCCACGTTTAAATTGGCAAATGGACTCATAGCATTACAAGAAGGCATCGTGACCCCCAATACAATCTATTCGTGCTCCGGAGGCGGATATCACATTGGAAGCCATACGGTTCATTGCCATAATTGTGGCGGCCTTAACATCTATTCCGCCATACAACGATCCTGTAATACCTATTTTTGCCGTGCCTATTACAACATCTTGTCCAACAGACGCAAATACAAAAACGTCCAAGAGGCCTACACCGCATGGTTGGACTATATGCATTCGATGGGTTTTGCTCAAAAATACGACACCGATCTTCCTTATGAACTCAAGGGAAGTATTCCCACAGCCGCGTATTTCGATAAAAAATACAATGGAAGTTGGAACGGAAATACGGTTGTTTCCATGGGCATTGGACAAGGCGAGGCGGCAGTGACACCCATGCAGATGGCGAATCTGTTAGCTGTTATAGCCAACCAAGGATACTATATCCGTCCGCATATTGTAAGAGCTATCGGCAAAAAAGATAATTATAACACCCAATTTTCCGAAAAGATATATTCAAAGATTGATCCTCAACACTTTCGAACCGTTCTGCAAGGTATGAAAATGGTTGTCACCGCAGGTACGGGTAGGGGAGCGCAAATAGATGGAATAGAAGTGGCTGGCAAAACGGGCACGGCCCAAAACCCACACGGAGCGGATCATTCCGTATTTGCTCTCATTGCACCGGCCAACGACCCCAAAATAGTGGTCTTTTGCCTTGTGGAGAACGGCGGTTTTGGGGCGTCCGTGGCTTGCCCAATAGCGAGTCTGGTGGCAGAAAAATACCTTAATGGCGAAGTGAAGAGAAAAGATCTTGAACAAAGTATGAAGAACTTGTCCATCCGATAATATGAACGACCTGAACAAAAGAACATCAAGAGGATTCGATGCAAGGCTGATCATCACCTACATCGCGTTGATCATTATCGGCTGGATGACCATATACTCTACTTGTTATGTACCCGATGGCACAAATGCCATTTTCGACATCTCGCAACCCTATTGCAAGCAATTGATTTGGATAGGGTCGTCTTTACTTATAGGTATAGTTATTTTACTTATAGACAAACAGTTAATACAACATTACGCCTATTATTTCTATATAGTATGCTTGTTGTTGATGGTGTTGGTGCTTATCATAGGAACAGAAATTTCAGGCGCCAAGGCTTGGATTAAGATAGGTAGTTTTAGCATACAACCGACAGAGTTCATGAAAGTGGCAACTGCACTGGCCTTGGCAAAATTCTTTAACGAAGGAAAGACGAGTAATGAAAAACGATATGTGTGGCTCATTGCCGGAGGTTTGGTGTTGTTGCCGATCATCATCATTATGTTGCAGCATGATGCCGGATCGGCTTTGGTGTTCGCCTCTTTCATTATTTTGTTCTATCGGGAAGGATTAAGTGGAGTATTGCTCATTTTGGTATTTATTGCAGCATTTTTGGCCATTTTTACCTTGAAGTTCAAGGAACTATATGCAATAGCGTTACTCACCGCCGTCTTCATAGGTTTCATGATCAAGGACAGAACCCAGAAAAAACTGATGCGGCGAGACGTTATTGTGTTTGTTATCAGTATCGTATTTGTCTTTTCTGTTAATTTGCTGTACGAACATGTCTTGGAACCGCACCAAAAAAGACGTGTTGAGACTATCCTTGGAAAAACAGCCGACCCCCAAGGGGCTGACTTCAACCTCAATCAATCCAAAATTGCCATCGGTTCGGGTGGATTTTTTGGAAAGGGATATCTTAAAGGAACTCAAACAAAGCTCAAGTTTGTGCCCGAGCAAAGCACCGATTTCATTTTCTGTGCCATTGGAGAAGAGTGGGGTTTTGTAGGCACCATGGCAGTGTTTGGCTTGTATTTGTTTCTCATAATGAGGATTTTATCTCTTTCGGAAAAACACCGAATACCTTTTGTCCGATATTATGGTTATGGAATTGCAGGCATTATTGCCGTACATTTCTTTGTTAATATTGGTATGACCATCGGTTTGGTGCCAATTATCGGTATTCCGTTACCGTTTCTTAGTTATGGGGGATCGTCACTTTGGGCGTTCACGACCATGTTGTTTATTTTTATCAAGTTGAATGAGAATTAGACCATTATGAAAAAAGTTTTGACTTTCTGCCTATTGGCCCTTGCCGTTTTTTCTCTTTCTGCCCAACCTACAGTAGAGAAAAAAACAATCTTATTCCTAATACCTTTTTATTCCAACGAGTATAATAGCACTGCCGCCACATCCGTGCGTAGTAGCAATGATATATACTCCATCAACTCATTCTTGTTGATGGGTTTTTGGGCTGGTGCCAAGGTGGCGCTTGACGAATATGCCGAACAAAATATACCTCTAGAAATTATCGTTAAGGATGTTACGGAGGACGAATCCAAATTGATTTCTATCATGGAGGATGAAAACCTGATGGAAAGGGTAGATGTGATAATTGGCCCCTTTTTCAGCAAACCGTTTGGTTTGGCGGCCAAATATGCAAAGAAATATGGCATTCCTATTGTTAACCCGTTCACTAATCGAAGAGATATTCTCAATAACAATGAATATGTGTACAAATTAACACCCACCATAAGTATTCGTCCTGCCATGATTGCCTATCAGGCAGAAAGATATCCTCAACATAATATTATTCTTTACGAAGACACAGCCATTAAAAATACCGAACAAAGTATTTATATACAGTATTTTAAAGAAAACAACATCCCGTTTACCCACGTTCAATCCCAAAGTCAGATAATTAACAACTTGCAAACAGGAGCCAATAATATTATCCTGACCTTTGGAAGCAATACGGCAAAAATCATGGTATTGTCCCGTGACTTGTTGTATAAAGCAAAGAATGAAGACATTATCCTTGTAGTTCCTGATGAATGGCTAGAATCCAACACCTATGACGTGGAATACTATTCCAAACTCAACCTACACTTCTTCTCCAATTATTTTGTAGACTATTCCGACCCGGAAACGCAAATTTTCATTCAAAAATATAAAGACAAATACAAGTCCATACCCACAATGGACAACTATGCCTTTCAGGGTTATGATATAACAAGGTATTTTATAGAATTAGCGCGGAATGATGGGGATATTGATCGGGTTAAGATAAATGCTTTGTCATATCCGCTGAGTTTCGATAAAGTAAAAGACGGAGGATACGAAAATGTGAATGTTCACTTCTTGGAGATTTTCAACGATGAGATTCGCACTGTAATCTTTTAGTGGCGAAGCCGATGAACACATTTTAGTAATAGACCTTTAGTGAGCTTGATCATAGGAATGGGGTAGGGGGTTCCGCCCAAGCCTTTGTACATGCGGGCCACGTTCTCGTTGAGAGAACCGTTGAAGTCGAAGATAAGATCCTGTTCGGCGTTTTGTTTTAGATATTCGTTCAACAGAAAGAACATAGGTTTGCTGTTGGTGGCGCACTCATCGCGGCCGGAGAACCAAAACAGTCTTTTTTTGCCGTCAAGCACGATAAGCGCACCGGCAATGAGTTTTCCAGATTGGTTTCGCACACCCCAAACATCCAAACAATTGTGGGACAAAAGAGCCTCCGAAGCACGGACTAATACCTCGTAGTCCCTGTCTCTATAATGCACAGCCTCGCTTTTGCCCCGATTGTTGCGAAATAATTCAATAATTTCGCACACTAATTTTTCATTCTTTTCTATTGTTAAAAAATGTTTTTCGGACGCTTTTATGTTTCGCTTCGTGTTTTGAGAAAAGGACTTATAAAGATTATCGTATGAAGCCTTGAGGTCGATTTGATGCGAAACGTAAGTGAAAACAGAATCGACGATGAGGTTCGATGGATTGTGGGCATTTAGAAACAGGTCTACTTGTCTATATTTTGGTGGAATGGCTCGGAAGAAATCCAGCACTTTTTCCGCTGTCACGGGTTTTATTGAAAAGATACCCAACTGAGAGGCAAAAAAGGGAGTATATACATAACAGACACCCCATTTTTTACGGCATGGCAAAGGCATTACAGCCGAATAGTCGTCGTCAACAAGGGCGTTCCATTCACTGTTGTCTGTGAGAATATCCAGCAGTTCGCTGGTGGCAAAAACAGAAGGGTAGGGACTTGTCGTAACAACATGGTCCCATTTGTTTCGATCGAGGTCTTGGTGTTTGACGAACTGGATCATTATATAAAATGTTCGGCGATGCGTTTCATCTCGGAAGAAACGTTGTTGTTTTCGTAAAGTACGCCGTAGATTGTCTCCACAATAGGTATTTCAGCAAGATATTTCTTGTTGATTTCGTGTACGCAGCGGCAGGCGGTGTAGCCTTCCGAAACCATGCGCAACTCCATCAGGGAGACGCGTACGGAAAGCCCGTGGCCAATCATGATGCCGAACAGACGGTTACGGCTGTATGTGGAATACGCAGTCACCAGCAAGTCGCCTAGATATACGGAGTCGGAGATGTGGCGGTTTTCGTTGGGATAGATCTTGGAGACAAAATATTTCATCTCTTTGAGGCAGTTGGCCACATAGGCTGCGATGAAGTTGTCGCCATAGCCGAGACCGCTGTAAATACCCGCGCCGAGAGCGTAAATATTCTTGAGTACGATAGAGAGTTCGGCGCCCATCATGTCTTTTGACACGGAGGTGCGGCAATAACGGTTGGTGAAGAACTTGGCCACGGTAGAGGCCAAATCCAGGTTTTCGGAGGCGGCTGTGAGGAAAGTGAATTTTTCCTGTGCAATCTCCTCTGCATGAGACGGACCGCTGATAATGGACATGTTTTCCAGCGGAACCTTGAATTCCGTCTGCATGTAATTGCTAATCAGCTGCATGGTCTCAGGTACGATACCCTTGACGGCCAAGATGATTTTCTTCTTGTTCAGTTGGCTTCGGTGCAAGGGCTCCAAAGTCTTGTGCAAATACGCGGATGGAGTAACTATGATGACATAATCGGCCTTGGAAACCACGGCTTTTATATTAGTGTTAACCTTGACTTCTTCCGGGTTGATGAGCACGGAGCTTAAATATTTCGGGTTGTGTCCGTATTGCAGAATGTGAGTGGCCACCTCCTCGTCACGGACCCACCAATGAATGTGTTCCAGGTTGGAGGAGATGATTTTGATAATGGCCGTGGCCCAGCTGCCTCCTCCCAGCACGGCTACGCGATAACGCAGACGCGTCTTCTTGCTTCTCGGTATGATGGGTAGGAAATCCTTTTTCGCCATTTTATGATTTTAACATTTTTTAAGGCTGCAAAGATACAAAAATGTATAGACATAACGTTGATAGTCTCCATAATATTTAGTATTTTTGCCCGCATTTTGTTTATTATATGATGAAGAAGTTCCTTACATGTAACCTTTTGTTAATGATGGTTTTTGCCTTGTGCGCCCAGCCCAAGCCCATCAAAAACATGATTGTCTTGATTCCGGATGGCACATCCACAAGCCTTCTTTCAACGACACGTTGGTATCAGACATATCAGGATCCAAGCAAAAAGAACCTTAATATCGACGAATTTATAAGGGGCCTGGTGGGCACTTGTTCATCGGATGCACCCATTGGCGACTCCGCGCCAACGACCAGTTGCTATATGACGGGGCAGATGAGCCAAACGGGTTTTGTTTCTACTTACCCTGTAAAGACAGATCATGACATTCTACCAGTTGATGCCACTAAGGCCTACCAACCTTTGGCCACGCTGCTCGAGGCATCCAAACAGATGCTCAATAAATCCACGGGCTTGGTCTTCACTTGCGAATTTCCACACGCTACGCCCGCGGATTGTGCTGCCCACACCTATAATCGAGGCAGCTACAAGACCATCATCCCGCAGATGGTCCATAACAGAGTGGACGTTGTCATCGGCGGCGGCACCTCTTATTTGACCGAAGAGTACCAGTCCTATCTCAAGGATCACGGCTATCAGGTGATGCTTGACGATATGACGTCTATGCGCAATTGCCACAAGGCCCCCTTCTGGGCACTGTACGGAAAGTATTTTGTACCGTACGAGTTGGAGCGCGACCCCAGCACCACACCTTCGCTCGCCGAAATGACCCGCAAGGCCATCGAAGTCCTGTCGCAAGACCCCGACGGCTTCTTCTTGATGGTGGAAGGTAGCAAAGTCGACTGGGCCGCTCACGACAATGATGGCAAGACCGCTGTTACCGAATTCCTCGCTTTCGACCAGGCTTGCAAAGTGGCCTTCGACTATGCCAAACAAGACGGTCAAACCGTGGTGGTGGTGGTCCCCGACCATGGCACTGGTGCCGTGACAATCGGTAATACCAAATCAAATCACGGCTACGATAGATTCTCCCTTAAACAACTTATGGAGCCAGTTGACGATTACAAAATACCCGTTTCGTCGATGGCTCAAAAGATTTTACCGCTGGAAACCTCGGAATGGGCCCCACTGTTCGAGAAATATTACAACATCCAACTCACACCCGCCGACATCGAGTTTCTGCAGGGCGCTCGCGACTATGAAAAATCCTCGCTTAGTAAGGAACAGCGCAAAGGAAACCACTCTATGACCAAGACACTGAGCCAATTCTTGTACTCTCGCACCTATTTCGGTTTCACTACATTCGGTCACACCATCGAAAATGTTTTCTATGCCATGTATCATCCACAGAACGACGTGCTTAACGGATACATCACCAACATGCAGCTTCATGAGTACATGGCTCGCCAACTCAATCTTACCGATTCATTGCCCAAACTCACCGAAGAGATATATGCCGATCACCACAAAGTGTTCGAAGGATATAAAATCCAGGTGGACAGTCTGGACAAAACCCATTATCGCCTTATAGTCAAAAACAAACGAAACACTTTGACAACAGATAGTTATTCCAATACTATTACCGTCAATAAAAAGGAAATCGAGCTTCCCTCCGTGGTGGTGTTTATGCCCAAAAACAAGACTTTTTATCTTCCGAAGGAAACAAGAAATTATTTAGAGTAACAAACATATTTTCAATAGATTATTAATTAAAAATCACAATAATGGAAACCACATCAAATTTTGACAATCAAAATTCCACCCAAGAAAGCAATCCCTTAAAGAAATGGGTGGTGTTATTGGGTATTTTGGCGGGTGTATTTTTGGCCACCACGCTTTATTTCGGTTTTTTTGCCAAGCCAGTATTGAACCAAGCCTACACGAAAGTGGAAAACAGCAATATTGAGCTTCAAGCAGAATTGGACTCTCTTTTGTCGGAACATGAAAAGATCAAAGCGCAATACGGAGATCTATCTGATCAATTAAGCGAGAAAGATAGTATTATCATGGCCAATGCCGCCCACATTGAAGAACTTATCAACTCCCAGGCCGATTATCGAAAGATCAAACGCCAACTTGCCCGATTGCAAAACATCTCGCAAGAATATGTTCAGGAGATGGATAAGTTGTATAAAGAAAACAAAGCCTTGAAGATAGAAAACGATTCCGTCAAGGCGGATCTTGCTCAAGAACGCTTAGACAAAGAGAATGTGCAAAAATCCAACGAGGCTCTTAGCGCAAAGATTAGTGGCGCAGCCGTGTTTAAAGCATATAATATCCGCAGCGCAGGCTATATGTTGAAGAACAAAGGCGGTGAAGAGGTTACCGATAAGGCTGGACGCGTGAAACGTATTAAGACCACGTTCATCTTGGGCGAAAACTCACTCATCGAAGCCGGCCCCGTCAATGTTTATTGCCGTATTGCCATTCCAGGAACGGGCAAAGTGCTTACACCTGGATCAGGAGAGACATACTCTTTTGTTCATAATGGCCAACGTCTACAATATTCTACCAAGACGGTCGTCAACTACGACAACCAAGCCAAGAATGTAACGATGAATTGGGATCTTGAACCGGACGACAAGGCTATCAAAGGTAAATATGTTGTACAAGTGTTTACAGATGATCAATTCCTTGGCGAAAGCTATTTCACGCTTAAATAATCCATCCTACTTTTTCAAAGCTGAAACTTCATATCCATGGTTAGTCGCAGATATCTGAGAACCAAGGCAATGCAGGCCTTGTATGCGCATAGCATTAAACCCTTTGAAGACCCTCTTGCCGCCCAAAGGGATCTTGTAAAAACCGTCAAGAACTGCTATGTGCTCTTCCTGTGGCTTTGTTCTATCCTGCCCGAGGTCACCTTTTATCGAAGAAACAAACTGGAAGATCTCAAAAGTAAACATAATCCGACAGCAGAAGATCTTAACCCCAACACCAATTTTGTAGACAATCAAGTCATCCAACAGCTCGAGGATAATGCCATGTTGCAACAGCTATTCATTAATAACCATATTGAATGGTCCAACGACATTGATTTTATTCCCCGTCTCTTCCATCTTATTGAAGACACAGAGTTTTACAAAGCATATATGTCTAAACCAGAACACAGTTATAATGAAGATAAGCAGTTGGTGGTTGATATTATAGAAAACATTTTAGGCCAAGATGACTATATTCGTTGGTATTTCAGTGAAAAAGACCCTAATTGGCTGGACGATTATGATGAAGCTTTGATGATGTTCTATAAAAACATTTCCAAGTTTAAAGCCAAAGCGGGCAACGACAATAAGATTTTACCCCTGTACAAGAATCCAAAAGAGGAAGAGGATTTTGTGAGAGACTTGTTCGCCAAGACAATTCAACACGATGCCGAATATGAAGCGATGATAGAGTCTAAATTACAAAATTGGGAAATGGAAAGGGTGATTGGCATGGATGTATTGCTGATGAAAATGGCAATTTGTGAATTTCTAGAGTTTCCAACGGTGCCCATTAAAGTGACGATGAACGAATATATTGATCTGGCAAAACTGTACAGCTCGGAGAAAAGCCGTCTTTTTGTTAACGGAATACTGGATCGTCTTATCGTGGACTTAAAAGAAGAAGGACGGATTGTGAAAACAGGCGAAGGATTGTATCAAAATTAATCAAGAAGTATGAAAAGTGTTAAAATATTGACAGTTATAGTGTTGGGTTTGCTTATTGCGGTTTCGTGCAACCGTAAGTCCGCCCAAGAAGGCGACTTTAAGGTATCGGATGTGCACATTCCTGCAACTGCTGATGGCATGTCCAAAAAAGACAAAGATAAGTTGCCGGTGATAGAATTTGAAAAGACGACGTATGATTTTGGAGAAGTGGTTAAAGGAGAAAAACTATCATATACTTTCAAATTCAAGAATACGGGAAAGTCCAACTTGATCATCTATTCTTCTGAGGCCACATGTGGTTGCACTACTTCCACTCCACCCAAAGCGCCTATTCGCCCTGGTGAAACGGGTGAGATACAAGTCACATTTGATTCCCAAAATCAGAACGGCAAAGTGCAGAAGAGAATTTTAGTGGGAGCCAACACCTATCCATCCGAAACGATTCTGACCATCACGGCGAACGTGACGTCAAGTAAGTAAATTATTAATTCACCTAAAAATATTGAAAATGTATCAAATTTTACCTTTGTTGCAAGCTGCAGCACCCAATGCCGCCAAAGGAAGCGGCACCATTAGTTTGCTTTTCATCCTGCTCATTATCGTGGTTTTCTATTTCTTTATGATTCGTCCTCAACAAAAGCGTCAGAAGAAAATGGAAGAATTCAAGAAAAGCTTGGAAAAAGGCGATAAAGTTACCACTATTGGAGGTATCCATGGCAAGATCGTTGAAGTCAAGGAAAGCACTTTCGTCGTCGAAATCGCCAATGACGTGCGTATAGAAGTTGACAAGGCTGCCATCGCCGTGGACGAAGCTCAAATGGCCAGCAAACAACAGAAATAACAGTCTGATTGATAAGCGACAATGCCTAAGCAAAAGTTGAAATTGCCATCTTTGGCCTTTTTTGTGTGTCTGGTTATCGCCGTGGTTGCATGGGTTGTGGTAACCTTTTCAAAAGATTATCGCGTCACGTACAATTTCAAGGTGCAGTGTTATAATTTGCCTCAAGGCAAGAAATCAGTTACGGTTTCAGACACTGTTTTTTCGTTGACATTCAATCAAAAAGGGTTGAATTATCTACGTAAACCTTTTAACAAAAAAGACAAGGTTGTATACGTATCGGTTTCCGATCTTATCAAGCCCAAAAAGAAGGTGACAGTTTACACTTTTACCAACAAAGAGATGCGAGAGTTCTTGTCTCGTTATAACTTCGGCTCCGAGCTGGTCGCCGTAGAAGAGCCTGAAGTGGTTACGTTTTATTTGCACTGATGTATAAAATCGCGCTTACTGGCGGCATCGGAACAGGCAAGACATATCTGTCAACCCATTTTGTGGAAATGGGCATTCCTGTTTTTTATGCCGACGATGAAGCAAAAAAGCTTTACGAAGACCCACATTTTCTAGCAAAGCTTTGCGCTCGATTTGGCGATGACATTTTATCAAAAGAGGGTGGGTTGAATCGCACTATTCTGGCATCCCGTGTTTTTTCAGACGCAGATACTCTGCATGAGTTGAACGCATTGGTGCATCCCGCCGTCATGAATCTCTTTGATCAATGGTGCGCCCATCAAGAGGCAAAGGCGGTCATGATGGAATCCGCCATCATCTTTGAAGGTCATCTGGAGGGTTATTTTGATAAGATTATCGTGGCGGACGCTCCACTGGAGCTGCGGATACAACGAGTAATGTCCCGCAATCCCGAAATGACCCGTGACCAAGTATTACAAAGAATGTCCAAGCAATTGCCCCAAGAAGAAAAGTGCAGCCGTGCCGATTTGGTTATCTGTACAGGCGAAACGTATACAATGAGCAAAGACTTTAACCGTTTTGTTTAACCTTATAGTTATTCATATTCAAAAACGGTTAAAACAAACACCACTGACGTCTAACCCCTGGCAACTGACAACTTATTTTTCGTATCTTTGCAACCTCTAAAAGAATGTTGCAATGAAGCAGTACCAGGATCTTCTTCGTACTATATTGGAAACCGGCGCGTACAAGTCCGACCGCACGGGCACGGGTACCTACAGCATCTTCGGATACCAGATGCGTTTCGACCTCTCCAAAGGTTTTCCATTGTTGACGACCAAGAAGTTACATCTGCGTTCCATCATTTACGAGTTGCTCTGGTTCCTGCAAGGTGACACCAATGTGAAATACCTACACGACCATGGTGTTACCATTTGGGACGAATGGGCGGATCCTAACGGTGATCTTGGGCCCATCTATGGCAAGCAATGGCGTTCGTGGGGCACTCCCTCCGGCGGTCAAGTGGACCAGATCAGACAACTGATCGAGCAGATCAAGACCAACCCCGACTCGCGTCGGCTGATGGTGTGTGCCTGGAATGTGGGCGAAATTGACAAAATGGCCCTGCCACCTTGTCACGTGCTATTCCAATTCTATGTCAACCAAGGCCAAATCTCCCTGCAACTCTACCAACGTAGCGCCGACGTGTTCTTGGGCGTGCCGTTCAACATCGCCTCATACGCTCTTTTGTTGATGATGGTGGCCCAGGTGTGCGGTCTCAAACCCAAGGAGTTTGTCCACACTCTCGGCGATGCCCATATCTATTCCAACCACGTGGAACAGGCCAAGTTGCAACTCACTCGCGAGCCGAGACCCCTGCCCACGATGCTCATCAATCCCGAAGTCAAAGACATCTTCCAATTCCAGTACGAAGACTTCCATCTTGAAAACTACGATCCGCATCCGCACATCAAAGCCGATGTGGCAATTTGATAACCCAGTACAGCCGCAAACAAGGCGGCTCAACGATAAAAACTTACAATTATGAAATCCATAGACCAATACAACTTCAGCGGCCAAAAGGCCCTTATCCGCGTGGACTACAACGTACCCTTGGATGACAATTTCAACGTAACCGACACCACCCGCATCGAGCGCACGAAAGAAACGGTGGGCAAAATTCTCAAAGATGGCGGAAGTGTCATTTTGATGTCCCATCTCGGGCGTCCGAAAGGCGAAGTCAATGACAAATATTCCTTGCGCCACATTGTGTCCAAGGTGTCTGAAATCCTAGGCCAAGAGGTCATCTTCGCTGGCGATGCTTGCGACGTAAAGACCGCCGAGGTGGTTGCCAATATGCAACCAGGTTCCATAGCGCTGTTGGAAAACTTGCGTTTCCACGCCGAAGAGGAGAAGGGTGATTTGGAATTCGCCAAGGTGTTGGCCCGTTTGGGCGATGTTTACGTGAACGACGCTTTTGGCACGGCTCATCGCGAGCACGCTTCTACGGCCACCATTGCCCGTCTTTTCCCGGGCAAAGCCTTCGCCGGCTATCTGCTTTTCAATGAAGTTATGAGTCTTGAGACCGTTCTTAACGGCGGTGAGAAGCCGTTCACGGCCATTATCGGTGGCTCTAAGGTCTCCACCAAGATCAACATCATCACCAATCTGTTGCCCAAGGTTGACAATCTCATCGTGGGTGGCGGCTTGAGTTACACCTTCTTGGCGGCTATGGGCTACACCATCGGCAATTCGCTCTTTGAACCCGATATGCTGCCGGTCGCCAAAGACATCCTCGAACAGGTCAAGAAGTCCGGCAAGAACTTCTATTGCCGTCTTGATACGATTTGTGGTGACAAATTTGGCGATGACGCTAACGTCCTGATCACGGAAGACAACAACATCCCCGACAATTGGGAGGGTCTCGACATTGGTCCGAAGACGCAGCAAAGTTTTGCCAAGGTGCTTCGCGACTCCAAGACTATCCTTTGGAATGGTCCAGTGGGTGTGTTTGAATTGGAGAAATTCAGCAAGGGTACCAAGGCGGTGGCCATTAGCGTGGCAGCCTCCACACTGGCCGGCGCTTATTCGGTCATCGGCGGCGGTGATTCCATTGCAGCCATTAACAAGTACGACCTCGCCGACTTTGTGTCCTACATCAGCACGGGCGGCGGCGCTATGCTGGAGTATCTCGAAGGCAAAGAACTTCCCGGCGTAAAAGCCCTCAACGAAAACTAAACTGTCGGCATCAGTGTACAAGGTTCCGACAATCTCGCCGGAACCCTATACAACATGTCCGTCCATTCACTAATAATCATAACATCAAAAATGATAAACCCTAACTACTATTGCGTTATTATGGCCGGCGGCATAGGCGCCCGTTTCTGGCCGATGAGCAACAGCAAGACCCCAAAACAGTTCATTGATATTCTGGGAGAAGGTAAAACCTTGATACAGAAAACGTTTCAACGCTTTACCAAAATTTGCCCCAAGGAAAACATCTATATTGTTACCAGTAAGAACTACAAGGATATCACCCTGAAGCAACTTCCCGAAATTTCGGAAGACCAGGTTATTCTTGAACCTTATCGTCGCAATACCGCCCCCTGTATTGCGTATGCCAACTACAAAATCAAGGACAAGAATCCCAATGCGGTCATCGTGGTGGCCCCGTCCGATCACGTTATCCTCAAGGAAGACATCTTCACTCGTGTCATTGAACAAGGCTTGGATGCGGTGTCTAAAAATGATTGGCTTCTTACCATCGGTATTCGCCCGTCATCTCCCAATACGGGATATGGCTATATTCAATATAATGAAGATAAGGGTTACGATAAGAACGCCACTATTTATGCCGTGAAGACCTTCACCGAGAAACCTGAGTTGGAGATGGCTAAACGATTTCTGGAAAGCGGTGATTTCCTTTGGAATGCGGGTATTTTTATGTGGTCGCTTTCTTCAATTGAAAAGGCTTTCCATGCATATCTTCCAGAAGTTGACGATCTGTTCAAGCAGGGAGAAAGTTTGTTCAACACCGAAAAGGAGCAGGAGTTTGTGGACCAAATCTATCAGGTCTGTAAGAACATATCCATTGACTACGGTGTTATGGAAAAGGCGCGCAATGTGATGGTCTACGCCGCCGATTTCGGCTGGTCTGATTTAGGAACATGGGGATCGTTATATGAATTGCGCAAGAAAGACCAAAACCGAAATGCGGTTTCAGGTAATCGGGTTAAGACTTATGACGCCCAAAAATGTGTGGTTAGCGTCCCCAAGAACAAAGTGGTGGTCATCCAAGGTCTCGAAGACTATATTGTGGTTGACCAAAACGATGTGTTGTTGATTTGCAAGAAATCGGAAGAACAACAGATTCGCCAATACGTAACCGACGTTCAAATCGATTTTGGCAACAAATTCGTATAATGGACGTTGTGGTATTTCATAAAACACCCCAATATCATGGTAGAGGCGCAATATTTCGCGCCTCTACCATGATTGTTTTTTTGGCATTTTTATTGTTATCGTTTTCCGTTTCTGCCCAAAACGATACGGTGGGCAAGCACAACGCCCGTTGGTTGCCCGAAGTGCAGATAGGCGGATGGTATTCTAAGATAGAGGCCAATCCCGCGGCCGTACAGACGCTCACCGTACGTCAGATTGAAAACTTGCCGGCATTACAACTGTCTGATGCCCTGAAGTATATGTCTGGAGTGGTGGTGAAAGACTATGGCGGCACCGGGGGAATGAAAACCGTCTCTGTGCGTGGCCTAGGTTCACAACATACCGGCGTAGCATACGATGGCATGGCTCTTACCGATTGCCAGACAGGTCAGATTGACTTGGGCAAATTATCGCTTGACAATATCAGCACACTCTCTTTGACCACAGGCTTGGATGACAATATCTTTAAACCTGCCCGCCTCTTTTCATTTAGCAACTTGCTTAATATCAACACATCTAACGTGATGCCAGACAAGCCGCTCAAAATGAAAGTTGCCCTCACAGTGGGTATGTATGGTTTGATATCCCCGCAAGTATTCTGCGAAAACCTCATAAAAAGCAAAAAACACGAAAACAGGTTCGTATTATGGAATTTGTCCGCCAACTACACCTTTTCCAAAGGCGAATACCCTTATTTGTTGCGATATGGCGGCATAATGGACAGTGTTTCTTGGGAGCGACGACAAAATACCGACATCAACGCCTTCAATGTAGAAGCCAATGTCAAGGTGAGTATCAACCCCAATAAACAATTGTTGATCAAGTGGTACTATTACGATTCGGAACGCGGTTTGCCATCTGCAACCGTGTTCTACAACTTAGAGTCCTCCCAACGACTTTGGAACCGCAATACTTTTGCACAACTTCAGTATTATCAGCATTTTAAAAAAGGATGGCGCTACCAAGTGGGCGGCAAATTCAACTATGACTACACCCGTTATCTTGATCCGGATTATTTGAACGCCGAAGGTCGACTGGACAACCAATACCGACAGTATGAAGGATACCTTACCAATGTGGTGAGTTATACGATGCCGATGAAAACCAAAGAGTACGGTTTTTCCGCAGCCTTGGCCAACGACTTGTTTTACAACCAACTCCGCTCCTCCAATATGGAGTATGTGGATCCGGCTCGCTTCACTTCGCTTACGGCCCTGTCGTTGAAAGGCGATATCCGGAATTTCAAGTTGGTGGGCAATCTGCTGTTGACTACCGTTAACAATATGTCGCGGGGTCAACAATTGGGTAAAAATTACATTCATCTCTCTCCGGCGGTCAGCGCCTCCGTGATGCTCAAAGACGCGGTCACACTCCGTGCTTTCTACAAGAATATCTTCCGTATGCCGACCTTCAATGACCTTTACTACCGCGAAGTGGGCAATATCAATCTGGAACCCGAAAAGACCCACCAGTGGGATTTGGGAGCTGTGTTGGAACAGCATCGACTGGCTGCGGGCAGAGTACTTTTGTCGGCATCTTTGGATGGCTATTTTAACATAGTGAAAGACAAGATCGTGGCGTTCCCGTCCCACAATCTGTTTTCGTGGACGATGCTCAACTACGGCAAGGTTTGGGTTGCTGGTGCCGAATTGAACGCCAATCTGGAGTACCAATTCGTGAAACATTATTATCTCCGGTTCAACGGCAATACGACATACCAAAAGGCCATTGACCGCACGAATCCCTCCGAGAAGACTTTCAACCATCAGATTCCATACACCCCATTATGGTCGGGTTCCGCCAGTTTGGGTGTGCAAACGCCGTATGTGACGGTTACGTATGCGGTAATCCTATGTGGCAAACGCTATGCTTTGAGAGAAAACATTCCGGCCAACATCGTGGACGGCTATGTGGACCATAGCATAACTATAGACCACGAGTTCGATATTAAAAAAACCAAACTGGGGTTGAAATTGGAATTACTGAATCTGGCAAACAAGAATTATTCCATCGTTAGGAATTATCCGATGCAGGGTTTTGGGTGTAGATTCAAAATTTACTTTTCGTTTTAATATGCCATAGACGCAAAATTATTGCGTCTATACCACATTGTTGGGATTGTAAAGCCAAAGGTCGGGCAGTCTTACGACTTTGTGATTTTTAGGACTTTAGCCACGTTTTCTTGGACGACAAACTGCACTTCGTAACCTGCAAAGGGGAATCCGTATTTGCGGGAATCGTCGTGATGGTAGGCGGGGCGTGGGTCCTGGGCAAGGATGTCGTGTAGCGCATCCAGTTTGTCGGCAGGCAGTTTACGTGCCTCTTCTGCGGGAATATCCACCGAAAGAGTGTAGTCGGTGTGCACAGCGGTAAAACCGGGCGAAGCTTCTGGCCGGCAGTCTGTAGTAAGAAGATAGGGCTTGATGTCGTAAATGGGCGTGCCGTCCATAAGGTCGGCGCCGGAAATGTGGAGCAGGGGACCCTTCGTCGGATGCTGTTCCACCGAAATCAATCGCACACAGGACAAGCCAAGCGGGTTTGGACGGAAGGGCGAGCGCGTGGCGAATACACCCATCCGCGCGTTTCCACCCAAGCGTGGCGGACGTACCGTGGGAGACCACTCGTCCCGAAACGCTTCGGAAAAACCCCATAACAACCAGATGTGCGTAAAGTCTTCAAGGCCCCTCAGCGCATCGGGATTCTGGAAATCCGGCTCGAAAACCACAGTGGCCGTCAAGGAGTCCACCAATCCGCTCTGCCGCGGAATGCCGAACTTGGTGGGAAAATCGCTCCGTATCCGTGCAACAATCTTGAGGGTCAGATCTTCCATTCCAAATAATGTTTATTCGTAACGCAATGCAGATATCGGGTCCATATTGGCCGCCTTCTTGGCTGGATACCAACCGAAGAAGATGCCAGTAAGGGCACATACAATGAAGGAGATGAGGATAGCCATTTCGCTGACCACATAGGGTAGTTTCATCAGCCGTGACACCGCATAGGAGATGATCAACCCCAATATTATGCCGATAATGCCACCTATAAGACTTAAGATGACGCTCTCGCAAAGAAACTGCAGCTTGATGTCACGGTTGTGGGCACCGATGGCCATACGCAACCCGATTTCCTTGGTGCGCTCGGTAACGGTTACATACATAATGTTCATAATGCCGATACCGCCTACCACCAAAGAGATAGAGGCGATGGCGGCCAACAAAACCGTCAACATCCGGGTGATGGAGCTCATCGTGGAGACCAACTCCTCCTGCGTCCGGATTTCAAAGTCGTCCACATCGCCACTTTTGATGCCGTGGTTGCTTCGCAAGATGTAAGTGATTTCCGTGGCCGCCAACTCGGACTCCTCCTCCGAGGTGGCCGATGCGAACAACATATTGAAGTAGGTGATGCCGAGAAAACGTTTCTGGATGGTGGTGTAGGGAGCCAACACAATGTCGTCCTGATCATTACCCATACCGTTCTGGCCTTTCGACTCCAATACGCCAATGACGGTCATCGGGATGGATCCGAGTCTGATGGTCTTGCCGATAGGGTTTTCGCCGTTGGTGAACAGTTTGTCCACGACGGTTTTTCCGATTACGCAGACTTTGTTGTAGCGTTTCACGTCCTCATCGGTGAACATCACGCCTTCTTTGAGCTCAAGCTTGCGAATGTCTATGTATGAAGGGTCGACGCCGCTGATGGAGCTGCTGTGGTTGTTGTTGCCGTAGATGAGTTGTTTGCTCGTGCTGACGTTCGGGGAGACGGCAGCCACATAGCGGGTGTTCTCCTTGAGCATCTTCAGGTCTTTATTGGTCAATGACTTAGACGTTGACATACCCATATCCACGCCGCCTCTATGTTGACGCGAGGGCATCACCATAATCATATTGGAGCCCATAGACGAGAGTTCACCTTTCACGCTTTGCGTGGAGGCCTGACCGATGCTCACCATTGCGATAACAGACGCGATGCCGATGACGATGCCGAGCATCGTGAGGGCGGTTCGCATCTTGTTGCGGAACAGCGAGCTGATGGCTATTTTGATGAGGTTGCCTATATTCATAGTCTAGTCTTCTTTTTGTAGGTTAAGTGCGGCGAGTGCTTCGGCGGCCGACTGGGTGGCAATGGGTGCGTCCTCAATGATTTGGCCGTCCATCAACTTGATCTTACGCGTGGTGAAGGTGGCGATGTCGGGCTCGTGCGTGACGAAGGCGATGGTCTTGCCTTGTTCGTGCAGGTCTTGGAACAGACTCATAATCTCATAGGAAGTACGGGTGTCGAGGTTGCCTGTGGCCTCGTCGGCAAGGAGGATGACGGGGTCGTTGACCAGCGCGCGGGCGATGGCCACGCGTTGTTGCTGGCCGCCGGAGAGCTGGTTGGGCATATGCTCCATACGGTTTTCCAGACCCACGAGTTTGAGAGCCTCCTTTGCGCGCTCGCGACGTTCGCGCGCCGGCACGGACGTGTTATAGAACAACGGCAACTCCACATTCTCGATGGCCGTGGTACGCGCCAACAAGTTGTAGTTTTGGAAGACAAACCCGATCTTACGGTTGCGCAAGGTCGACATCTCGTTCTTGCTCAAATTCTTGATGGAGACCCCGTCGATGATGTAGTCGCCTCCGCTGGGTGTATCCAGACAACCCAAGATGTTGAGCAGGGTGGATTTGCCACTGCCGCTCGTGCCCATAATGCTCACGAATTCACCTTCTTGGATTACAAAAGAGACTCCCCGTAAAGCGTGCACATCCTCGCTGCCTACACGGAATATCCGCTCCAAGTTTTCTACTCTCAGAATATCCTTTGCCATAACTATCTCGTTTTACGCTGCGGCGGTCCAGGCATAAACGGATTGCCGGACTCATTCTTCTCATTCGGACCTCCCTTGGCTTCGGAAACACCGATCACAATCTCATCGCCGGCATTCAGTCCTTCCGACACCAACGACTTGACACCGTTGTTCAAGCCGACCGTGACACTGATTTGCTCATAGTTCCTCTCCCCGCGCTTCACCCAAACGGTCTTTTTGGTGATGTCCTTCAATCCTTGCGTCAATTCATCTTGGTTTTTGTACAACGATTTAAAGGAATAACCCTTTTTCTCCATTTGTTTCATCACCATAGGGTCGATAGAGGTGAAAAGTGCCGTCATCGGTACGGTCACGCCGCTCTGCTTCTCGGTCGTGATACTCACATTGGCCGTCATGCCGGGGAACAACTTGTTATCGGGATTTGGGGCGTTGATGATGACCGTGTAGGTGACCACGTTGGATGTGACGGTGGGATTGATGCGCACCTCCTTGACCGAACCGGTGAACACATCGTCGGGAAACGCGTCCACGGTAAAGGTTACGGGCTGCCCGGCCTTGACAGAGCCGATGTCGGCTTCGTCCACGGCGGCCTCTACTTGCATCTGTGTCAAGTCATTGGCAATGGTGAAAAGGGTAGGGGTGCTGAAGGAAGATGCCACCGTCTGGCCTTCCTCCACCGCTTTGTCCATAATCACACCGTCAATGGGCGAATAGATGGTGGCATACGATAGGTTGGTCTGGGCGCGCGACAACTCGGATTGCGCGGTCTTGAGTTGGTTCTTGGCCTGGTTGAGCGTGTTGGTCGCCGACTCGTACGACTCCTGGGTGGCGGCCTTGTTGTCGTACAACGCCTTGATACGGTCGTATTGCTGCTGCGCCAAAGTCAAGTTGCTGCGTGCGTTTGAGACGGAGGTCTGCGCCTGCGTGAGCTGCTCGTTGAGGTTGGAACGGTCAAGCTCTGCCAGAAGTTGCCCCTTCTTCACTACGGAGTTGAAATCCACGTGGATCTTTTGCACGATGCCGGACACCTGCGTGCCGACCTCGACCTTGTAGACAGGCTGCAACTCGCCCGTGGCCGTCACCATGACCTCCACACTGTCAATGTTGCATCGCGCAGTGTTGATTTGCATTTCCGTATGCTTTCCTTTTTTGACGGCAATGAAGATGATTACGAGCAGCAACAGTATCGCCGCCGCAATAATTCCCCATAATGCTTTTTTTGATAATTTCTTTGCCATATTCGTTTTAAAATTCAAAATTCAAGATTCAAAATTCAGAATAGATAGAGGTCATTAATTGGTTTTTAAAGAGGAGACGTTGCACACAACTTCTGTACCGGTTCATCGGTTCATCACTATTAAAGTCTCACCGGAATACCCATATACACGTCCAAGATCTTCCGTTCCAGCACGTAGGTGTATTTTGCCTGCATATATCGGTTGAGTTGGTTCAGATAGTTGGTCTGTTGTTGGATGAGGTCGACGGCGGTGACGGAGCCGTATTTGAACTTGAAGGTGTAGGCCTTGTAGTTGGCTTCGTAGGCGTCTTTTTGGGCTTCGGC
Source organism: Bacteroidales bacterium (assembly GCA_024685175.1). Taxonomy (GTDB): domain Bacteria; phylum Bacteroidota; class Bacteroidia; order Bacteroidales; family WCHB1-69; genus F23-D06. Next base: position 147,711 of record JAIKWD010000016.1, read on the forward strand.
TACGCGATAGTCGTTTTGGGCCGACAAGACATCGAGATAATATTGTTGCAGTTCGCGAGAGACTTGGTATTCGGTCTCCTTTTGGCTCAATTCGGCTTGTTGCACGCGTAATTGGGCCTGCTGCACACTGTGGCGCACCGAACTCCGGTTGTAGATGGGGATGGACAAGTTTAACCCCACGTTCTCCCCTAATCCGTGCCACAATTGCGTGCCCCATCCCGTGTTCTCCGCCAAATTGTTGTTGTTGTATCCCGTGCTAATGCCCGCGTTCAGTCCGAGACTCGGATAGTAATTGGCCTTCTGTATCTTGACATCGTATTCCGCGCTGGTGACTTCGTTCTCGCTTATCTTGAGCGTCGGAAGATAGTTCATCGATTGGTTCATTACCTCCTGTAATTCGGGAACCTCCAGACTGCGGAACAGTGTGGCGCTGTCGGGACGCACGATGGAAATCTCCGCGCTCGGGTTGATGGACAACAAGTTTTTGAGTGTGAGATAGTTGTTTTGAATATTGATCTTGGTGTTCTCCATGTTGAAACGATCGGAGGTATATTGCGCCTGCAACATCTTGTAGTCGCTCTCCAAGATTTGTCCCACTTGGAATTGCTGCTCGCCTTGGTCCATCTGCTCCTTGCTGCTTTTCAACACATCTTCTTGGTATACAAGTAGATCTTCGTTCATCATTATGTTCAAGAAGGCTTGGATGATGGAAACGCGGATGTTGTTCTTGCCTTGCTCCAATTCCAGGTTGGATTGGTCTACGAGCAACTTGTTCTTCTGAATGTTGTTGTAGTTGCTGAGACCGTTAAACAGAGTCATATTGGCGTTGATGCCATAATTGCCGTTCCAAGAGACGGATTTTTGATAGTGGTTGGTGCCCAATCCTTGCGATGCGGAAGCGGATATGGAAGGAGCGATGTTCTCTTTGGCCTGCCGCAAGTTGATTTCGGAAGCACTGACATTCAATCCAGCAGTCTGCAAGGAATAATTGTTCTCTTCCGCATATTGCAGGCATTCTTCCAAGGTGAATTGTGTTTTTTTAGGATTTCCTTGTTGATAATCAACACTTTGTGAAAAGCCAATCGTTACCAACAAGCAAAGACACGCAAGTATAATAGATATCTTTTTCATATTGTAAAAGAAATTACGACAAATATTATATTTTTAAGTTTAAAATATATATTTTTTCTTATCACCCTTTTTCATCTGGTACTATTGAAAAACAGAGAGTATAATAAACTAATGATTCCAGAAACAATCTAAAACCACGATATTTACTTCCAGTGCTTCACCTTCACTTCTCTCTGCTATCTGCCATCAACTATCTGTGAATTGCTTTTTTTATGTATTTTTGCCACAATTAAAATAACAACAGCATGAAAAAATTAATGTATGTCTGCATAATTATGTGTCTCATGGGGAGTTGTCAATCCCAAAAGAAATTGGTTTCCGTTGATCGTGAGACTAATGAAGTGGATCTCAAAGTTGGTCAATCTTGTGAGATTGCGTTTTCCACTAATGCTTCTACTGGTTTTTGGTGGCAGTGGATCAATTCTGACGAGGTGACCATAGTCGACTCTGTAGGCAATCGTTACCATAGTAATGCGCCTCAGGGTATGGTTGGTGCATCCTCTATGCGTTATTGGAAATTCCAAGCCAAAGAAAAGGGCACGCAAACCCTTAAGTTTGTCTATGCCCGCCAAAACATTAAAGAGGCAGTCCGTACCCGTGAAGTTACCATCACGGTGAAATAATGTCAAGTCATCACATCTACGTGGCCATACCGGCCATGGATGAGTTGCAGGATCTGCCGTTGACCCTGCAAGACCTTGCATCTCAAGAATGCGAGGAGGAAATTACGGTCTATGTTTGCGTAAACCAGCCCGATGATTATTGGCAACTTCCTGATAAACAATCCATTTGTTTTAACAACCAGCAACTATTGCACGTGCTCCGCGCTTTTCGCGGCCTGTCGTTGCATATTTTGGATTATGCATCTCCTGGCAAAGGATGGAAGGGCAAGGATTTTGGTGTGGGTTGGGCCCGTAAAGTGATGTTTGACCAAATTTTGCAAGAAGCGACCCCCGACGACCTCATCGTCAGTCTGGATGCCGACACGCGCCTTCAACCACATTACCTGCAATCGTTAGCTGACAATTTCAGGCGCCATCCCGCCTGGCCGGCGTTGGCAGTCCCCTATTATCATCCGCTCAGCGGCGACGAGGTACGCGACCGCGCCATTCTTCGCTACGAGTTTTATATGCGCAACTATGCCATCAACTTGTTGCGCATTGACAGTCCGTATGCTTTTACCGCCATCGGCTCGGCCATTGTGATGCGAGCGGGTGCCCTGCGCAAGATCGGCGGCATTACCCCGTTGAAGAGCGGCGAGGATTTCTATTTGGTGCAGAAACTGCGCAAAATGGCTCCTATTGGCCTTTACAATGCGGAGCCGGTCTATCCGGCCGCCCGTTATTCCGATAGAGTGGCTTTCGGCACGGGTCCGGCTATGAGCAAGGGTAGTCAAGGCGATTGGCAAAGTTACCCCATCTTTCATCATTCCCTTTTCGACCCGATTGCGGAAGCGTATGGCTTGATACCGGAACTCTTCACCCGCGATGTTTCGAATCCATTCCTCGATTTCTTGCAGGAATCGGCCAAGTCCATAGAGTCTTTATGGCAACCTATCCGACAGAATATCAAAGATTTGCCCCATTTTACACAAGCGTTTCACGAGAAGGCGGACGGCTTGCGCATTCTACAATACTTGCGCCGGCAGCCGAAGCGTCGCGATGAGGATTGCCTGTTCGTGAATTTGCAAGCGTGGATTCCAGACCAAATGCCCGAATGGTGGCATCCGGAAATGGATTTTGGTGATTTTGATGTAGAAAAATTGGATTTTATCCGTAATTTGCTGTTTAAATATGAAATAGAGCTGAAAAAGATTGAAGATTATAAATAATATTCTTATTTTTGCAGTCCTAAATACAACGTATAATAAATTTAACAACTTATAAATTAAAAACTTATGGAAAAGATTAAAATTGGTATCAATGGTTTCGGAAGAATTGGTAGATTAGTTTTCAGAGCCACAACGGAAAGAGACGACGTTCAAGTAGTCGCCATCAACGACTTATTGGATGTTGATTATATGGCTTATATGCTGCGTTACGACACCACACACGGTATGTTCAATGGTACGGTTGAAGTAGCCGATGGTATGTTGGTGGTCAACGGCAACAAGATCCGTGTCACGGCCGAAAAAGATCCCGCCAACTTGAAATGGAACGAGGCCGGTGCCGATTACGTAGTGGAGTCCACGGGTCTTTTCTTGACCAGCGAACTGGCTTCCGCCCATCTGAAAGCCGGCGCCAAGAGAGTGGTTATGTCCGCTCCTTCCAAGGATGACACCCCGATGTTCGTTATGGGCGTCAACAACAAGGAATACGCTGGCCAACCCATCGTTTCCAATGCATCCTGCACCACCAACTGCTTGGCTCCTTTGGCCAAGGTCATCAACGACAACTTCGGTTTGGAAGAGGGTCTTATGACCACCGTTCACGCTGCCACCGCCACCCAAAAGACCGTTGACGGTCCTTCCAAGAAAGACTGGCGCGGCGGCCGTTCCATCCTCGGCAACATCATTCCTTCCTCCACGGGCGCAGCCAAAGCCGTGGGTCGTGTAATCCCTGAACTCAAGGGCAAACTCACCGGTATGTCCTTCCGTGTTCCTACCGCCGATGTTTCCGTGGTTGACTTGACCTGCAAGATTCGCAAGGCCGCCACGTATGACGAAATCAAAGCTGCCGTCAAACACGCATCCGAAAACGAACTCAAAGGCATCCTCGGCTATACTGAAGAGGCCGTTGTTTCCACCGACTTTCTCGGCGAGAAGAGAACCTCCGTTTTTGACGCTACCGCCGGCATTATGCTCAACGAACACTTCGTCAAATTGGTGTCTTGGTACGACAATGAAATCGGCTACTCCAACAAGGTTGTCGACCTCATCTGCAGTATGGACAAGACCGTTAAATTGTAATAATCAAAACGATGAAAAAAACCCTCCTTTCTGTCTTGATGGTTGCGGCCGTGCTTTTGGTCGGAAAACCAGCTTTTGCACAGGACAACAGTTCCGAGCAAGAACCCAAGGTTGCCTATAACTTCATCAATGAGTACGGTTTCTTTTTGGGCGGTTTCTTTATGGATGAGGCAATCGGATTCAACGGCGTTTTCATCAATGGTGTCCGAATCCAGAATGAAGTGGTCGGTATCGGTGTGGGCTATTCAACAGATGCCCTCAATGGTCAAAGCATTCCTTTGTTCCTGAACTACCGTCACTACTTCAAAACCGAAAAGACACTGAAACCGATGATCAACGTGGCGGTCGGTACCAATTACTATTTTTGGAAGACCCGCTTTTATACCTATACGGATCCTAATTCCTATGATACGGAAACGCACTACGTAAACCATCACGGATTTGGGTTGTATGCCACGATGTCCTCCGGTTTCAAGGTGAAGGCCTTCTCCTTTTCGGCAGGTCTCTTCTTGAGAAGTATTCCCAGAGACAAATCACTTTGCGGAGGTCTGGACGTCAAGGTGGGTTACACTTTCTAACGAAAGCATCGTATTGTGATATGGAAAGGGCGAGGTTTTACCTCGCCCTTTTTTGTTTTCTTTGCCCCATTCCGAAAGCGAGCGTAAGCGAAGCTGTCGGAATCTCCATCGTACTCCGGGCTTATTCGTCGTAGTCGAATTTCAAGTGCTTGACGGTAATGCCCTTGTTGATAAGTTGCTTCAGCGAGTCGATGCCGATCTTGAGATGCGTGATGCTGTAATTCCTGCTCACGATCTTGTCGGAGGCCTCCGTCTTGATGCCGTCGGGGAGCATAGGTTGGTCGGAAACAAGCAACAAGGCGCCCGTAGGGATGCGATTGTAGAATCCGACGGAAAAGAGCGTGGCCGTTTCCATATCGACCGCCGTCGCCCGTATTTCGCGCAAATACTCCTTAAAATCTTCGTCGTGTTCCCACACGCGACGGTTGGTGGTATAGACCGTGCCGGTCCAATAGTCCAACCCGTAGTCGCGGATGGTGGTGGAGATGGCCTTCTCCATATTGAAGGCGGGCAGTGCCGGCACCTCCTCGGGAAAATAGTCCAAAGAAGTACCCTCGCCCCGTATGCCGGCAATGGGAAGCAGCAGTTCGCCAATACCAATATTGGCCTTCAGGCTGCCGCACTTGCCCAAGAAAAGGGCCGCTTTTGGATGGATGGCCGACAACAAGTCCATTATGGTGGCCGCATTGGCGCTACCCATCGTGAAGTTGATAATGGTTATATTGTCCTTTGTGGCACATTTCATCGGACGCCCCTCGCCCCGGACTTCCGCGCCCATCAACTCGGCGAAGTTGTTTACGTAGTCTTGAAAGTTGGTAAGCAATATATATTCGCCAAACTCCTCCAACTGCATACCCGTATAACGGGGTAGCCAGTTGTGCACAATGTCTTCTTTGGTTTTCAACATAAGCTTGATATTTTTTGCAAAGATAGGAAAAAAGCCGTTCAACGTCTTTAAAAACCAGAAAAGAAGCGCGATATTGTATCGGTAATGGCCTAGAAAGAGATCGGACTTTTCCCGAAACCGTTATCCTCGGACGGCCCGCACGCTTCTCCTATCCGTTTCAACATTACGATATTAATCTTTCCTTGGTTGTTTTTCTTGTCTTGTTTCATAAAGCCGTTTATGCGGGCTTTGTCTTCTGCCGAAAGAACAGGTAAGGGGAAATGCTTGGAAACCAGCGATTCAATGCGGGATAAATCTTCTTTGGGGAGCATTCCCGCTTGGTTTGCCATACAGCTTTCGTATAGTATGCCGATGGCTACCGCTTCGCCGTGGGCGAGAGGTTGGCCCTTTTGCGCGAAGAGACTCTCCAGTGCGTGTCCTACAGTGTGCCCGAAGTTGAGAACTCGCCGCTCGCGACGGTCGTCCGGATCGATTTCCACGATACGGTTCTTGAAGTCGATGCAGTGTTGGATCCATTCAGGTTGAATGGCTTCGGCGGTCAGCGTGTCCATAGTGTAAAGTTCCTCAAACAGCGGTTTGGAAGAAATCAGAGCGTACTTGATGAGTTCGCCGAAGCCGCTCCGGAGTTCCCTCTCGGGCAGCGTCCTCAAAAATTGAGTGTTGGCGGGCATGACAAAGGCGGGCTGCCGCACCACGCCCACACAGTTCTTGACCCCGTCGAGGTCGATGGCCGTTTTGCCACCATGCGCGGCGTCAATCATAGCCAAAAGTGTGGTGGGATAGTTGATGCAGGCGATGCCGCGCTTGTACGTGGCAGCCACAAAACCGCCCAAGTCGCACACCATCCCGCCGCCGAAATTGAGCACGGCACAATCCTTGTCCATCTGCCATTGCAACATTTGTTGCCAGATTCGAGAGGCTTGCGCTATCGACTTGGAACCCTCGCCGGCAGGAATGATGATTTTCTCGCACGGGATGTTTGTCTCCAGTGTGTACAGATGATGAGGGTAGAGTTTGTCAACTTGCTCGTCAACCAAAACCAAAACCCGTCCGATGCCGAGTTCTTTTATTTTTTTTTGAAGAAGATCGAGGTCGGACATGGCGGATGATTTATTCGGCGGAGTCGGTACGTTTCTCCGCACGTTTGCGTTCCAGTTCGTCCAAGATTATCTTGCGGAGTCTCAATGATTTGGGTGTTATCTCCAAATACTCGTCTTTGGCGATGAACTCCATATATTGTTCCAGGGAGTATTTGACCGCCGGAGCGAGCACCAACTTCTCGTCGGAACCGGCAGCCCGCATATTGGACAGTTTCTTGGACTTGCAGACATTGATGACGAGGTCTCCTTGGCGGATGTGCTCGCCGATGACCTGGCCGGCGTAGACTTGGTCACCGGGCTCGATGAAGAAGGTACCGCGGTCTTGGAGTTTGTTGAGGGAATAGGCGTAGGCCTGTCCCGTTTCCATAGCGATGAGCGAACCGACGTGACGGCCGGGGATGTCGCCTTTCCAAGGTTGGAATTCGAGGAAGCGGTGTGATACGATGGCCTCGCCTTCTGTGGCGGTGAGCAACTGGTTGCTCAAGCCGATCAAGCCACGGGACGGGATGGTAAACATAAGGTGTACGCGGTCGTTGAGCGTATCCATAGACTGCATCTCGCCTTTTCTGCGAGAGACGTAGTCGATGACGCGACTGGACATCTCTTCCGGAACCAATACGGTGAGTTCCTCGATAGGTTCGCATTTTTGTCCATCGATTTCTTTGATAATAACCTGTGGCTGACCCACTTGCAGTTCATATCCCTCGCGGCGCATCGTCTCTATGAGGATGGAAAGGTGCAGGATGCCGCGGCCAAACACGTTCATACGGTCGGGCGAGTCGGTCTCCTCGATGCGCATAGCCAGGTTGCGCTCCAACTCGGCGAACAGGCGGTCGCGCAAGTGGCGGGATGTTACATATTTGCCCTCCTTGCCAAAGAAAGGAGAGTTGTTGATGGTGAACAACATGCTCATCGTAGGTTCGTCCACCTTGATGGGCTGCAGTTGTTCGGGTTCCTCGAAATCGGCTACGGTGTCGCCAATCTCAAAGTCGTCAAGGCCGAGTACGGCGCAAATCTCACCAGCTTCCACCGGCGTCTTGATTTTCTCTTTACCCAAGCCCTCGAAGACGTAAAGTTCTTTGACCTTGGATTTCACGATGGTGCCGTCCCGCTTCACGAGCGATACGTTTTGTCCCCAAGAGATGGAACCACGGCTTACGCGACCCACGGCAATACGACCGACATAGGAGGAGAAGTCAAGGGAAGAAATCATCATTTGGAGGTTGCCGGGCTCGGATTTGTGGGCGGGAATATATTTCACGATGGTGTCCAACAGATACGAGATGTCGTTGGTGGGCGTTTTCCAGTCGGGGCCCATCCAGCCCTGTTTGGCGGAACCATAGACGGTCGGGAAATCGAGTTGCTCATCGGAGGCGCCCAGATTGAACATCAGTTCAAAGACGGCCTCTTGTGCGAGGTCAGGTTGGCAGTTGGGTTTGTCCACCTTGTTGATGACCACGATGGGTTTGAGGCCCAGTTCGATGGCTTTTTGGGTGACGAAACGGGTCTGCGGCATCGGGCCTTCGAAGGCGTCCACCACGAGCAGCACGCCGTCGGCCATATTGAGCACGCGCTCTACCTCGCCACCGAAATCGCTGTGCCCCGGAGTGTCTATCACGTTGATTTTAACACCCTTATAGCGAACGGAAACGTTCTTGGAAAGGATGGTGATACCCCTTTCGCGTTCCAGGTCGTTGTTGTCAAGCACCAAATCCTGTACTTGTTGATTTTCCCGAAACAGATGTGATTGGTATAAAATACGATCCACGAGCGTGGTTTTGCCGTGGTCGACGTGTGCGATAATCGCTATGTTTCTAATTTCCTGCATCTTATATTTAAAATTTTCAGGTTGCAAAAATAAAAAAAATAGTAAAAGGTTAATATAAGAGATAATAGGTTTACAAAGAACGATGTCTTTTTTTATACTTTTGCATCTTCTTAAAAAAAACCTATATGAAGAAACTATCCCTTATTCTTATTTGTATTGGAATTGCTACAATAGTATCTGCTCAAAAGATAATGAGCAATCCGATTATTACGATGACTTTGTCCAATGGTATGAACGTAGTACTTTGTGAAGACCATGGTCAACCACGTATTTACGGTGCAGTATGCGTGCATGCAGGTGGAAAAAACGATCCCGCCGACAATACCGGCATGGCTCACTATTTAGAGCATATTATGTTCAAGGGAACAGATCGTTTGGGCACTTTGGACTGGGAACAAGAGAAACCGATTCTAGACGAGATTTCCCAGCTATATGACAATTTGCATGAAACATCAGATAAACAACAACGTGAAGATATCCTTGATAAGATAAGCACATTAAGTAACGATGCTACGCAATATGCCATACCCAATGAAGTGGATGTGGTATTAAGCAAGATGGGTGGTCAAGGGGTTAATGCGTTTACCTCCAATGATGTGACCGTTTATCATAATTCTTTTCCATCCAATCAATTATCAAAATGGTTGAAAGTATACACAGAACGGTTTCGTTATCCTGTTTTTCGTTTGTTCCAAACAGAGTTGGAGGCGGTATACGAGGAATATAATATGTACCAAGATCAACAAATCAGTGTGTTCATGGAAGATGCTCTTGCCCAAGCTTATGGCGAACACCCATACGGTCGTCCGGTTATTGGTTATCAAAAGCATCTGAAAAATCCACAAATTTCTGCCATGCAGAAGTTTTTCAACACCTATTATCATCCGTGCAATATGACTTTGGTGTTAGTGGGTGATTTTAACAGTATGGATATTAAGCCATTATTGGAGTCCACCATAGGTAGTTACCACAATGAAGCAGAAGGTGTGGATCCTAAATGGGCCAATTCCACCAAGAGAATGAACACAGATTTGAGAATTCCAGTGAAACCATTCCAAGGTCAACAGATAGTTCAAGTGAAAGAGACTCCAGTTAAAATGGGTGTCATTGGCTATCAAACCATTGGCTCACACGACAAAAACGAGTTTTATTTGAATGTATTAAGCAGTTTTCTGAATAATGAGGAGGAAACGGGGTTGTTGGACAAGTTGACCAAAGACAACAAGCTTTTAGGCGCTTCTGCTATTAACTATAGTATGTTGGAACATGGCATGTTTGGTATTTTCTATGTTCCAAAGATTATCGGTCAATCCCACGCAGAAGCCGAAGCGTATATTTTTGCCGCACTTGATTCCTTGCGAAAAGGAAACTTTAGCGATGATCTGTATGAAGCTGTCAAGATGAGTTACCTAAAGGACTTCTTGCAGGAAATGGAGACCCTTGACGATAAATTTAATGTGGTGTTGGGCATGGTCATCAGTAAATTAACACCAAAAGATATTAGTGATCGAGAAAACCTAATTCGGAATATGACCAAGGCGGATATCGTGAATCTTGCCAATCAAGTGTTCAGTGAGAATTACATGATCTTTCGTTCAGATATGGGTTCCAAAGAACAAGAAAAATTACAAAAGCCAAAATGGAAAACACTTGTGGCAAGAAATACGGAAAGCAGTTCTGATTTTGCAAAAGAATTGGAAACGGAGCCCGTTTCACCAATATTACCCCAAACGCTTTCATTCACGGAAAGCGTTAATGAGAATGAGATTGTACCCAATTTCAAATTCTATGGCTCGCCAAACCCATATAACGACTATTTTAGCATGGTGATCTCGTACAACTACGGACAACTGGACAATCGATTGTTAAGTACTGCCGTGGATTATATTAATCAGCAAGGGACCCGAAACATGAGCTATGATGAATTTCAGATGGCTTTGCAAAAACTGGGAGCTACGATGTCGTTGTCTTCCACTGACAATAAACTTTATGTTTCCATTACCGGATTTGACAAAGATATTGCCGAAATCGTTAAGCTCTGTCACAATAAAATATTTTTCCCTGGTAATGATGAAAGTGTTTTGAAAAAACTCATTGACGACAAGGTTGGCGGTGACAAAATGACTAAGAATGATGCTTCTACCTGGGGACGTGCTTTGTACTATTATGCGTTATATGGTAAAGATTCTCCTTATCTCACTCGTGTTACGACCAAAGAACTGAAAAAGATGACAGGAATGCAATTAATTGATGCATTCTGCATGGCCATGAAATACGATGGTTCTATTACCTATGTGGGTAATGCGGACAACGATAAGTTGATTCAATTGTTACGAGAGACTATGGTGGTGCCGGATCCTGCACCAGGAAAGAATCAAGTAAGGCAGCCATTACAAACAGAGCCCATTATTTATTTGGCCTCCAACAAGAAATTCGTGCAGAGTAACATTTATTTTCTTAAGACCGGTGTGATGCTTTTCGAGCCTAAACAGCGAGAGGACTGTCGACTTTACAACGAATATATGGGCGGCAGTATGGCAGGGGTTGTGTTCCAGGAGATCAGAGAGTTGAGATCTTTAGGTTATTCTGCCTATGCTCGATACGACTATGACTACCTGAACCGTCGTCCAGGCTTTCTTATGGGTTTCTTGGGTACACAAACCGACAAAACTGTTGAAGGATGTCAGGCCATGAGTGAATTGCTGACGAAGTTTCCGTCAAAGCCCGAAAAATTCGAAATGGCGAAAACCTCGTGTCTGCGTTCTTTGGAGGCCGACTATGTCCAGCCACGAAATATTCCTGCACAAATTAGAACGTGGCAGGAACAAGGTTTTGATAAAGACCCACGAGTGGAAAGAATCAAAATCTTGCAAGAAAAGAAACTAAAGGATATTGAAAACTTCTACAATAACAGTGTAGGCAATGCTCCGTTGGTTATCACTATTGCAGGAGACAAGAGCAGGATCAATCTTAAGGAATTGTCCGGCAACTATAAAATTAAAGAGTTGAAATACAAAGATTTTATCAAGGAATAAAAAAGAACAATCCATAAAAAAAGCTGTCATTACGACAGCTTTTTTTTATTTCATCAAGAACGGGAATTTGTCGAAGTTCTTCAGTGAGATGGCTGTGCCTCGAGCCACTGCCTTGAGAGGGTCTTCGGCCACTTGGACGTTCAAGGTCGTCTTCTTGGCAAGACGTTTGTCAAGACCACGGAGAAGAGAGCCACCACCAGCCAAGTAAATGCCAGTCTTGTAAATATCGGCGGACAACTCAGGAGGTGTGTTTTCCAAGGCGTTGATGACGGCCGTCTCGATTTGAGCAATGGAACGATCGATAGCCTGAGCCACCTCGCGGTAGTTGACTTTTACGGCAGTCGGCACGCCGGTGAGCAAGTTTCGTCCATAAAACTCATAATCCGCAGGTGGATTTTCGAGGTCCTCGATGGCAGAGCCAACGTTGATCTTGATTTGTTCTGCAGTGGGTTCTCCGATGGCGATATTATGTTTTTTACGCATGTATTCAATGATGTCACTATTGAAACGGTCACCGGCCACTTTAACAGACTTGAAGGTGGTGATACCGCCCAAAGAGATAACGGCGATTTCAGCCGTACCGCCACCGATATCGATAATCATGTTACCGCAGGCGTCGAGGACATCGATGCCAATACCAATAGCAGCGGCCATGGGCTCTTGGATCAAGCGCACGTCCTTGGCGCCAGCCTGTTCGGCCGAGTCGCGTACGGCACGCTCTTCCACTTCCGTGATGCCAGAGGGAATACAGATAACCATTTTTAAGGCGGGGGGCAAAAAATGACCCTTGTTGCTGGTCATCTTGATAAACTCACGCAACATCAACTCGGTGGAGTGAAAGTCGGCGATGACTCCGTCTCGCAACGGACGGATAGTGCGAATGCCTTCCGGCGTTTTGCCGTACATCATCAAAGCCTTTTTACCTACGGCTTTTACTTCTTTGGTTTTCTGATCGATAGCTATGATAGAAGGCTCGTCCACGACCACCTGGTTGTTATGCAAAATAACGGTGTTGGCCGTGCCTAAGTCAATAGCGATTTCTTTTGTGAATATTGAAAAAAGACCCATATTTTACTTTCTAAGTTTAAGAATGCAAAGGTACTAAAAATAATCTTGTTTGTATACGTAGTTTTTCGGATTATGTTACAAACATGTTTTTGCTCATAGGATATTTTGGCCTTTAAGCAAATAAGGTTAATAAAAATAGCAACAGATGGAATGATCCTAGTTCTTGTTCTTCGCCTTGTACATGTCGAGAACGTTTTGCATGAGCATGGCGATGGTCATAGGGCCGACGCCACCCGGCACTGGGGTGGCGGCACTGAGGCGCTGTTCCAATGCCTCGCGTGTGCGCGAACTGTAAACATCGCCTTCTAAGCCCTCTTCCGTGCGGTTGATGGCCACGTCAATAAGGACGGCGCCTTCTTTGAAGTCTTTGGGCTTAAGTAGTTGCGGATGGCCAGCCGCAGTGATGATGAGATCACCAATTCGTACGATATCGGACAGATTGCGCGTGTGAGAGTGGCAAAGTGTGACAGTGGCGTTTTGCCGAATGAGCAATTGGGCGGTGGGCTCTCCGACCAACTGGCTACGACCAATAACCACCGCGTGTTTACCGGCGACATCAATCTGATTGGTTTCAAGCAAAGAGATAATACCCTTGGGCGTACACGGCATCACGTAAGGCTCGCCAAGATGCAATAATCCTACATTCATCAAGTGCAATCCGTCGGCATCTTTTCTATAATCAATGAAATCCAAGATTTTAGCACTGTCATAATGCTCTGGCAGAGGGAGTTGTATGAGGATGGCATCAATTGTGCGGTCATTGTTCAGGCGATCAATGAGGTCAAGGATCTCACGTTCTGTAGTATTAGTCGGAAGAAAATAGGTGTCGCAGTCCATCCCTAAGGATTTACAAGTTTTCTCTTTACTGCGGACATAGGACACACTGTCAGGTCGATCACCCACCAAGATGATTGCCAATTTGGGCACACGGAAGCCAATGGCCTTGATCATCTCAACTTCCTTGGAAATCTGATCCTTGATTTGTTGGGCACAGGCCTTTCCATCTATGATTTTCATAATCTCAATAATCTAAATAACTAATTTTGTCGGGTACTATGTAGGCGTTTGGGTAGGTTTTTTGTATAGCTTTCAAATCTTTATACGCATCAAGACGAGTATAATAGTTGCCTACACGAATTTTGAAATAAGGTTCATTATAAGTGAGATAGACGCTTAAGTAGGGAAAGTTTTCTTTGATGGCAGCGCGCTCGCTTTCGGCCCGATTTCGTGAATTGTTGCCCGAAAAAGCCATAACCTGAATTCGAAAACCGTTGATTTTACTCACTTTCTCCCAAGCTTTGATGTAATCGTTTTCGATTTCTTTCACCTTGGGTTCAATGGAATACTGAACTTGGGCCAGGGTGACCAAGCCGAACGAAAGGAACAAAACGAAAAGCACTAATTTCTTCATTAGAAAAAATTTTGGCAAAAATACTAAGAAAAAGTTAGAGACGGGATTCTTTTATCAAAAATTAACGGTCACGCCATTTCCCGAAAGTTGGACTTTGCGTAAAATGCGTCCTCCCTCCTTGATTCTTTTGTTTCCTATCACATTAATTATGAAGGCCGCCAACCCACTTGCCCCTGTCACAACGGCTCCTGAAATATACACCTCAGGCATGTTTTTATAAGCACCGATGCCAGTCAATGTGCCACCAACAATCCCTCCGACAACAGCAATGGTAATGCTATTGTTTTTGAGACGAGCACCGGCCTCAATCAAGCTACCTGACTTGTTAAGCATATTTTGCAGTTGATAGGTCATCTGATTTGTCGTGTCAATGCTGCTGGTAGTTTGACTGGAATTTTGGGCATACACACAAACAGCAAACATAAGTGCAAGAAAGAAGATAATTTTTTTCATAGACTTGTCTTTTAAGAGAATCTGTTATTTCGAATAATAGTCAATCACCTCCTCCAACGTCTTTTTGCACACGGGGCAGAAGTCGTCGTAGCGGATTTGGTGCATCGTGCAGTGCTGGGCGGGACGATATACGCCCTTAGACACGTAGCCGCCGCCTTCGTATGCGCCCAGTCGATCAAATCCGGGGTCATTTTTGTCGCAGGTGGGCGTGGGTATCGGTGTGCCGGGCTCCAACATGTCCAGCCACTTCGACTTGAAGTCCACCAAGGTGGTCACGTTGGGTTCCACAGGCTCGATGTCGGCAGGGTAAAAGTCTTGTACGGTGACCTCTGAGGTGTAGTACTCGTCAGCTAGACCTCCGATGAGATGTCCCATCTCGTGCACGATCACATAATCGGGATATTGGCCGTGGTTGTAGACGGTGCAATAGAAATTGTAAATGCCGCCGCCACCGTATTTTTCGCTGTTACAGATAATTACGATGGCATCATACGGAGCGTCGTCAGCCACGTCGTTGAGATGCCAAACGCCCAAACACATCAAATAGCGATCCAAGTCGAGGGCGTTGTAGGCGCAGTTGATGAGCGTTTTGCGATAGATGTTGTTTTGCGGCTGCGTGATGCCAGACTCTTCGGAGTATCCTTTGATGGCGCGGATGTTCACTTTCTTCTTCATCTCTTTGTACGGCGAGCAGTTCATCACGTAGGATGCGAAGCGCTTCATGTCGTGTTTGAGCAATTTGGCATCACTTTTGGCATAGCCGTCTGGAATGAAGAGGATGTCAATGGCCTTGTCGGGCTTTCCGCCCTTGTGTAGGTTCATCACATTGTATTGCTTATGGGCTTTCTGCACGGGCGTGACCGCCGGATTGAAGTAACTCTCGGAGAGCACGGCGCCCACACGTCTGCGATCGTATGACGTAAATTTGAGGCGCACGGTTTGCTTAGGAAACGGAATGTTAACGCTTTCCTCCATAGAGGCGATTTCCAGTTCACCTTTCTCTGTGGTGCGGTATTCGGTAAAGAGGCAGGAATAACTACGGCTGTAGATGAGTTTGTTGGATAAAGAATCAAAGACTTCGATCATGATATCGCCGTAGTGGTTCGGTTCAATAAGATATTCTCGAGTTCCGCTCCACTCGCCGCCTGCTGTGAAGTGATCTATGGTCAGGGTTTCGGAGCTGAGATTGCCAATGTGCAGATAGTTGATGCGGAGGTTTTTGTTCACGAAATATTGGTCAAAATGCTGAGCTTTGGCCATGCTGGTGCCCAGTAACGCAACAATTAGGAGGAGGATGGTTTTTTTCATTTTTGTTAAAATCAATATTGAAAATATTGTCGTTTCAAATTTTTTCCTATTTTTGCGGCCTCAAAAAAGCCACTTTAGCTCAGTTGGTAGAGCGACGCATTCGTAATGCGTAGGTCGCGAGTTCAAGTCTCACAAGTGGCTCTTCCAAGGACACTTACGGTGTCCTTTTTTTTATGCAAAGAACTTGGCATGCACCTCGTCCCACACTTCATCGGGCAGTTTGGCGCCGATGTATTTAATCACCTTTCCAGCTAGAAAAGAGGCTAGTTCACCTGCTTTTTCTGCAGAATAACCATTGAGAAGGCCATACAAAAAGCCCGAGGCGTATATGTCCCCCGCGCCGGTGGTGTCTACGGCCTTTATGGGAGTAACAGGTACACTAGTGATCATCCCGTCCATGCTGATGAAAGAGCCCTCCTTGCCAACCTTGACGACGGCGACAGGACAGTATTCGGCAAGCACTTTCAGCGCTTCGACTCCCTCTTTGTGTGTGAAGGCCTTTGCCTCTTCCTCGTTGGCGAAGATGATGTCCACATAGTCGGTCAGCAGCATTTTCACAAAGTCGTAGTTAGCCTCAATGATGTTGTAGCTGGCCATGTCCATGGATATTTTGAGCCCTTTCTCCTTGGCGATCTGACAGACGCGCAGGATGAGGTCGTGGTTGAAGATGAGATAGCCTTCCACGTGGATGAAGTCATATTGTGCAATCACTTCGGGGTCGACATCTTCGGGGGTCATCATGGCGGCGGCGCCCAAATAGGTGGCAAAGGTGCGTTCGGCGTCCTTGGAGATGAACGTGGTGGCGATGCCGGTGTCCACGTCCGATAGAATCAGATGCGGAGTGACATGGAAACGCTGCATTTCGCTGCGGAAGAAATCACCCATCTCATCTTTGCCAATCTTGCCGATATAGCCGGCAGGTGCTCCCAAACGAGCAAGGCCATGGATCGTATTGGAAGTGGATCCTCCTGTAGCACACGACTGCTCGAAATTTTTGATGTCTTCGTGAATCTCACTCTTGCGGTCAGCGTCAATCATTACCATGCCGCCTTTGTCCAAGCCGTTTTCGGTTAAAATATCATCTTTGTCGATGTGGAGCAGAATGTCCACTAGAGCATTTCCTATGCCTAAAATTTTCTTCATCTGTTATTATGTTAAAAAAGTTAAAAATCAAAAATTTAGTTTGTCCCGTATTTCTCTTTAAAGGCCACGGCGTAGAGTTTGATCTGTTTGATCATAGAGGCCAGGCCGTTGGAGCGGGTGGGGGACAGGTGTTCGCGCAACCCGATAGCGTTGAGGTAAGATAAGTCGTTGTCGAGGATCTCCTGCGGAGTGTGCCCAGATAAAACCCTAAGGAGCAGGTTAACAATACCTTTGGTGATAATAGCATCGCTGTCAGCGGTGAAAAAAATCTTGCCCTCTTTGTAGTCTGCGTGCAACCATACCTGTGATTGACATCCCTCGATGAGATATTCCGGGGTCTTGTACTGTTCGTCAATCATTGGAAGTTCTTTTCCCAATTCAATGATATAGTTGTATTTATCCATCCAATCGTCGAACATTTCAAACTCTTCCATCAAGTTCTGTTCCACTTCTTTCATTGTATCCATGTCTTTGATATGTTAATTATTGTTTATTTCGTTCTGTTCCACTTGAGAATGTTCTTCATCCCAATTCTTCTTCCAATCCAATACATGTGGGATGATAGGTTCAATATATTTGTAGGTCAAGGAGGCTTCCTTGGTTTCTTTTTTGATAATGATATTCCGTGTGTCGATCATTTCCAGCATATAGAACAAGACACTGTAGACAATGAGTACTTTGCCAATGCCAAAAAGTAATCCAAAAATGCGATCTATTGCGCCTGGAATTACCAGTTTGACAATCTGAGACATCAATTTTCCAGCAAGATGTACTAAAAACAACACGATAAAGAAAATCAGGACAAAAGCTATTTGTCTGGCTAAAAGCATTTTAGGCAACCACAAGGCAACTACATCGGCAAATCGATAGGAAATCCAAGCACCGAGAACTAAGGCTGCAATTGAGGCTAATTCATAGATAAGTCCCTTGCGAAATCCCATAAACGCAAACCAACACAACGGTATCAACACAAGTATGTCTATGTAATTCATGATCTATAGGGATTTGCGTATTCTTTGCGTTAGAGGTTGAGCATATATGAAGTCGTTAAGCTTTTGGTTGTCCGATACCAATACGCCGTCTTTGTCGCCGAACCATTCGAGATGGCCTTCGTAAATGAACGAAATGGTCTCTCCGATGGTGATGACGGAGTTGAGGTCGTGGGTGTTGACGATGGTGGTGATGCCGAACTCGTGTGTGATGTCGTAAATTAAATTGTCGATAACAAGAGAGGTTTTTGGGTCGAGGCCCGAGTTAGGCTCGTCGCAGAACAAATATTTGGGGTTGCAGGCGATGGCCCGTGCGATGGCGGCACGTTTCTTCATACCCCCGCTCAACTCGGCAGGGTAAAGTCTATTAACATCATCCAAGTCCACGCGGTGTAAGCAAAAGTCAACGCGTTCGTGTTTCTCCTCGTTGGACATATTGGTGAACATATCGAGCGGGAACATTACGTTTTCTTCGATGGTCATGGAGTCAAACAAGGCAGAACCTTGAAACACCATGCCCATTTCAGCGCGGAGTTTGTGCTGTTCCGGTTCGTTCATGTGATGGAAGTCGCGCTCATTGTACAGGACTACGCCCTCTTCTGGAGCAAAGAGACCCACCAGACACTTCATCAGGACAGTTTTGCCTGAACCTGAACGCCCAATTATAAGGTTTACCTTACCCTCCTCGAAAGTGGTGTTGATATCGAACAGCACCTGCCTGTCGCCAAAAAATTTCGATACTTGTTTGACTTCGATCATCTTACAGCATTATTTGAGTAACCAACACGTTCAATATTAAAATAATAAAGCTAGATACAACAATACCTTGGGTACTGGCCTTACCCAATTCCAGAGCTCCTCCTTCAATTTTGTATCCATAAAAAGAGGCCACCGACGACATCACGAAGGCAAAAATAAATGTCTTAACGACAGCATAGACTATATCATAGACGCGAAAACAATAGGTTAAGCCGTCAAGAAAGTCATACATCGATACCATTCCAGTAAGGATGACCGTGACGTAACCCCCCAGCAAGGCGAAAAAGATGCTGAAGATAATCAAAACGGGGTTTACGATAAGAGAAGCAATAACCTTAGGGAGAACGAGATACGAAGCGGGATGGATGCCCATAACTTCTAGAGCATCAATTTGTTCGGTAACTCTCATACTACCGATTTCGGCTGTAATGCGTGATCCGAGGTTGCCTACGAGAAGCAGACTGATAATGGTAGGGCAAAGTTCCATGACGATGGAAGTACGGGAAACGAACCCCACCGTCCAGGTGGGTATCCAGCTGCTTTCTATCTGCATGGCCGTTTGGGTGGTGATGACGCTACCCATGGCGATGGAAACAATACTGACAATCAACATGGATCCGATGCCCATCGTATCCATCTCGAATACAAGCTTCTTAAAGAAAATGCTCCATTTGTCTGGCTTGGAAAAGACCTTACGCAGAAAAATGAAGTATTCGCCGATGGTGATAAAAAACCGCTCAATCATAGCCAAGCTAATAATGCGCAAAAATACACCTTTTTTTGTACTTTTGCGGCTGCCAAAATCATTATCGATGAGACCTATTGTAACCTTACTCAGTGATTGGAGAACGCGAGATCCCTATGTGGCCATGTTCAAAGGTGCACTTCTTACCGCCGCGCCTGAGGTTGAAATCATAGATATTACCCATGTGGTGGATCTTTACAACTTGCAACAGGCTGCTTTTCTCACCCAACAGAGTTATCGTTCTTTTCCGGAAGGAAGTGTGCATCTTTTGCTTGCCGGCACGTCCCATGCCGCCAAAGCCAAAGCAGCCCCCATTTGCGTGCAATATGACAATCACTTTTTTATTGGTGAGGATAACGGTATCTTCTTTATGATGTTCAACAGGGATTTTCCCGTTGTGGCTCGCCAATATGCAGGCAATGAGACGAACATGACGGATCAACTTGTACAATTAGTAAAAGCGGTATGTGATAACAAGTTGGAATCACAAACCATTGCGTATGACAACTTTAAACGTCAATTCGCCGCTTTGCCCATCCATTTTCCTTCTACTAAAACTATTGAAGGCGAAATTGTCTATATAGACGCTTATTACAATGCCATCACCAACATCCCTATAGATATGTTCAAAGAAGCGGTCCATGACGGCCCCTTCCAAGCCATCATCTCTTCCAAGAAAGATTGGCAATGTCAGGTCTATCATGACAATTACCAACCAGATGAGGAAATATATCTTACGCAAAATGCATTAGGATGTTTGGAAATCACGCTTTATCAGGGCGCCGTATCTGTGTTGGCAGACTTGAAGGTGGGAGATAAGATTACCATCAAATACTGATCTCATGATTACCGTAGGACTCATTCAAGCCGACATAAAATCGCATGGTTTAGAGGTCAACCTTAAGCATTACGAAGAATTGCTTATGGCACAAATTACAGAGGAGGTCAATTTGTTGGTGTTTCCCGAAATGTTCAATTGTGGTTTTTCTGCCGATTTTGACAAAGATGCCGAAAAAATGAACGGCCGTAGCATGGAGTTTTTATATCAGACGGCCCGTTATTTTAGGGCAGACGTAGTGGCCACATTGCCCATAAAAGAGGAAGGCCGATTAGTAAATCGATTGGTTTGGTTGTCTCCCGACCGGTTATTGGGATGTTATGACAAACGCCACCTATTCCTCGGTTCAGAACAAGCTTTATGTGCATCGGGCACCAAGCGTACCATAGTGGAAACGCTGGGCCAGCGTTGGCTGCCGCTTATCTGTTATGATGTGCGTTTTCCCGTTTGGAGTCGTAATTCATTTACCAACAATAGATTTGACTACGATTGTTTGATTTATACGGCCAACTTTCCCGCACCTCGAGAACAGGCTCTCTTGAAGCTTGCGGCCGCTCGTGCCATAGAAAACCAAGCTTTCGCTCTTGTGGTAAACAGAATTGGCTGCGACGGAGAAGGCCACTTGCATAAAGGCGGCACAACTTTCTTTTCCCCCGAAGGCGAAATTCTGGCTCAAGCCAAATACAACCAAGAACAAGTGCTTGTCCACCAATTGGACTTTGAACAACTTGTCCAATTGCGGAAGAATTTTCCCATAGCGGCTTCATGGGATAAATGAAAGATAAAGATTTGGTTTCTATAAAATACTAGTTTTTAGTGTTTTACAATTTTTTCTACTTAGAATAAGGTTTATATTAAAAAAATTGTATTTTTGCAACCTCAAAAACTGAGACGGTGCTGTAGCTCAGTTGGTAGAGCAACGGACTGAAAATCCGTGTGTCACTGGTTCAATTCCCGTCAGCACCACGAAGCCCCAAGCAATTGGGGCTTTTTTGTTGGCATAAAAACAATGAACCAGTGCAGGCGTAGTTCACAACGCCTCCTTTTTAAGGACCAATGAACCGATGTTGTTATGTCTGCGAAAATCAGCGTAATCTGCGGGCCATTTTTAAATAACAAAAAAGTTAACTGCTATCGGCTTACTGCTTATTTTACTATCTTTGCATTCAATTTAAAAATTCAAAAAAATGAAAGATAATCTCTTGAAACGTTTTTCCAAGTATATCTCTTACGCCACCACTTCCGACGAGAGTTCCGAATCCTATCCCAGCACAAAGGCGCTGCTTGACTTCGCCGATGTTATGGTGGACGAGTTGAAGGCCATCGGAATGACAGAAGTGGCCAAGGACCAATATGGTTATGTAACGGCCCTTTTGCCGGGCAACACGGGCACAAATGAACCGACTATCGGGTTCATCGCCCATATGGACACGGCCCCAGATATGCCGGGCATCGCCGCTCCGCGCATTGTGGAGAACTATGACGGCAAGGACATTATGCTGGACGCAGAAACCAACACGGCCCTCACCTTGGCCGACTTCCCCGAGTTGGCAGGATACAAGGGACAGACGTTGCTTGTCACTGACGGCAAGACCCTTTTGGGCGCCGACGACAAAGCGGGCATGGCGGAGATCGTCTGCGCTATGGAGTATCTTATCCAACATCCCGAAATCAAGCACGGACCGATTAAGGTTGGTTTCACCCCTGATGAAGAGATCGGCCAGGGTGTCAAATATTTCGATGTGGAGAAATTTGGCTGCGACTATGCCTACACAATGGATGGCGGTGCCATCGGCGAATTGGAGTTTGAGAACTTCAACGCTGCCTCGGCCGTCATCAAGATTCAGGGTCGCAACATTCATCCGGGCTATGCCAAGAACAAGATGGTGAACTCCCAACTCATCGCAATGGAGTTCAACGCTATGTTACCGGAGTTCGAGCGTCCGCAATATACCCAAGACTACGAGGGTTTCTTCCTGCTCATCCGGATGGAGGGAACGGTGGAGAATAGCCAACTCAACTATATCATCCGCGACCACGATCGCGAGAAGTTCGAGGCGAAGAAACGTCAGATACAGCAAATCGTCGATTTCCTGAACCTGAAATACGACAACCGCCTGACTTGTGAAATCAAGGATCAGTACTACAATATGCGGGAGAAGGTGGAGCCGGTGTTTTATGTTGTCGAGCGTGCCATCAAGGCCATTGAAAAGGCGGGCGTGGAGCCGAAGGTCCAACCCATCCGTGGTGGCACCGACGGAGCCAACCTTTCGTTCCGCGGACTACCGTGCCCCAACATCTTCGCTGGCGGTCACAACTTTCACGGCAAGTACGAGTACGTGCCTTTGGAGTCGATGGTCAAGGCTACCGAGGTGATTATCAATATTGCGACAAGCAGATAGTCACGAGATTATAGGTGCATTTTCATACAATTCAAGGTCATCGCAAAGCGATGACCTTATTTTGTTTTTTGGATTTTGTTTTTTGGATTTTCCGCGAGCGAAGCGAGCGTCTAGTGCGCTTCGAACCAGTTCTTCCCTTCGTTGATGTCCACGTCCAATGGCACGGAGAGTTGCATAGATCCGCTCATCCGTTTCAGCACCAAGGGCTTCAATACGTCCAATTCGTCCTTGCGGGCGTCGAACACAAGTTCGTCGTGCACTTGGAGGATCATCTTGCTTCGGAGCCCCATTTCCTGCATGTCGCGGTGGATGTCGATCATTGCAATCTTGATGAGGTCGGCGGCGGTACCTTGGATGGGCGCGTTGATGGCGTTTCGCTCCGCCGCCTTACGCAGGATGCCGTTTTGGGCGTTGATGTCACGGATGTAGCGCCGGCGGCCCAGCAGGGTTTCCACATACAAGTGCTCGCGCGCAAAGTCGAGCGTGTTGTTCAGATAATCCGTGATCTTCGGAAAACTGCGGTAGTAGTCGGCTATGAGCTGTCGTGCTTCCGACTGCGGAATCTGCAGCCGGTCGGCGAGTCCGAAAGCGGAAATGCCGTACAGGATACCGAAGTTGACCGTCTTGGCGGAGCGCCGCATATCGGGCGTAACTTGGTCCTGCGGCACGCCGAACACGTGGGCGGCCATTGCCCCGTGGATATCCTCGTGGCGACGGAAGGTCTCGATCATCCGCTCGTCGCCGCATACGTGCGCCACAATTCGCAATTCTATTTGCGAGTAGTCGGCTGCCAGGACGACGTGCTCGTCGTCGGATGCCACAAAGGCCTTGCGGATGTCCCGCCCACGCTCGGTACGCACAGGGATGTTCTGCAGGTTAGGATTCACCGAACTCAACCGCCCGGTGGAGGTGACCGTCTGCGTGAACGTGGTGTGGATGCGGCCCGTCTTGGGGTTGATGAGTTGCGGCAGCGCATCGATGTAGGTGGACTTCAACTTGGAGAGTTTGCGCCATTCCAGGATCAACGGCACGATGGGATGCTTGTGCGCCAGCTTCAGCAACACTTCTTCGCCGGTTTGGTACTGCTTGCTCTTGGTGAGTTTGGCATTCTCGATGATGGCCAAACGCTCAAACAGCACCTCGCCCAACTGTTTGGGTGAGCCGATGTTGAACTCGACCCCGGCAAAGTCGAAAATCTGACGCTCTAGGTCCTTCAACTCGGCGTTCATCGTTTCGGAATTCTTCTGCAGGGTGGGAACATCCACTTTTACGCCATTGCGCTCCATTGTGGCCAAGACCGGCACCAAAGGCATCTCCACCTTTTGGAACAAAGATTCCAATTGGTTGTCTTTTAGCTCTTTAAACAACAAAGGATAAAGTTTGATGTAGCAACTCACCCGCTCAATGGCAGAGGATTGCAGTTCGCCAGCATTGGACTTGAGCGTATGGTTGAGGAAGGCGGCGCAGATTCTGTCCAAATCGTGTTTGTTCTCGGGTTGTATGAGATAGTGGGCGATTTGCAGGTCGAAGATGGGTGCTTCGGCAGCTATCTTGAGAGTGTGCAAGTATTTGTAGGTGGGCTTGCTGTCGTATGTGACCACCGTGTGGGTGCCGCCGAAGATCCATTGCAGAAGTTGATGGTAATGGCGATGCTCGCTCTCCACAAAGTGGTAGTCGCAAGTCTGGTCATCAAGGGCAAAAGCAAAACCTGCAATGCGGTTGTCCTGCATAATCCAGTCGAAATAGACGCACTCGGCGTTGGGGTGCCCTTGTGCGGAAATTTCTTCCAAAGTGTTGATTTGTACGATGTTGGGCGGGGTGATATCCTCTTCTTCCGGTTTGTCTTCTACAACGCTGCCTTGGCTGAAGAGGTCCATCTCCTGTGCGGGCTGTTGTTTCAGCGACAAATCGGTGAAGATGCGTTGTGACAGTGCACGAAACTCCAACTCGTCGAAGACGGCTTTCAACTTGGCCGGATCGGGTCCCTTGTAGGCCATATCGTCAAAGTTGTATTCTACGGGTACGTCAATCATAATGGTGGCCAGTTGTTTCGACATAAAGGCCTCCTCCTTGTGTTCCAGCATCAAGGTGCGAGTTTTTTCGTTGTCCTTGTCGAAGTTGCAGGCGTACATATTCTCGATGGAGTCGTAATTGGCAAGTAGTTTTTGGGCGCGCACGGGTCCGATGGAAGGCACGCCTGGAATGTTGTCGGAACTGTCGCCCGAGAGGCCGAGGATGTCGATGAGTTGTTCGGGACGTTGGATCTTGTATTTGGCGCAGATCTCTTCGGGGCCCAGAATCTCTGCGGGCTGGCCGAACTTGCCCGGCTTGTACATCTTGATATTGGGCGACACAAGTTGCCCGTAGTCCTTATCGGAGGTCATCATATAGACGTCGAACCCTTCGATTTCGGCGTGCTTGGCCAGCGTGCCCACGATATCGTCGGCTTCGTAGCCGTCCATAGCCACCATCGTGACGCGGAAGGCATCGAGAATACGTTGGATGTAAGGGACGGAATTGATGATGTCGTCAGGTGTGGCTTCGCGATTGGCTTTGTAGTCTTGGAAGTCGGCGTGACGGAAGGTGGGTGCACCCGTGTCGAAAGCCACGGCGATGTGAGTGGGTTTCTCGTTCTTAACCAGTTCGTAGAACATATTGGTGAAGCCCAGGATGGCCGAGGTGTTCAATCCTTTGGAGGTAAAACGCGGACTTTTGATCATTGCGTAGTAGGCCCTGAAAATCAGGCCCATAGCGTCAATCAGGAAAAGTTTGGGTTTGGATGGCATATAGTATTGTTATTTGGTTTATTAAGGAGAGACACACGGCCGTGCGTCTGTGCAAAAAATCATATTTAGGGAGTAATCATTTGTGAATAATCTCGAGGACCGAAAATCGCGCTGCCAATGCGAATCATGGTGCTACCCTCCTCTATCGCGATGGGATAATCGTCGGTCATGCCCATGGAGATTTCCTTAAAATCGGGATTATCCTGAAAATATTTCTCTTTCAATGTGTTAAAAATCTGATGGAGATGCTGGAACTCGCGACGCACCTGGTTCATA
Source organism: Bacteroidales bacterium (assembly GCA_024685175.1). Classification (GTDB taxonomy): domain Bacteria; phylum Bacteroidota; class Bacteroidia; order Bacteroidales; family WCHB1-69; genus F23-D06. Next base: position 173,376 of record JAIKWD010000016.1, read on the forward strand.
TCTTCCGTGAAGGTTCCCATGCCCATCACACCGCAGATTTTCACATTTTTCAATGTTTGAAATATCTCTCCGTTCAGCATCCGTTCGCATTCTTCCAAGGTAAAACCGGATTTGGTCTCTTCTTCGGCAATATGAAATTCCAGCAGACATGGTATAACACGCTCATTTTTAATCGCATACTTGTTCACCTCTTGCAAAAGCGCTTCGCTGTGAATGCTGTGAATCATCGTAACATACGGTGCGATGTATTTGATTTTGTTGGTTTGAAGATACCCGATAAAATGCCATTGGATGTCTTTGGGAAGCATTTCGTGCTTGGCTTTCATCTCTTGCGCCTTGTTCTCTCCAAACGCCCGTTGTCCCGCATCATAAAGAATTAGTATGTCTTCAACGGGTTTGAATTTAGAGACCGCAATCAGTTGGACATGGGCGGGCAGACCGGATTTTATTTCATTGTATTTTTCGATATTCATATCGTTATTTTTATTGTTGAGACGCACGATTTTTATTGTTGAGGCGCACGGCCGTGCGTCTTTATTATTCTATGGCTTTCATCATGCAATTCCACAGCCGTTGGGCGGTGAGGTCCCAACTGAATTTGTTGCGTTGTTGGCGACCCTTTTGGATCAGTTCCTGGCGCAGGGTTTCGTTGGTGGCCAATTTTGTCATGGCGGCGGCAATCTCCTCCACCGAATAGGGATCCACGAGCAGTGCGGCGTTGCCGGCCACCTCCGGCATCGAGGTCACGTTGGAGGTGATGACGGCGGTTTCGGCGTTAAAGGCCTCCACGATAGGGATGCCAAACCCTTCGAAGAGGGTGGCGTAGACCAAGGCGAGGGCGGAGGCCATCACTTCTGCAAGACTATCTGCGGAGAGGCGGCCCATAAAATGCACATCGTCAGAGAACCGCATATTCTGCAGCACCTCGTCCAGGTCATCCTGTTTGCCGGCGCGTGCGCCTACCACCACGAACTGTGTGTCCGCCGCGGTCTGTTGCTTGTAGCGCTCGAAGGCGCGCAAGATGTTGGCCAGGTTCTTGCGTTTGTGGATGGCGCTGACGAACAGGAAGTAGGGCCGACCGCCGGAGACGGACTCGCGTACCCGTGTCTGTTCCTGTGCGGAAAGAGGTTTGTAGACGTCGTTGCTGCCGTTGTAGACCACATCGATATACTCTTCGGGGATGCCGTAGAAACGGTGGATGTCGTTTTTGGAAAACTCCGATACCGTGGCGATACGGGCCGCTTTGCGGGCATATTGAGGAAAGAATCGGGTGTAGAAGTTTTGGTATTTGGTCTCGATATAGTCGGCTGTGTGTTCGAAGTTCAAGTCATGGATGACGTCTACTTGGGGCACGTTGGTATGCAACGACAGCCAGCCGTCGGTGGAAAGGAACAGGTCGGGTTGGATTTTTCGCAAGGCGCGGGGGATGGCGTATTCAAAGTATATGTACCACAAATAGGGATGTCGCGCGGGAGGGAAGAGTTCGACGGGGATGACGTTTTCGGCGAAGATGAATTGTTCGTTGTACTTACGGTCGAAGAGAAAATAAAAGGTGTGTTCAGGATGGTTGCGCACAATACGCTTGAGACTCTCGCAGGTAAACCAGCCGATGCCTTCCAGCCGGTCTTTCAGCAATAATCTTGTATTGACGGCTATTTTCATAATGTGCGGCGGTTCAAAATCGGTGACCCCGGCGGGATTCAAACCCACGACCTTCAGAACCGGAATCTGACGTTCTATTCAGCTAAACTACGGGGCCAAAAAAAATGTTCCCCCAGGACCACTGGGGGAACAGAGGTTTTTTTTATTTGTTCACTTGGAATTTCTTGTCACCGTTGACGAAGAAGTTCACGATCTGGTTGGCGGCAGCCAAACCAGCGTTGATGTTGGCTTCGGCGGTCTCGGCACCCTGTTTTTTCGGGGTGGCGAAGAAGCGTTTCTCAAACTTGTTGAACTCGTCTAATGCGTCTGGGGCGATATCCGTGCAATATTTGAGGTCTTCTCTCTCGGCCATCAAGGCGATAAGTTCTTCCTCGTTGATGACTTCCTTGCGGGCGGTGTTGATCACGCAGCCGCCTTTGGGCATCAAACCGACGAGCGCCTTGTTGATGGACTTCTTGGTCTGGTCGTTGGCAGGGATGTGGAGGGAGATGTAGTTGCAGTTCTTGTACATCTCTTCGAGGGTGGCGGGAACGACCACGCCTTCGGCTTCCATTTTCTCTTTGGGGACGAAGGGGTCGAAGGCCCACACTTCCATACCGAGGGCGCGTGCTTTTTCTGCCACGAGGCGGCCGACGTTGCCGTAGGCTTGGATACCGACCTTCTTGCCTTTAAGTTCGGCACCGGTGCCGGGCTTGAAAGTGTTGCGAGCCATATAGATCATCATGCCGAGGGCGAGTTCGGCCACGGCGTTGGAGTTTTGGCCAGGGGTGTTCATAGCCACGATGTTGTTGGCAGTACAAGCGGCCAAGTCGAGGTTGTCGAACCCGGCGCCGGCGCGCACCACAACCTTCAGGTTCTTGGCGGCGTCAATGACCTGTGCCGTCACCTTGTCGGAACGCACGATCATAGCGTCCACGTCAGCAACTGCTGCGTAGAGTTCCTCAGGGGTTTCATATTTTTCCAATAATGCCAGTTCATAGCCGGCTTTTTCCACGATAGCGCGAATGCCATCGACTGCTGCCTTTGCAAAAGGCTTTTGTGTTGCGACTAATACTTTCATTTCTCTTTGATTATTTGTTCTTCTTTTCAAATTCTTGCATACAAGCCACGAGAGCTTCGACATCTTCGATGGTGCAGGCGTTGTAGAGGTAAGCGCGGAAACCGCCGACGGAACGGTGACCCTTGATACCGATCATACCGCATTCCTTGGCGTAAGCCATAAAGGCGTCTTGCTTGTCCTCGTAACCCGGAGCCATTACCCAGCAGTGGTTCATGATGGAACGGTCGGCCTTGTCGGCAACGGTGCCCACGAACATACTGTTGCGGTCGATTTCTTCGTACAAGAGGTTGGATTTCTTGAGGTTGATCTTGTTCATCTCGGCTACGCCACCGATGGTGTTCTTCAGCCAAGTGAGGGTTTCGTGCATCACGAAGATGGGCAGTACGGGAGGAGTGTTGAACATAGAGATGTTCTTGGCCTCTTCTGCGGCATGGGTACGATAGTCAACCATCGTGGGCAGCGGGTTCATATAGCCGCGCTCGCCAATCTGGCCGAGGATGTCCTTGCGCACGATGACGAAAGTGACACCAGCAGGACCGACGTTCTTTTGGGCACCACCGTAAATGAGACCGTATTTCTTCACGTCAACAGGACGGCTCATAATGTCGGAAGACATATCGGCCACCAACATGACGTTGTTGATTTCACTGGCGTCGAAGTCCTTGCGGATCTCGGTACCGTAGATGGTGTTGTTAGTTGTGATGTGGAAGTAGTCGGCGTCGGCGGGAACGGTCCAACCCTTCGGAATGTAGTTGTAAGTCTTGTCTTCGGAAGAAGCCACGATATCCACTTGACCGAAGTTCTTGGCTTCCTTGGCGGATTTCTTGGCCCAGACACCAGTCTGCAAATAAGCGGCCTTCGTCTTCATCAGGTTGGCGGGCACCATATAGAATTGGGTGCTGGCACCACCACCGAGGAAAAGCACTTCGTATTCATCGGGGATGTTGAGCAGGTCACGCCACAATTGACGTGTCTCAGCCATAACACGCTCCCAACCCGGAGTACGGTGGGAAATCTCCATCAAACCGACACCGGTGTTGTCAAAATTGCGAATAGCGTTGATTGTAGATTCAATCGCTTCTTTGGGAAGGACGCAAGGTCCTGCATTAAAATTATGTACTTCTTTCATAATAAATTGATTATGTGGATGTTGTGAATTAATTTATCTTTTTTCAATTTCACGGCAAAGATACAAAATAAAGTGTATCAATGGTTTTTATTTACATAGGCTGTAAAACGAAAAAAAAGGAGGGCTGAAAAGCTCTCCTTTTTGGGTGTACCGAAGGCCGGGATCGAACCGGCACGAGTGTTACCTCATTGGTTTTTGAGACCAACGCGTCTACCTATTCCGCCACTTCGGCTTAGCGGCTGCAAAAATACACTTTTTTTGCATATTTCGTTTTTTTAGTGAGAATTATTTAATTGGTGGCCAGTAGATAGTGGTCAGTAGTCAGTAATGATTAGTCATTAGTGGCCTATTATAAGGCCTTTATGGTCGCCTCGTTCTTGGGGTATGAAGCCGAAGCCAAGCATTTCCCTGTGTCGGCATCCACCAATGACGCCTTCACGCTTGAACTTCCGATGTCATATCCTAATAATAAATGCACAAAATGCGGTATAAATTAAGAGACGCACGATCGTGCGTCTCAATTTAAAATACTATTTCTCAATCCACCCTTTGATCATGTCCAATGTGGCGGCGGGGATATCCAGCTTCAGTTTCTTGCGCATACCACCGAGGTCGTTGAGCAACTTGTTGGGGTTGGCCTGCTTGAGTTGGTCGACGGTCTGGATATTGAGTTTACGCAAGGCGGGTACCCAAGCGGGGTCCATACCCAAAGCTACAAACTCTTCGTCCTTGCTCATTTCCGGTTTTTTCTCCGGACGCATCTGCGGGAAGAAGAGCACATCTTGGATGGAGGGGGAGTTGGTCATAATCATTGCCAGACGGTCGATGCCGATGCCCAAACCAGCTGTGGGGGGCATACCGATTTCAAGGGAACGCAGAAAGTCCTCGTCAAGCACCATAGACTCGGTGTCACCGCGTTTGCCCAACTCGAGTTGGTCTTCGAAGCGCTTGCGTTGATCGATGGGATCGTTCAACTCGGAGTAGGCGTTGCAGATCTCCTTGCCGTTGCACATTGCCTCGAAACGTTCGGTTAGGCCGGGTTTGGAGCGGTGTTTCTTGGTCAGCGGAGACATCTCGATGGGATAGTCATAGATAAAGGTAGGCTGGATGAGTTTGCTTTCGCAGGTCTCGCCGAAGATCTCGTCGATGAGTTTGCCTTTGCCCATCGTTTCGTCCACCTTGACGCCTTGCGAAGTGGCGAACTTGGCCAAGGCGGCCTCGTCCATCTCGGAGATGTCGGTGCCGGTGAAATGCTTGATGGCTTCGAACATCGTATAGCGTTTCCAGGGGCGCTTGAAGTCGATGATATTGTCGCCCACCTGCACTTTGGTGTCGCCGTGCAGGGCCAATGCGATACGCTCGACCATCTCTTCCACGCAGTTCATCATCCATTCGTAGTCTTTGTAGGGAACATAGAGTTCCATTTGGGTGAATTCGGGATTGTGGAAGCGGTCCATACCCTCGTTGCGGAAGTCTTTGGAGAACTCGTACACGCCGTTGAATCCGCCCACGATGAGTTTTTTGAGGTACAACTCGTCCGCGATGCGCAGATAGAGTGTCATATCGAGGGTGTTGTGGTGGGTCTTGAACGGACGGGCCGCAGCGCCGCCGTACAAGGGTTGCAAGATAGGCGTTTCCACTTCCAAATAACCCTTCTCGTTGAGGAAGTTGCGCATGGTATTGACCAAAAGCGTGCGCTTGATGAAGGTGTCTTTCACGTGAGGATTGACGATAAGGTCAATATAGCGTTGGCGATAGCGTTGCTCGGGGTCTTGGAAGGCGTCATACACTTTGCCGTCTTTCTCTTTTACGATGGGCAGCGGGCATACCGACTTGCAGAGAATGGTGAACTCTTTGACGTGGACGCTGATTTCGCCCATTTGAGTAGTGAACACAAAACCTTTCACACCAATGATGTCGCCGATGTCGAGTTTCTTGAAGACACTATTATACATGGTCTTGTCCTCGTCCGGGCAGATTTCATCGCGTTTGGCGTAGATTTGAATTCGTCCCACGGCGTCTTGGATTTCGTAGAAGGAGACGGCACCCATGATACGTTGATTCATGATACGGCCGGCGATGCTGACATTCTGGAACTTGGTGTTGTCCTTGGGGAATTCTTCCAATATTTGGGCCGAAGTGGCATTTACTTCATATTCGGCTGCAGGGTAGGGATTGATGCCAAGGTTAAGCAGGTCTTCCAGTTTTTTTCTTCGGATGATTTCTTGTTCGGATAATTCGGGCATAGTGTCTGTTATTTAGGCTGCAAAAATAATAAAAATTATGCAGTTACAAATGTTCTAATATTATAGTTGTATAAGGTAAAAGACAAAAAAAAACAGACCGAAAAACTCGGTCTGTTTTTTTACATCATGTGATGAAAATTTATCTAACAACAACCTTGATGGTTTGGTTGTTAACTTTCAACATGTAAACACCAGCTTGGAAGTTGGAAACGTTGATATTGGTGCTGTTCACAACTTGTTCGCTGTAAACTTTTTGGCCTACCAAGTTGAACATTTCAACGAGAACTTTTTGATCATTGTTGGTGTTGACAGTGATTTGGCTAGTAGCAGGGTTCGGGTAAACCACAGCATCCTTCTCGATTTCGGGAACGTTAACCTCACCGCAGTTGGTGCAGGTGGCGTGGAGACCGATAGAAGGTTTGAAGTTACCATTGCCGCTATCGGTGAAGGACCAAGGTACTAAGCTACCATACATTCCATAGTCGCGATCATTCTCATCAAAGATTTCGGCACCGGCTTCAAGACCTGATTGAACATCGTTGATAGCGTCTTCGCCAAACAAAGCGTAGTTGAGCTCGCCACCGATACGGGGATCAGCGATGAAGTAGAAACGGAAGGCGTTGAGGTCACGACCAATGATGGAAGTGTCACTTCTTGGGCCGCCAGGGATGAAGGTGCAACCAACAGCCATTCTTTTGCAAGAAATGTTTTGCAAAGCAGCAGGTGCCGGGAAAGCTTTCGTGAGCCAACCGGAAGTGTCCATATCAGCACTGGTAAGGAGGATGTCTTGAACAACGACAACAGCGTTAGCGGACAAGGAGATGTATGCGGAATCGTAAGCATTCCAAGTAGAGGTAGAAGCAGAGAAGGTGTTCACATCATAGGGAATCCACAGCCAAGAGAAACCAGGACCGTAATCAGTATAGGTGTTGTCATAGTAATATTGAGGAGTGTGTACAGGCTCGTTGTCGAGGTTGAGGACGTAGCTCACTCTCAAAGTGTCAGTGTAAGGCAACACAACACTATCATTTGCATAATAAGCTGCAAAGAAATTGATGGAGTCGATGGTGTACTGATCGGTACCGCCTAAGTTAGGAATATCGTATCCATCAAAAGCGGAAACGTTGTAGATGTAGTTCCAGCATTGGTGACCCCAGTCATAAATTTGACCAAAAGCGAAGTGTTGAACAGGAGAAGGATCGGAGTTGCTCCATGGAACAAGACCGTTTTGATCGCACATCGTGAAAGAAAGACCGTACTCAGGATCGGTACCATTCCAAGTCTCCAAGTCTGCGCAAAGGTCGTACCACCAAGAACCAGAAGCCAGTATCTTAGGGGCGTTCATAGCTTTCTTAGCCGGTTTAGCTAAAAGGCTAGCTTGCTTTTCAACTTTCGGCGCCAATTGTGCGAATGAAATAGACACAATGGCCATTGCCATAAAAAGTGTAAAGATTTTTTTCATTTGTTTGAAATTTTGGTTTATAATAAAGTTTGTAGCTTTCTACATTAAAGCCTGCAAATATACATTTTTTTTTACAAAAAACAAATTGTTGAAAAAAATTAGGAATTTTTAGGATTCTTCAGAGAAATTATCAATCTCTTCTCGAAGGTTTTCAATGATGAAATTTTGGCGTTCCATGGAGTTGTTGCCCATGTAGTATTCTATGATGGCATCTATGTTGGCTTTGGGGTCCAAAACAACAGGCTCCAGGCGGATAGACTTGCCGATGAAGCCCTGAAATTCCTTCGGCGAGATTTCACCCAGACCTTTGAATCGTGTGATTTCAGGCTTACCACCCAACTTATTGATGGCTGACAATTTTTCCTCTTCCGAATAACAATAGAAGGTTTTTTGTTTGTTGCGTACGCGGAACAGTGGGGTCTGCAATACATAGACGTGACCGGAACGCACCACGTCAGGGAACAGCTGCAGGAAAAAGGCCAGCAATAGCAAGCGGATATGCATACCATCCACATCGGCATCGGTGGCAATGACAATGTTATTGTAGCGTAGGCCTTCCAGCCCGTCCTCCAAGTTGAGGGCGGCGAGTAGCAGGGCCAACTCCTTGTTTTCGTAGATGGCGCTCTTCTTCTTGATGATGTTGGCGGGCTTGCCCATCAAGCTGAAGACAGCTTGCGTGTTGGCGTCGCGCGATTGCGTGATGGAACCGGATGCCGAGATACCTTCGGTGATGAAAATCATCGTCTCCAACCCGCGCGGGTCGTTGGTGTTGAAATGGTATCGGCAGTCGCGCAACTTGCTGTTGTTGAGACTTACCTTCTTCTGAAGCTCTTTCGACTGCTTCTTGAGATTGGCAATAGCCGTGCGCTCCTTTTCGGCCTCTTGGATTTTCTTGAGGATGATATCGGCCACATCCGAGTGCTTGTGCAGGTAGTTGTCCAACAGCCTGCCAATCACTTCGTTGACGTAGTTGCGGACGGTTTGGCCGCCGGGCTCCATATAGTCGGAGCCGAGTTTGGTCTTGGTCTGCGAGTCGAAAAGGGGATCCTTGATCTTGACGGACATTGTGGCGGCGATGGAGTTGCGCACGTCACTGGGTTCGAAGTTCTTCTTGTAGAAGTCGCGGCACGTCTTGACGATAGCCTCACGCATCGCCTGCTGGTGCGTGCCGCCGTGGATGGTGTACTGGCTGTTAACGAACGTGTAGTAGTCCTCGCCATACTTCCGGGTGGTGTGCACCATCGCGAACTCAAAGTTCTCCTCCTTGAGGTAGATGGGTTCGTACAAGCGGTCGGTGCCAGTCTCCTTGTTTAGGAGGTCAAGCAGACCATTTTTGGAATAGAATTTTTGACCATTGAAGTTGATGGTTAGTCCACGGTTTAAGTAGACATAGTTCCAAAGCAAGTTCTCAATGTATTCGGTGTACCAGTCGTAGTTGACGAAGATGGTGTCGTCGGGCAAGAATGAGGCCATCGTGCCGTTCTTTTCGGTAGTGTCCTCTATGGGATAATCCTTGACGATTTTGCCTTTGGAGAACTCGGCGCGTTTTACTTTGCCGTCGCGAACACTTTGCACTAACAGATTGGTTGAAAGGGCGTTGACGGCTTTCACGCCGACGCCATTCATGCCGATGGAGGCGAAGTCGCCCTTGAAGTTGCGGCCGGTGTTCATCTTGGAGTAGCAGTCCACCACCTTGTTGAGGGGGATGCCGCGGCCGTAGTCGCGCACGGTGACTCGCTTTTCCTTGATGGTCACCTCGATAGTTTTGCCATAGCCGTTCATAAACTCGTCTATGGCGTTGTCCATCACCTCTTTGAGCAAGACATAGATGCCATCGTCGTGGGAAGAGCCGTCGCCCACCTTGCCGATATACATACCAGGCCGGGTGCGGATATGTTCGTCCCAATTTAGGGTGATGATGGTGTCGTCTTGATATTCTGACATAAATGGTTAGTGGTTTTTTTCAATGGGGTGCAAAAATACAAAAATTTCGGATGTGTTGGAAAGGGCTTCTGTGTTGGGAGCCATCTGTGATGAAGCAGATGGGATGTTTACTGGAAATTCTTTATGAATAACAAAAAAAATGTTATTTTTGCCATTAATCATTAAAACAAAATAATCATGTCAGACGAAAGATTTCAAAACCAGTATCGCATCCCGTCTGCCCGCGCCAAATGGCACGATTATAACGGAGGAATGTATTTCGTGACCGTATGTACACGGAACAGGAAACATTTTTTTGGAGAGATTCATAATGGGGTAATGCATTTGACGGAGATTGGGAAATACACGCAGGATTGTGTCCCAGATATTCCATCACACAATCCATACGCAGAAATTCCATTATTTGTTATCATGCCAAATCATATTCATTTGGTTGTAACAATCGACGGTGGGGATTGTAGAGACGTACCATGGCGCGTCTCTACAGACGGAAAAAACAAAATTATGCAGGAAATATGTAATCGCCAAGGTAAATTGTCAACCACAATAGGAGGAATGAAACAGGCCATCACCCGTTTCGCCCACCAACACAACCTCCCTTTCGCATGGCAACCCCGTTTCCACGACCACATCATTCGTGGAAACGAAGACATGAACAATATTGCGGATTACATCGAAAACAATGTGGCACGGTGGGAATATGACAGGTTTTTCGGGTGACCTTTGTAGAGACGCGCCATGGCACGTCTCTACATCGCCCTGTCACCGTTTCACCGCAAACGCCGTAAATGAAATAAATGTATCTTTGCGGTCGTTTACCTAATTGTGGCCCTTTTATGTTTTTTTGCGTCTTAATAAAAAGTGAACGTTATTTATTATGAATATGAAAAATATACGACTGACAATCATTTTTCTTACACTTTTACTGTCATATGGACACGTTTGTATGTCCCAGCAGTTAGACAAGCATATTTTGAAGACTCAGCGGGATATTGACTTGTTTTTTGAAAAATATGATGAGATTTATGATGTGTATCATGACTTTTACAAAGATAAACAGTTCGATAAGGCGATTCTCCATCTAAAAGAACTTGTC
>JAIKWD010000018.1 GCA_024685175.1 Bacteroidales bacterium
CTGGAAACCCTACCTTGATGGGGATAATCACGCTTGGGTAGGTGATCCGCTGTGGATGTATTACGAATTCTTGTACTCCATTGATGAGGATTGGTGGAAATATGAAGCGGAACCCAATGGCAAAACGCCGAAGGTTGAAGGACACTACGACTATGCACACGCCTTCAACTATGACCTCAAAGGCGCGCACCTCGACGTGTACGAAACCGGCACGATGGACTTCCACCCCGACGGCACCGCCCTCGACTCCGCCCGGCAAGTCTATATCGCCACCCTTCAGAATGGCAAGAAAGTGACGTGGGTGTTCAACTACGTCAGCCCCAGCAAGTGGCGTCTGGAAGGGGAGGATTTCTACTTCGCCGGCATCAAGGAGAGTTTCCGAATGGAGTTAGTAGAGGCCGACAAAGAGAAAGAGGACGAACTGACGCGTGAGATCATCAAGGTTGTCAGTGGCAGCATCGATTACGAATACAAGTTCCACCTCGACACGCTGATGGAGAAGAAGCTGCAGTGGAGTTTTACCTACCGCGACGGTCACCGCGACACGTGGGAATTCTACCGCGCATTTTCACGTAATTAAAACACTAAACATCTTACGATATGGAAAACGTCAAGATTTATCATTCTTTGGGGAGAGACCCCGTTATCGCTGTCATTTGTTTTGTTATTGCCGGAATCTGCGAATTAATAGCCTTTGGGTTATGGTTCCTAACTTGGGATGGAAGTATCCGATGGACACCCTTGATAATCGGGCTTTTCTGCTTGGGACTCGGACTCTCTTATGTGATTCCGTGGTGGAAAGAAAAAAACAAAAAAATACCGTTTTTGGAGGTGACAGACGACAAAGTGATCATGAACAGCTTGAAAAGCTGGGAAATCCCCTTTTCAGAGGTGGAGGAGTTCTTCTTCACGGATATCACCAAACAGTTGATAGGAATTCGCTATAAAGAAAATGCTGAAGCGCAAAAGTTGGAAAATGCCCATAGTGCCGGGAATGCCGTCCGCCAAATGAACAAGTGGCTCATCGGCGCTCAAGAGGGAATCCCCACCTACCGCTTGTCGATGAAGCCCCAGGAACTTTTTGACTTGCTGAATCAACGCTTGGAAACCTACCGCAGCACACACGCCTAAATGTTCCGTCTTTCGTAATGACAAAATAGTACTTATACCAAAATATACAATTAACTCCTATGGACTTCCATATTTACGGTACACAAAACAAACCGATCCTCCTGTTGCTCCCTGGCCTAGGGGTGTCTCATGAGATTTTCCTTCCGCTAATGGAATTACTGAAGGAGGATTTCAGCATCGTCACGGTGGATATTGACGGATTCCTGCTCGGCAAGCCCTCCCGTTTCACATCCGTTGATGACCAGGCCGTGCAGGCCATCCGCTACGTGCAGGAGAACCTCGGCGGACGGTTGGATGTCGCCTACGGGCTCTCGTTGGGTGGGAAAATTCTCTCGCGGATGTTGGAGCGCGACGAAATTGTCATCGACCACGCCATTATGGATGCCGCGCCGCTGTTGCCGCTGCCCAAGTGGACGGTGGGACCGCTGCGCTACTACCAGGCCTTCAATGTCTGGACCTGCTACCACTGGACCGGCTTCTGGCGGTGGCTGTTCCACTCGCACTACTTCGATGTGCTGTTGGATGAGGTGAAGAAGGTGTTCCCTTCGGACAGAACCCGTGCCGTGCGAGAAGGATACAAATCCGTATATACCACCAAGTTGGAATCCATCCTCGGAGACGACATCCACTACTGGCACGGCACTAAGGAAGCCTTCGTGGCGAAGCCGCAGGCCAAGCACTTACTTACGCTCTGTCCGGAAGCGCACATGGAGGTCTTCCCGAAGATGAACCACGGCCAGCTATTGGTGGACCATCCGGAGGAGGTGGCGCGGAGGATTCGGGCGATGATTCTTTCCACTGAAAATCACTAAGCAATGATTTTTGAAAGGGGCCATAGAATCTCCGCTCCTTCCACCATCACAGGCCTCGAATCCCTCCGCTATGCCATTGAGCAGACAGACGAGGAACGGAGGATGTGGATGGAGATGTTCGAGTACCTCTACAAATACTCGCCGCTTCACTCTATCCAGAACGGAAAGGAGTATCCGGCCATCCTGGTGACCACTGCTGACCACGACGACCGTGTGGTGCCCGCGCACTCGTTCAAGTACGCGGCAGCGTTGCAGAACAGCGACATCGGCGACCGCCCGCACCTCATCCGCATCGAGAGCAACGCGGGTCACGGCGGTGGCAAGCCTCTTGACAAGACCATCGAGGAGACGGTGGACATCTTCTCATTCATCTTCTTTAATATGGGTGTGGATGTGAAATACTAACGCTGAGTTGAACCGTCGTCGTCTCGTATTCTCCGTGAAATGCTTTGAAAACAAAACCCTTATCGATGAAGGCATCCACGAGCGTTTTTGTTGTAGAGATTGCAAAATTCATGGATGGATTGTAAAAAAAAAGTAGCGGCGCCACAATGTGACGTCGCTACTTTTTTTACCATGTATTCTTCCGATTACTCTGCTTTGTAGAACGGCATCTTCACGGTGACAGCCTTCAGCAGGCGGTTGCGCACCTTGATGAAGATTTCGGTGCCCGCTTTGGCGAACTCCTTCTTGATGAGTGCGGTGCCGATGCCCTTGTTGACGGACGGTCCGAAGGTGCCGGAACGAACTTCGCCGATGAGGTTGCCCTCAGCGTCGCATACTTCATAGCCGTTTCTCGGAATGCCGCGGTCGATGAGCTCGAAACCGGCAATTCTGCGGGTCACGCCGTTTGCTTTAAGGTCTTCCATGAACTTGCGGTCGATGAAGTCCTTGCCGTCCACGAACTTGGTGATCCAGCCGAGACCTGCCTCGATGGGGGAGATGGTGTCGTCAATCTCGTGGCCGTAAAGGCAGAAGCCCATTTCGAGACGGAGGGTGTCGCGAGCGCCTAGACCGATGGGCTTGATGTCGAACTCGGCACCAGCCTCAAAGACGGCGTCCCAGATCTGCATGGCAACTTCGTTGGGGAAATAGATCTCGCAACCGCCAGAGCCAGTATAGCCTGTGGTGGAGAAGAGAATATTGTCGAAACCGGCGAACTTGATGATCTTGTTGGTGTAGTATTCCATATCGATGACAGAGGCGTCGGTCAACTTCTGCATTGCTTTGAGGGCGAGCGGACCTTGAACGGCCAACTGGGAGATGTTGTCGGAGATGTTCTCGATCTCGGCGCCGAACTCCTTGTTCTGTTCCACGACCCAAGCCCAGTCTTTGTCGATGTTGGCGGCGTTCACCACGAGGAGATAGTCTTCGTCGTGCAGGTTATAGACCAAGAGGTCGTCCACGATGCCACCCTTGCCGTTGGGAAAGCAGGAGTACTGCACCTTGCCGGGGAAGAGGGCTGCCACGTCGTTGGTGGTGATGCGTTGCAGCAAGGCCAGGGCTTTGGGGCCCTTGACGGTGAACTCACCCATGTGGGAGACGTCGAAGACGCCGACTTTGTTTCTTACCTGAAGGTGCTCGTTGGTGATGGTGTCGTATTGGATCGGCATATAGTATCCTGCGAACTCTTCCATCTTGGCTCCGAGCTTCTCGTGTGTTGCTCTGTAAACGGTTTCTTTCATAATGGTGTATGTTTTAAATTGATAAATGCGTTTAAACGGGTGCAAAGATACAAAAAAAAGCAGATGGCAGATAGCAGATAGACGTTAGCAAATTTTTTATGATTTTGACGTTTTATTCAAAATTTGTATCTTTGCAAGTTTTTAAAAAATCATTGAGATAAAGAGTAAAAAATAAATATAGAACAATGAACAGATTACTAAATGTTTCCGGTTCTCCCCACGTCCACAGCGATGATTCCGTCAAGAAGATCATGTGGTCGGTGGTGATAGCCCTGATGCCGGCTTTTGCAGTGTCCATCTTCTATTTTGGGCTTCCGGTAATTATCCTCACTTTGGTGTCCGTGGGCTGTTGCGTCCTGTTCGAGTACTTGGTCCAGCGTTTCATAATGAAGGTGAAGCCGACGATCAGCGACGGGTCTGCAGTGGTGACGGGTGTGCTGTTGGCTTTCAACGTGCCGGCCAATCTTCCGATTTGGATGATGGTGGTGGGCGCTTTGGTGGCCATCTGCATTGCCAAGATGCCCTTTGGCGGTTTGGGTCATAACCCCTTCAACCCCGCTTTGGTGGCCCGCGTGTTCCTGCTCATCTCTTTCCCGGTGGCGATGACCTCCTGGCCGGTGCCGACGCCCATCTGGGGCTTCACCGATGCCATCACGGGACCCACACCGCTCGGTATTCTCAAAGAAGGCTCCGCCGTTGAAATGCCTACCTATATGAATATGTTGGTAGGACAGATGGGCGGCAGTTTCGGCGAAGTATCCGCTATTGCACTGCTCATCGGTGCCGTGTTCTTGCTGATCCGCAAGGTCATCACCTGGCACATCCCCGTTTCGTTCATCCTCACCGTGTTCGTGTTCGCCGGCATCTTCTGGCTCATCGACCCGTCACAATATGCCAATCCGTTCTTCCACGTGTTGGCAGGCGGCCTCATCCTCGGCGCTTGCTTTATGGCTACCGATATGGTGACCTCGCCCGTCACGCCGTGGGGTATGATCGTGTTCGGCTGCGGCTGCGGTCTGCTTACCATCATCATCCGTATGTTCGGTGCCTACCCAGAAGGCGTGTCCTTCTCCATCTTGATTATGAACGCCCTCGTGCCGCTCATCAACAAGGCCTTCAAACCCAAAACATACGCCAAATAACCTTAAAACATTTTGGATATGACTGAGAAAAAAGAAGCATCATTAATAAAGTTGGTGGTTGTGCTGACCGCCATAGCCTTGGTGGCAGGTCTCGCCTTGACGGGTGTGTACGCGCTGACCAAGGGCCCCATCGATTTGTCACAGAAACAGAAAAAAGACAAGGCCCTGAACGATGTGTTGCCTGGCTTTACCGGCACCATTTCCGATACCGTCATCAACTATGAGGGCGACGACATCCTTGTGCATCGTGCTTATGAAAAGGATGGTACCTTCTTCGGTGCTGGTGTTGAGACGTTTACCAAGAAGGCCTTTGCCGGTCGCTTCGACCTGATGGTGGGCTTTGATTCTGCTGGTGTCATCCTCAATACTGAGGTCATCAAGGCTGGTGAGACACCTGGCTTGGGCGACAAGATCAACAAGAACAAGAGTGACTTTGCAAAGCAGTTCAATGCCCAAGATCCTGCTGAATATAAGTTGCAGGTTACCAAGGACGGCGGTGACGTTGACGCCATCACGGCAGCCACCATCTCCTCGCGTGCATACTGCGACGCGGTGCAAAGAGCTTACAATGTTTTTATGAAAGAAGTAAAGGAGGCCTCCAATGAGTAAAGCTAAGATTTTAACCAAAGGATTTTTCAAGGAGAATCCGAGCCTCATTCTGGTGCTCGGTATGTGTCCGACCTTGGCCGTCACCACCTCGGTGAACAACGCGCTCGGTATGGGCGCCGCCACCACCTTCGTGCTGTTGATGTCCAATATGATCATCTCCGCGTTGAAGAACATCATCCCCGACAAGGTGCGTATTCCGTGTTTTATCGTCATCATTGCCACATTCGTGAGTATGATAGACTTGATTATCCAGGGCTTCCTTCCCGCTTTGTCCGAGAGTCTTGGCGTGTTTATCCCGTTGATTGTGGTCAACTGCATTGTGTTGGGTCGTGCGGAAGCCTTCGCCAGCAAGAATACTGTATTCGACTCCCTTCTCGATGGTCTTGGAATGGGCATCGGCTTCACCATCTCGTTGGTGCTCGTCGCTGCCGTGCGTGAGATCCTCGGTGCGGGTTCGTTTATGGGTATGCAGTTTATCCCGTCACACTATAATATATTGTTGTTCGTGCTGGCTCCCGGCGCCTTCATCGTGCTCGGCTTCGTGATGGCCGCCGTGCGTCAGATCGTTAACAAGGTGGAAGCCAAGCGCAAGGCAAAGGCCGTTTGTGCCAAGTAATTTTATTGTCAAACCTTTAGAGCTTAAAGAATTATGGAATATATTTTAATGATTATCGGAGCGGTATTGGTCAACAACATCATCTTGGTGCAGTTCCTCGGCATTTGCCCTTTCCTCGGTGTGTCAAGCAAGGTGAATACCGCCGCAGGTATGGGTGTAGCCGTCATCTTCGTCATGGCACTGGCCACTTTGGTGACATCTGCCCTCCAAAAATATGTGTTGGTCCCGCTGAACATTACGTTTTTGCAGACTATTGTCTTCATCTTGGTCATCGCCTCTTTGGTGCAGATGGTCGAGATTATGCTCAAGAAACTGAGCCCATCGCTGTACAAGGCATTGGGCGTCTATCTGCCGTTGATCACCACCAACTGCGCCGTGCTTGGTATCGCCATTAAGGTGACCGAGCAGCCGCTGATTGCCGCCCACGGGTTCTCCGTCATCGATAGTACCATCTATGCGGTGGCCATTGCCATCGGCTTTACGCTGGCTATCGTCATCTTTGCCGGCCTTCGTGAGCAAATGGAACTGGTGGACGTCCCCAAAGGAATGAAAGGCGTGCCTATCGCCCTCATCACCGCCGGTATTCTCGCTATGGCATTTATGGGATTCCAAAATCTGGTGTAAAAAAAATCACGCTATACATCAAAGCGCGCCGTGTTCTAACGAATACGGCGCTTTTTTTGGACGTCGAATGCGTCCCCCAACCCCTCACCAGAGTAATGCTAACTCCAAACTCCAAACTCCTCAAACATCTTCTCCTCGAAGTTGATGAGGTACACGTTCTGTGTGCTTCGCGTCACTGCAGTGTAGAGCCAGCGTATGTATTCCCGATCCAGGTTCTCCTCGGTCAGATAGCCCTGATCGATGAGCACGTTCTTCCATTGGCCGCCTTGCGTCTTGTGGCACGTGAGCGAGTAGGCAAACTTCACCTGCACGGCGTTGAGATGCGGGCTGTTCTTGATCTTAAGGAACCGTGCCCGCTTGTTGACGATGTCTTCATAGTCTTCCGCCACCGCTTGATAGAGCCGTTGGTTGTCCTCGTAGGGTAGGGATGGACCGTCCACTTCCAGACTCTCCAGTATGATCTTGATGTCGATGTCGGGATAGTTGGGGTAGTCGCACAGTCGGACGGTGACGTCGGCGAAGTTGAAGCCGTAGATTTCCTGTTGTTTGTGGATAGCCATCACCTCCATAATGTCGCCGTTGGCGATGAATCCCACCTCGGAGGTCTCGTCCACCCAGTAGTAGTTGTTCTTGACGGCCATCAGGTAGTCGCCGGTAGCGAGGCGGTTTTCGCGATATAGGACGCGACTGCGAATCTCATTGTTGAAGAGTCGGGCGCGCTTGTTGGAGCGAGTGATGGCCACGATCTCGTCGCAGTCGTAGTGGTTGTAGAGGTTGTTGAGCAAGTCTTCGAGTTCGCCGCCGGGCACACGCGCGAAGTCGGCGAAGGGCTTACGGCTGAAGAAGGGGAACCCGATGTCGCCGTCGTTGAGTCTGTTGCGCAGCAGGGTGGCGTTGTAGAGAATGCCGGAGTCGAGGGTCTGGCGCACCACGTCGGTGAGGCGTGCGCCGCGGATGTGCAGGTCGTAGCGATGGTGCAAGTACTCGGCGTCGAGGGCGGGACTCTCGGTGGCGTGCACGGGTGGCAACTGCGCATCGTCTCCGATGAAGAGCATCCTATTGTGCGGGGCGCCGTTCACGTACTCGATGAGGTCGTCCAGCAGACTGCCCATCCCTGGCAGTTCGCCCATCGGCGACTCGGCCGAGATCATCGAGGCCTCGTCCACGATGAAGAGCGTGTGGCTGTACTTGTTCTCCTTGCGGAAGAACTGGCGGATGCCGTTGCGCGTGCCCAACCGGTAGATCCACTTATGGATGGTGTAGGCCTTGCGACCTGCGTATTGGGAGATGACCTTGGCGGCACGCCCGGTGGGAGCCAGGATCACCGTTTGCACCTTCAGCTCCTCCAAGGCACGAATCAGCGCGCTTACCAAGCTGGTCTTGCCCGTGCCTGCGTAGCCCTGCAGGATGAAGAGGAACTGCTCGCCGCGCTCGAAAATGAAACTCGCCAAGGCCTCCATCGCCACGCGCTGGCTGTCGGTGGGCTCGAACCCGAACTGGGCTTGCAGTCGTTTTAGGAAATCCTTTTGTGTCATTGTCGTCAATTATAGAAACACGATCTCTTTGAATCCGCAGGTGTGCCTTTGACCGTCTTTGTCGATGAGTTCGAGCCGGCCGTATTCGTCCAGTCCCGTGATCTTGGCTTCTTTTCGCTCGCCGAGTATGAGGTATTCGTGAATCTCGCCGTATTGGTACATATTGTCAAGATAACGTTGATGGAGTCTTTCGGCGTTGTCAAGAGAGAGTTGGGCGTAGTTGTCGCGTAATATCTGCCAATACTCGTTCAACAAGATGTCGGGGTCGTGCAGTTGCCCGGTCTCGAGGAACAGCGAGGTGGGGTGGGGGATGCCGTCGGGAAAGTGGTCTTGGTTGACGTTGAGGCCGATACCGGCCACGGTGTGGTGGAGACGTTCGCCCTGGAGCACGTGCTCAATGAGGATGCCTGCCATCTTCTTGCCGTACACATAGATGTCGTTGGGCCATTTGACCTGCACCTCAGGGATGTATTTGCGGATGAAATCCAACGTGGCCAATGCAAAGTATTGGTTGAACAAAAACTGTCGGTTTGCGGGGATGTTTGGCTCGAAATAGAAACTGACCAATATGTTTTGCCCTGGATCGCTGAACCAACGGTTGGCGCCCATCCCGCGGCCGTCGGATTGGAAGTCGGTGTGGAGGGTGAAAAAAGGAGGGACCGGCTTGCCCGTTACGGGAGCCCGATCCGCCATTTCGAGTAGTAATTTATTGGTAGATGGTACGTTAGGTATAAATTGTATCAACGTGTTTTTCATTCCGCAAAAATAAGTATCTTTGCACACAAATTTTATAAAATGATGAAGAAATTTCAAATACTATGCTTTGCCATTTTGAGTATGGCGCTCTTTTCATCCTGCAATGACGATTCCGGCACTTATGTGAGCCAGTTGTTCACTGACAGCCAGAAGTCGTTGGCCATCAAGACCTGTTTGGAGGCCTCAACCGACACCGCCGTGAATCATCTTTGTGTTTCCAATGGCTTTTCCGGTTACAATAACGGCGTTTATAGAATCGACTACAGCGGTGTGCAAAACGTGTTTGACACTTTGGCGGCGCACGACTACGGTTATTTGAACGACTCATTGATCCTCTTCACGAACCGTATGGCCGAGGGCTGCGGTGTCGTGGTCAAAACGGCTTTCAAAGACGCCATCGGTAACTTGGTGGTCCACGATCTCGATGAACTCATCAATGGCGATGATCACGCCATCACCGACTATTTCGTCCAGATGAAGTCGCACGACTTACGCGAGGCGATGCGTACGCCCGTAGGCATCCGTATGGATATCTACAAGGTTACGGAGACCTGGAACGATATGGCGGGCAAGTACTATACCATCACCAACAAGCCGCTAACCTACGACGTGCAGGGCTATGTCATCGACAAGATGCTGAACGGCCTCTTCGAAGAGATGCGCAACGAGGAATACCTTATCCGTACCGACTCCACTCACCGCAACTCCGCCGACTCCCTGCTGGGACTGTAGAAAGTTCAAAGTTCAGAATTCAAAATTCAAAATACAAAATACTGAAGAATGAGCCGATAAAAGTATCTCTCGGCTCCACGATTGACAACAATAAATCCCCATAATCGTTATGAAACCTGATAAATTATTCAACGGCAAAACATTAGCCATCCTTTCCGGCGGCGGTGACACGCCTGCTATCAATTCCAGTATCGAATGTGTACGCAACAGGGCGTCTATGCTCGGCTTCAAGGTGTATGGTATTCTGCGTGGTTGGAAGGGTCTGCTCGGCGACGGCGACATCGTCGACCTGACCAACATCCCCTACAACGGAATATACGGTGGCACGGCGTTGCTCTCCTCTCGTACCAACCCATTTCCCAGCAAGAAGAACCCCGAAGATCGTTCGCAGCAGATCTTGCGCAACATCGAACGTTACAAGATCGACGTCCTCGTGACCATCGGTGGCGACGACACCAATGGCGCAGCTAAGAAGATGTACGAGAAATACGGCATCCCCGTCATCGGATTCCCCAAGACCATTGACAACGACTTGCGCACCCACACGATGCACCACTATAACGGCCAGCAGCACGAGACGGTGCTCTGTCCGGGCTTCCCCTCCGGCGCTATGGCTATCAAGAAGCTGACGAGCAAACTGCATACCACCAACGAGTCGCACCAGCGTATTATGGTGCTGGAAGTGATGGGCCGCGATGCGGGTTGGCTTACCGGTACGGCCACGTTCGGTGGTGCACAGATGGCCCTGGTGCCAGAAGTGGAGATGACCAAAGAACGCAAGGAGTTCTTCTTCGAGAGTGTCAAAGAGAACTATATGCGTTCCCCGAAACACAGTCTCATCATCGCTGTCTCCGAAGGCGTGCGTTGGTGGGATGACGAGAAACAGGAACTGGGTATGGTGTATGCCTCCTCCGACCTCGACGAGTATGGTCACCCGCGCTTCGGCGGCGTCAGCGGCGTCATCGCTTCTGAAATCAACCGCAAACTCGGCATTGAGGCACGTGGCCAGATCTCCGGCTACATCCCGCGTTCCGGCAAGTGCTACGAGTACGACAGACGACTCACCTCGACCTTGGCCGACAAGGTGGTCGACCTCCTGCTTCGCGAAGACTACGGCAAGATGGCCGTGATGCGCGACATCGTGCCTTATGAGGAACTGGAAGAGTTCCACGCCTCCGAGATCGAGATGGGCAATGTGGGCAACTTCCCGCTGCCAGCTGCCTACTACGATGCCAACAAGTTCACCTTCACCGACCAATACACCGATTTCTTGACGAATATCATTGGTGCTCCGTATCGTATGGAGTTTGATCAAAAATTCCCGATAGTAATCCCTGAATAACAATACGTTATGTCCGAGTTTATCATAGAAGGCGGCCACAAGTTAAGTGGCGAGATTGTGCCTCAGGGCGCCAAGAACGAAGCCCTGCAGGTGATGTCGGCCGTGCTACTCACCTCCGAGCCCGTGACCATCTCCAACCTTCCCGACATCCGTGATACGCAACGCTACAAGGACATCCTGTCATTGATGGGCGTGAAGATCACGAAGTTGAACAAGGACACATACACCTTCCAGGCCGACGACGTGAACCTGGATGTGCTGACTTCTCCGGAGTTTGGTAAACTCTCTGCCTCCATCCGTGCCTCCATTATGGTGCTTGGTCCACTCTTGGCGCGTTTCGGCAAGGCATACGCAGGTAAGCCCGGCGGCGACCAAATCGGTCGCCGCCCGCTAACGACCCACTTCGAGGGCTTCGAGAAACTGGGCGCCAACATCCATCTCTCCGATGACGGCAACTTCTTCCAACTGGACGCCGACCACCTGAAAGGCACGTATATGCTACTCAACGAGGCATCCGTGACCGGCACGGCCAACATCGTGATGGCTGCCGTGTTGGCGGAGGGCAAGACCACCATCTTCAATGCCGCCTGCGAACCCTATCTGTTTCAACTCTGCACGATGTTGAACAGAATGGGCGCCCGAATTACGGGCATCGGTTCCAACCTGCTCACTATTGAAGGCGTGGAAAAACTGCACGGCTGCGAGCACCGCATCCTGCCCGATATGATCGAGATCGGCAGCTTTATTGGTATGGCCGCCCTCAACCAGTCGGCCCTCACCATCAAGGACTGCGCCTGCGAGCATCTGGGTATTATCCCATACACCTTCAAGAAACTGGGCATCGACTTTGAACAGAGGGGTGAAGACATCGTCATCCACGAGCAGGACTGCTACGAGGTGGAGACCAATATGGACGGTTCCATCCTGACCATCTCGGATGCTCCGTGGCCTGGCTTCACGCCCGATCTTATCAGCATTGCGTTGGTGACGGCCATCCAGGCGCAGGGCAGCGTACTCATCCACCAGAAAATGTTCGAGAGCCGCCTCTTCTTTGTCGATAACCTGCAGTCGATGGGAGCGCAGATCACGCTTTGCGACCCGCACAGGGCCATTGTCATCGGTTTGGGACGCAAGTTCCCGTTGCGCGCCACCACGATGTACTCGCCCGACATCCGTGCTGGCGTATCCCTGCTCATCGCCGCTATGTCGGCCAAGGGCACCAGCGTCATCCAAAACGTGGAGCAGATCGACCGCGGCTACCAACATATCGTCGAACGCCTCAACGCCCTCGGCGCCGCTATAGAACGAAGATAGAATTCAAAATTCAGAATTCAAAGTTCAAAGTTTTTTTACTTCTTACCCCTCACTGCTATGAAGATTACCGGCATCATCACCACCCTAAATGAAGCGAACAACATCGTTGAGTGTGTACGCTCGTTGCAACGCGTGTGCGATGAGGTCGTGGTGACCGATTCCGGCAGCAAGGACAACACCGTTGAGTTGGCGCGTGCGGCGGGGGCCAAGGTCTTCGTACACGAATACATCGGCGACGGTCCGCAGAAAAACCTGGCGTTGCCCAATGCCACGAACAACTGGGTGCTCAGTCTCGATGCCGACGAGCGACTGTCCGATGAACTGGTGGAGGCCATCCAGCAGTTGGATTTCGAGCATACGCCGTATGATGGCTTCGCCTTGCGTCGGCGCAACTTCATCGGCACACGATGGGTCAAGTGCTGTCGTTGGTACCCCGACTACCTGGTGCGCCTGTTCCGCAAAGACAGACTCCGTTTTGCAGAGTTGAAGCAGCATGCCTTTGTGCCGACGGACAACACATGCCGGTTGAAGGCGGACATCATCCATTATCGATACAAGAACTACGACCAATTATTTTCGAAGCCCGAGCGTAACTACAGCACGCGAGGTGCGAAGATCCTGTTTCTGAAGGGAAAGAAAGCCAATGCCCTATCTCCCTGTTGGCACGGTTTTTGGGCCTTCTTTGTCAACTATTTCATACGCGGTGGCATTATTGGCGGTATGGACGGCTATGTGCTCTCTAAGGCCATCGCCCACAACAGTTTTCTCAAATACGCCAAATTGTTGGAATACCAACGCGACCCCTCTGTGCGAGAAGCCGAGGACTGGGACCGCGTGTGGTGATTTATCTTTTTATATAATCTTAAAAAATCATAATTATGAAAAAAGCAACCCTTATTTTGATGAGTCTTGTGGCATTGACTTTCCTGTTTTCTTCCTGCCACCATACGGAACCCGATGTGTACAACCCCAAAACCAAGTTAGTGTCCGTCACTTGCAATTCTCCTTACTATAATTTCCAACTCTCATACAACAAGGATAAGATTGCTCAGATTGTTTTGGGCAAGGACGTATACTCGGTGACCTATGACGGTAAACTGATCACTGAAATCGTCGGTGTGAACGATGACGAGGCTGCCCGTTTGACTTATAGCGACGGTCACATTGCCAAAGTCGAGTATTACGATGATGGAGAACTGGAGTATTTCCAGAATTTTGACTATAGCGAGGGCATCTTGTCCCATATCAGCACCTTCGTTGCCGAAAAAGCCATCGCCAAAGGCAAGGACTTTACCCACTCATCCCTGTTCAGTCATCTTTTTGATGCTGAGGATGTAAATGCCGCTATCAAGTCAACTGGCAAGGACTTCGGTAGAAGTCTGGACGGCTCAATATCGCTCTATTACGACGGCGACAACGTCGTCAAGACAGTGTCTTCCTACAACACCCTTTTGGGTGAGAATCGTACGACACGTATCTATGTGTACGACAGCAATGTGAATCCCTATTACGGATTGCCGTACGCAATCGCAGGTATCAAGGCCTATAGTCCCAACAATGTTGTTTCCCTTAGAACGGTTGTGACCCAAACCGGCATCGAAATCGGCGATGACTTGGATGTCTATCTCTATACATACAACGACAAGGGCTATCCTGTCACAATGCTTGACGAGGAT
This sequence comes from Bacteroidales bacterium, assembly GCA_024685175.1. Taxonomy (GTDB): domain Bacteria; phylum Bacteroidota; class Bacteroidia; order Bacteroidales; family WCHB1-69; genus F23-D06. The sequence goes on from JAIKWD010000018.1 coordinate 13,975, forward strand.
GATCTGTATATGTTCACCTATACCAAATAAAAGAACCTTTTTATCCATACGATTATGAAAAAAATATTTTTGGCGCTAGTGATGGCCTTTTTTGCCTTTGGTGCTACAGCTCAAGTGGTTGCCGTGTCCAACGGCGATTTCGAAAGTTGGGACGCCGGCGTCCCGGCGTCCTGGACCACCAACATCTCGGGCAATGTTATGGTCGGTTTTTTTGGCGTTCCTGTAAGTGTGGATTTCGGCTCGCAGTCCACCGATGCCCATTCGGGTTCCTATGCCTTGAAATTGATGGCCGACAACTTCGGCATTCCGAGCACGGATTATAACTTCCTTCTTCCTGGTGTTGCGCAGTTGGGTAGCGCCGGCCAGTTCAGCGTTCCGTTGTCCACCATTATGGAAGTGGTGAATGGCGGACTGGATAGTCTGGGCGAAGACGATTTTCAATCGCTGGCCACCTTGTTGAATGCCGTGGCATCAGGCGAGCCATGCATACAGACACCGCGTCATGTCTCCTTGTGGGTGAAATATATGCCCGACGGCGCGGACACGATGCGTGTCATTGCCTTCACGAAGAGCGGCGGCACGCCAGTCTCCTATGCGATGTACGAGTCGTCCGAGACGATGTCAGACTATACTCATCTGGAGGTGATGTTCGACCAGCCCGGTGCCGAGTGCGACTCCGTCTGCATCATCGTGGTGTCCGGCGGCATGACCACCAGTGAGAATACGGAACTGTATCTGGACGATGTGACGCTCGTGAACTATGTAGATGGCGTGGAAGACCAAGAACCTATGCAGCTGAAAATCTATCCTAATCCCGCAACGGAAGATTTTACCATTGTTACAACTTCGTCGAAATCTTACCAATATAAGATGATGGATCTGACGGGACGGGTTGTGGCAGCTGATGCCAACGTGGTTGGCCCATCTCATATTGATGTACGTCAAATGGCCCCAGGCGTCTATATGCTAGCCATTGAACAAAACGGCAGCACCCTGACCCGCAAGATTGTGGTCCGATAGCGTGCCATGAGACTCTGGCTCGCACCGCTCCACGGAATAACGAACTATGCCTTCCGGAATGGCCTCTACCGACATTTCGGGGGCATTGATTTTGCCATAACCCCATTCTTGCCGGTTCAAGAGACCTCCAAGCTGAATACCCGCAATTGGAAGGATGTATGGCCCAAGAACAACACGGCCGTGCCCACCATTCCTCAGCTGATGGGTAACAAGCCCGAGCATTTCGTCGACACGATGAATGCCCTGCACGATATGTACGGTTACGAGGCGTTCAATTGGAACATTGGGTGTCCCGTGGCGCAGGTCGTGCGTCGGCGTAGAGGATGTGGCATTATGCCCGACCCCGACGCGGTGGAGGCCGTCGTCCGCCTCGTCGCAACCAAGACACAATACAAGTTTTCCGTCAAGATGCGACTGGGGCTGAAGCAACCCGCCGAAGGGCTGGAAATCCTGCAACGGATCGAAGACTATCCCTTGGAGTTCGTCGTTGTCCATCCGCGTCTGGGCGTGCAGATGTACGATGGTGTTCCCAATCTTGACCAATTTGATCTTTTTTACGCCAAGACTTCCCATCGAATCGTATACAGCGGCGACGTTTTCTCTGTCGATGATTACCATACGATGAAACAGCGCTATCCCCAAATCGACGATTGGATGCTTGGGCGTGGCCTGCTCCGTGACCCGTTCCTTGCCGAGCGCATCAAGGGACTGCCCGTAGGCGACATCCGTGCCCGTTTCCTCAAATATTACCAGCTGTGGACAGACGAGATGCTCGCTATGGTGAAAGAAAAAAGCACTTTGGCCAAACTCAAGGAATTGTGGCATTACTATGCCCATCTTTTCCATGTGTCACCTGAGCGTCTGCAACAATTGCTCCGCGTGAACGACTTTGACACTTTCTTCGGACAGTCGCTGGAACTGATGAAATAATCAATGGACCGATGATCCAATGAACCAATATAGACGTCGTGAACGACATCTCTTTCCCACATTTCCCATATTCAGCTTTACACCAATGCCAACCTACCAACTCCTAACGACTTTTTTTGTATCTTTGCAGCCTTAAAATTTAGTGCTATGGATATGGATAAAATCAACCAGATTTTCGATAAGTTCGGCAATGCCACCGTGCTGGTTATCGGTGACGTAATGATAGACTGTTACATCAGCGGCAAGGTTACGCGTATCAGCCCTGAGGCCCCTGTGCCCATCGTGAACGCCCAGAGCCGCAACTATCGTCTTGGCGGCGCTGCCAACGTGGCTCTCAACCTGAAGTCCCTTGGCGCCAAACCCATCCTTTGCTCTGTCATCGGCAGCGACAACAAGTCCAAGGTGCTATACGACCTGATGGAAGAGTGCGAGCTGGACTCCCTCGGCCTTGTTCCTATATACGGCCGACGCACTACCGTCAAATACCGTATCATCGGTAACAATGCCCATATTGTGCGCGTCGATGACGAACGTGACGAGCAACTCAAGGAACGCGAGAAACGCCAGTTCCTCACAACGGTGGAGCAGGTCATCGACCATAACCATATCGACGCGATCATCTTTGAAGACTATGATAAAGGTCTGTTCTCTAAGGATTTGATTGAAGAAATTATCAACTTCGCCCATCAGAAGAATATCTTCATTGCCGTTGACCCCAAGAAGCGCAACTTCCATAACTACGAGAACGTCAACCTCTTCAAACCCAATATGAAGGAGTTGTCGGCCGGTTTGAATTTGGAAGACAATGTCGCACTTTCCTTGGACGACATCCAGCAGCTGGTGAAGAAGTTTGCCGTGGAGAAACGTATTGATATGGTGCTTATCACGATGTCGGATCGTGGAATGGCCTTCTACGACTGCAAGAACGACAAGTTCTACCATCAGGATGCTTTCACCCGTAGGGTGAGCGACCCTTCCGGCGCAGGCGATACCGTGATTTCCGTTTCCACCCTCTTCCTGCTTGCTCAGGAGAGCATGGAGAGCACCTGCCTCGCCTCCAACCTCGCCGGTGGCATCGTATGCGAATATGTGGGTGTCGTGCCTATCAACACGGCCCAGCTCAAGAACGAGTACCTCAAAAATCACTCCGTGATTGAAAAGTAATACTAAAACGCCCTAAAAAGCGTTATTGTTCATCCTTTATCGTTAAGAATGAATCATTTAAGATCCCTCATCCCGCTTATGCTGTTGTTGCTTCTCGCGACCGGCGCGTCTGCGCAAAGGCACGTGTTCGGCACGCCTAACCTCACGAGTTACGACAACAAAATCGCCCACTTTGGGTTCCTCGTCAGCGGCGGCACCTATAACTACATCCTCTCCAGCAAGCCTAACTTGACGGACTTGGAAAATTGCGACTCCCTGCATATCGTGAACCCTCGCTCGGGCAAGTCGTTCGGCTTCGGCATCATAGCCGACCTGCGACTTGGCAAGTATTTCGACTTGCGCTTCATCCCCAGTTTTACGTTCCCCGATTGTAAACTGCAGTATTATTGCTATACCGATGCCGCTAACGAGAGCTATGCCAACGGCAATGCCAATGGTATCGTGTTCCTCGACCTGCCCCTGTTGCTCAAGTTCAAGTCATCGCGTATGCTCAACAATGTTCGGGCCTATGTGCTCGCCGGCGCACAATATAGCCGCAACTTGGTCTATGGCAAGGCCGCAGACCTGGCCAACGACTCCGCTTTCGAGATGCTCCTGGTAAACGCTAACGACGTGATGGCTCAGGTAGGTGTGGGCTTCGACTTCTATTGCACCTATTTCAAACTGGCTACCGAACTTAAATTTTCAGTCGGCCTGATGAACCAACTGCAGCAGGAAGGGAAGTATGTGGGTAGCATTCAATCTTTACATTCAAAAGGATTCCAATTCTCCATTACATTTGAATAATCATTATGGCTAACAACGAAGAACTTTTCAAACAAATCATAGCCCATGCCAAAGAGTATGGCTTCATTTTCCCGTCCAGTGAAATTTATGACGGCTTGAGCGCCGTGTACGACTATGGCCAGAACGGTGTCGAACTGAAAAACAACATCAAGCAGTATTGGTGGAAGTCGATGGTGCAATACCACGACAACATTGTCGGCCTCGACAGTTGCATCTTCATGCATCCCACCATTTGGAAGGCTTCCGGTCACGTTGACGCGTTCAACGACCCGCTCATTGACAACAAGGACTCCAAAAAGCGCTATCGCGCCGACGTCCTCATTGAAGACCATATCCAGAAAATCGAAGATAAGATTACCAAAGAGGTGGAAAAGGCCCGCAAGCGTTTCGAGAACTTCGATGAGAAGATGTTCCGTGAGACCAATGGTCGCGTGCTGCAATATCAAAAGCAGATTGACGACATTAAGGAGCGTTTCGCCACGATGATGAACGCCAATGACTTGGCAGGTCTGAAGTCCTTGATTGAAGAGTTGGGAATTGTTTGCCCCATTTCAGGCACGCGCAACTGGACTGACGTGCGCCAGTTCAACCTGATGTTCGCCACCAAGTTAGGCTCCGTTTCCGACGGTGCCGACACGATATATCTGCGTCCCGAAACCGCCCAAGGCATTTTCGTCAACTTCCTCAACGTCTACAAGACCGGTCGTATGAAGCTGCCGTTCGGCATCGCACAGATCGGCAAGGCATTCCGCAACGAGATCGTCGCCCGCCAGTTCATCTTCCGTATGCGTGAGTTCGAACAGATGGAGATGCAGTTCTTCGTCAAGCCCGGCGAGGAACTCAAGTGGTTCGACTACTGGAAGCAGACGCGTCTGCAGTGGCACACCGACCTTGGCATTGCGCCAGATAACTACCGTTTCCACGATCACGAGAAGCTGGCCCACTACGCCAACGCCGCCACAGACATCGAATTCAAGTTCCCCTTCGGATTCAAGGAGCTGGAGGGCATCCATTCCCGTACCGACTTCGATCTGTCTCAACACGAGAAGTATTCCGGCAAGAAACTGCGCTATTTCGATCCTGAGACCCAAGAAAACTATGTGCCTTACGTCATCGAGACCTCCATCGGCGTGGATCGTATGTTCTTGGCCGTGTTCAGCAGCGCATACACCGAAGAGACCTTGGAAGACGGTTCCACCCGCGTGGTGCTGAAACTGCCAGCCAAGTTGGCCCCGCACAAAGTGGCCGTGTTACCGTTGGTTAAGAAAGACGGCCTGCCTGAAATCGGACAAGAGGTGTTCAACAAACTCAAGAAAGAGTTTATGGTGCAGTACGAAGACAAAGACGCCATCGGCCGACGCTATCGTCGTCAGGATGCCGTGGGCACGCCGTTCTGCGTCACCATCGACAACCAGACCAAAGAGGACAACACCGTTACCGTGCGCGAACGCGACACGATGCAACAATACCGCTTGCCTATCGATAGTCTGGTGGACGAGATATCCAAAAAGTTACGTTAAGGTTTCGTAGTGCATACGACTATACGTCTCTACAAAATTAACGATTATGAAAAAAATATTCCTTCTGTTGGCCGTAATGCTGGTTTCGCTGGCATCTTTCTCCCAGAATATGAAGGCCTTCATCAGCCACAAGGCCTATTGTACTGATAAAATGCAGCCCTACATTGAGTTCACGTTCATCGTGGGCGGCAACTCAGTTCGCTATGCACTTAACGATCATCAGAAATATGAGGCCGATGTGGATGTGCGCGTCGATGTGGCCCAAGGCGACATGATTGTCAAGACCTTGCACTATATTCTTGCAAGCGAAGAACTTGCGGATACTGCAGGGATTCTTCCCGACTTTGCCGATGTGAAGAACTTGCCGGTGCCCAATGGCGATTTCTTCCTCAACTTCTATCTTACCGACCTCAACCAGGATTCGATGCAGTTGAAATACATCGACCGCATCGTACTCAATTTTCCCGAAGACAAGATATCCTCTTCTCGCATCTCGTTGTTTGAGGATATGCGTGCGCCGGAGTCCACCGATTTGCACGTGAAGTATGGATTTGCCCTGCCGCCTTCATACTACAATTACATTCCCGAAAGTCAGTATACACTGCCGTTCGCCATTGAGATATACAATACCAAACACGTTTTGGGTGCGAATAAGCCAATGTATGCCAAGTGCTTTGTGGAGCACGCCGAGAATAAGTTGGTTGCAATGCCGAATAGTGTGATAACTAAACGACTGACCACAGATGACGTGGTGCTGGTGCTGGATCAATTCAATGTTTTCAAACTGCCTTCCGGAAATTATAATACGGTCGTGGAGTTGTATGATGACAATGACAGTCTCTTGTTGGTCAACAAGGTCTTCTTCCAAAGAAGCAATCCTTCGGTGCAACTGGACCTCACAAGTTACGATGATGTGGTCATCGACGGCTCGTTCGTATCCACGATGACGGACCGTAAGAAACTGGAAGATGACGTAAAATGTCTATATCCCATCGCCACGAATGTGGAGCGGGAGTTCTTTGACAACCGGATGAAATATGTCGAAGATAATCAACTGCAACGCTATTTCTACGCTTTCTGGCTGGCGCGCAACCCCAATAATCCGGAGGCCGCCTGGAAAAACTACGAGAAGTTGGTTGCGATGGTGCAAGAACGCTTCGGCAGCAAACAAGTGAAGGGGTATCGTACCGATCGTGGCCGTGTATATTTGCAATACGGTCAACCTAATGAGATTATGGAGGTGCCTTCCGATCCGACGACTGTACCGTATGAGATTTGGCATTACTACTATCTCGATGACCAATCCAACGTGAAATTCGTGTTCTACGATCCCTCTTTGGTGGGTAACGACTATGAACTGCTGCATTCCAACAAGTACGGCGAACCGCATGACACGAGCTGGAAGATGAAACTTGTGAAGAAGATCCAGCCGCAGACCGATATCTATGAGACCGACCCCGACAGCTACTATGGCGGCGATATCAACGGCAACTGGCGGTATCATTGATTAGGAATGAGGAATGAAAGGTTTGGATAAAATAATCTTAAATCTCACATCTCAAATCACTTAGAATTCTGAATTTTGGGTTCCCGCCGCAAGGCGGTGCAGGTTCGTTAAATAGATGAAGCGTTTTCTCGATATATTGTCCTCTTTTTTGGTATTGGTGGTGTTGCTGCCCGTGTGGCTTGTCATCGCCTTGGCCATTGCGCTTGAGTCGCGGGGCGGGGTGTTCTACAAGCAGGTGCGCGTGGGCAAGGATAACAAGGATTTCAATCTGTACAAATTTCGTACGATGCGGGTGGGGTCCGACCAAAAGGGCTTGCTCACGGTAGGCGAGCGTGACAACCGCATCACGCGCGTGGGATATTTCCTCCGCAAATTCAAGATCGACGAGTTTCCGCAGTTGCTCAACGTGCTCAAGGGTGATATGAGCATCGTGGGACCGCGTCCCGAGGTGCGCAAGTACGTGGACCTCTACACACCGGAACAGATGAAGGTGCTGAGCGTGCGCCCCGGACTAACCGATTTGGCTTCGATACAGTACGTTCACGAGAACGAGATCCTCGCCGCCGCCGAAGACCCTGAGCGGGCTTACATTGATGAGGTGATGCCCGCCAAATTGGCGTTGAATCTGCAATATATAGAGAACCAGTCGGTTGTGGGAGACATTAAGTTGATTTTCAAGACATTCGCCGCCATATTGGGCAGATAATCCCCAAGATGATATGAACAATAACCTGCTCCGTCTCTTCTTTTGTGTCTGGCTGTTGACACTTGTGGCCTTCTCCACAGTAGCTCAAGATACCATAGTCCATCGCGAAGACACTGCCCTGACGGTACGCCAGCGACTTGAGCGCAAGGGGTTAATGCCTCATTTTACGGCGACCGTGTTGGGAAGATACGAGTACAATACCAACCTTAATGCACATCATTTTGAATTACGGCACTCGAGAGTAGGGGTGTTTGGGGATGTCCATCCGATGTTTTCCTATATGGCGTTGGTGGACCTGACATTTGGTGGACAGTTCTCGCCCGTCGCCATATTTGCCCAGTTCAAGCCTGTGAAGGGCCTTTCCTTCTTGATAGGTTACGACAAGATGCCCTTCAGCTCCGAAAATCTATTGTCTCCGTATCAGTATTATTTTTCGGACAAGTCCTTCCTGACACAGAAAATCACCGCTTGGAGCGATGTGGGTGGCGTGGTGGCCTACAGGTGGGACAAGGTGGTCCCTTTTGAGATCAAGGCGGGTGTGTTCAACAGTCGGGGATTCAAGAATCAGATGCATTTTCAGACGGATTTGAATTATGTGGCCCGCGGCTCGTTTCAGTTTTTCAAAGGGTTCGATTTTACGGCGAACTATGCCTCAGTGCGCCCGGAAACATTGCGGATGCACCACGTGGGGCTGGGGATGGCATACGAGATTGCCGGTCTGCACGCCGAAACGGAGTATATCTACAAATGGTATGCCGGGGATATGTTCCAGCCAACCCACGCATTCTACGGCTTCTTGTTCTACAAGATAAAGATCGGAAAGCCAGGGCTGCAGCACATCGATGTGGCGGCTCGATACGATGCTATCACACCCCATTGTAACGGCAAGTTGAACGAAAACGGTGCCTATGTGCTGGACCCGTTCCGCCATCGCATTACGACTGGAGTAACGCTAATGTTTGTGGAAAAACCCGTTAGGGCAGGTATCCGCATTGAATATGAAAAGAATTTCTTCCGCAGAGGCGTGGAATGCAAGGATGACTGCATCATCCTGGAACTTATCACACATTTCCAGAATTAGCGGGACGCGGCCCGTCTTACTTCTTCCAACTCGCCATCGCTCATACCGTAGGCATCTTTGCCGCGTTGCAGGCATTGATCAAAGCCGGTTTCGTCCTTTAATCCTTTGTAACATTGCAACTCGGTATACCACAAGTCCCAAAGCAGTGGCATGGCTTCTTCGGCAGATTTAAGACATGTGAGACCACGCTCATAATCCTTGGCATACAGACAAGCCTTGGCATAGAATAGCAAGTATATGGGGTCGTCGCCCGTATAGGGGATGAGTGCATTGACGGTATTTTCCGTCTCCAACGTTTTGCCCTCATTAAAGTAATAGAATAGCTTGTGGAGAAGGAGATATCGTTCGTCCACCTCTGTATTCAAACCATTGATTTTGGCGATGAATTGTTGAGGAGCTGTTTTATATAAGTTAGCAATATATAATTGGTAGAATAGGGGATACTCCTTCAGACCCTCTTTGTGCTCGTCAAGAAGTTTGAGGGCTTTGGCGGACTGGTTGGCAAGCGTGGCGTCTTGCGCCTCTTGGAGCCAATGAGCCTCATCGTTGGGGTTGGTCTGCAACATCAGGTTGTACAACATGCTGTATTCAATGTTCTTGGACATCAGATGCCCAGTGTTGTACACAAAGCCATCCTTGATCTTCAAGGCTCCCTTCACGGTGTCTACAACAAAATCCATGAAGTTGAGGTTGAAGTCGTTGTATGTGCGAAAAACGACATGATGCTCGTTGTCTTTTACATAATACTTGATAAAGGCGAAGTCCCCACCTTCGTTAATGGCATGCACGGCTTGTTCTCCAATGTGAAGACATTTTTCGAAGTATTCTTCGCCCCCTTCCACGTCGAAACCGCTGTACACGATGGAATTCTCCGACACGAGTTGGCGAATGTGCTCGGCATCGAAGGCATTATTGAGTTGCTCGGCATGACCATTGACAATGCCTGTCGCAATCTGTCGCGCAAATTCGGTGACAGTCTGTTCGTTCAATTCCACCTCTTGGACATGCTCCTCTTCGGCTTTCTTGCCCTTGCACCCGGCCAAACCTAACAAAAGGACAACCGCCAATGCTATGTAAGTGATGTGTTTCATATTAAAATTCAAGGTTCAAAATTCAAAGTGATTATAATAGATAATAGATAATAGATGATGGATAGATTAGTGACTAGTGATTAGTTTCCCCATCCTTTTCATTCCTAATCCCTCATCGCATCACCTTTTCCCGATAATCGAAATATACGCGTAGATAGGGTAGTGGTCAGAGGCCTTTAGATTAGTGCAGACGGTGTGGCCGAAGTCGTTATATTGTCGATCGTGGAGTATGTAGTCGATTCGATAAGCGGGGAAGACCTCGCCCGCGTATGTGGTGCCGGTGCCCTTGCCGCTTTGGCGGAAGGTGTCGCGCATTCCGTGTGAAATCTTATGGTAGCTGAACGAGCCCGGCGAGTCGTTGAAGTCGCCGCACACAATGATCGGATAGGCGCAGGAATCCATGTCGGCACGAACGCACTTGGCTTGATGCTGACGCTGCTCAAAAGCGTATGCAATCTTCCGATATAGCTTCATGGCCTTTTCGTCAATCTCTGGATCTTCGCCGTTGTTGTGCAATACAGCGTTGCCCGTGGCGTAATCTTCACTGCCCAGGCGCATAGAGCTGAGATGAATATTGTAAATCCGCAAGGTGTCGCCGTTGTAACGTATGTCAACGTACATGGACTTGTTGGCTGAACTGTCCTTGGTCTCTACTACACCACTGTTGATGATACGGTATCGGCTGAAAACCGCCAATCCATATTGATAGCCACGAGATTTTCCCAAGGGTAAATATAGCTTGTAGGTCTTATTGTTGTCAGGCAGATCCAAGGCTTTTAAGACCTCCTCGGTGGTGTTGTATCCCAATTTTCCGGAACTGTCGTAGAAATACTCTTGTACACACAGAATGTCCGGACTTTCACGATGCAAAAAATTCATCACTTCCTTGTTGATCTCCTTACGATTGTCTTCGTACATGTTGAAAAGCCGGGCGTTGTAGCTCATCACCTTGATGCAGTTGGCACAGGTCTCGGGCTTCTCTTGGGCACGTAATTGGAAATGCTTGTCTATGTTGTTGACATTGAGTAAAATAACCAATGTTGGAATTAATGCCCAACGATAATCTATGATCAACCAAAGGATTACAAAACCTAAGTTGATGATGAGAAAATACGGAAAGAGTAAACCGCAATAGGCGATGACGGAAGAGAAGGAGGGGAGAATGATCTTGGCCATATAGGAGAAGAAGAGCGCTCCGGCTGCAATGACAGTCAGGCCTATGAGCAACCACTTTCCGAGGTTTTTAAGTACTGCAAGTCTCTTCTTTGTAGCCATGACTATTTTTGTGATTGTTTGAACAGAAAGTCTTTTTCCTCTTGGGTTAAAGAATCGTAACCATCCTTGGCGATTTTGTCGAGGATTTCATCGGTGTGTTTCTGCTCGTTGGCGCGGCGGGCATTGTATTCCTCGTCGGTCAGCGGTCGGCCGCTCTCTTCGGAGACATAGTACTTGTCTTTCTTGCGCCGTATGCGAAATGTGCGCTCTCGCTCCGGCTCAAGCCAGCCATTATGATGTCTGTCGTTCCGTCTCCATAGCAAAATGACAAGGATGCCGAAAATCATACCTCCCAAGTGGGCGAAGTGGGCTATGCCGTCAGAAGTGCTCAACCCCGTGAGCAACTCAATGGCGCCGTAGAGGATGACGAACCACTTGGCCTTGATGGGCAACAGGAAATAGATGTAGATGTAGTTGTTGGGGAACAACATGCCGAAGGCCAACAGGACGCCGTAAACGGCTCCGGAGGCGCCGATGATGTTGAAACTGTTGAGGAATTGCTCCTTGGCATTGGCCGTGATGGTCACCACCTGATCTATGGTGTCAGGGTTCTGTTGGAGCACGAGCAGGTTGTTGCTCAACATGTCCTTAAAACGAACATCCGTGGCTTGTTCGGCCAGCGTGCGATAAGTGTCAATGGAGGGACTGTCCAGGAATTGGTTGAGCAGGGCCAACATCGGGTGGATTTGGAAGTAGGTGACGATGTAGTGTACGAGCGCTGCTCCGATGCCCGTGATGAAATAGTAGATGAGAAACCTCTTGGTGCCCCAGTAATTTTCCACCGCCGCTCCAAACATCCATAACGCGAACATGTTGAAAAACAGATGGCTGAAATTGGCGTGCATGAACATATAGGTGATGAACTGCCATGGCTTGAAGTCAGAGGCAGCCATATAGTGCAAACCCAACCATTTGTCCAAATCACAAAGCCCTGTCTTTTGGAAAACGATGGTGGCGAAGAATACCAGTATGTTAATGATAAGTAGGTTCTTGACTGCCGGTGGCAGGATGTTGAACCCACCCATTCTGATTTGATTATCCATAGATTATTTTTAGGGCGCAAAAATACAAAAAAAGCGGTTAGAAGTTTGCAATTTACGGTTGGCTTTTATTGCTATCGGCTAACAGCTATCCGCTATCGGCTATTTTCGTATCTTTGCCTCGTGATTCGCACCATTACCATTCCTCCAAGCAAAAGCCTGCGCATTCGCCAGTTGGTGTCGCATTTTATCCAGTGCGGCAAGGTGTTACCTGTGTCTGGAAACGAATGCTCGGATGTTTTGGCCACCCATCGGGCGCTGTGCGCCATAAGCGATGCAAAGCCGGACTCTAAGGAGATCTTTGAGATTGATGTCGCCGACTGCGGGGCGGCCTATCGTTTTATGATGGCCCTGCTGTCCGTGACGCCTGGCCGTTGGCACTTGACGGGCGAAGAGTATCTCTTGCATCGCCCGATGGAGGAGCTGGTGCAGGTGCTTCTTCAAGCGGGTGCACGGATTGTGACGATGGCGTGTGGATGGAGGATTGATGGCTGCGAACTGGAGGCGGCGGAACTGTCCATAGACTGCTCGCGTTCCACCCAGTTTGCCTCGGCGTTGCTACTCATCGCGCCGAAGATAGGACTGAAGACCTTGCACGTTCACTCCTCCGGCGTCCGACACTTGCCCTATGTGGCTATGACCCAGACCTTTTTGGACGTGCCTGTCTCCATTCCCGAGTTGCCCGCCATCCTTCCGGTCCTCGGACGGCCCGGCGACTGGAGCGCCGCGGCATATTGGTACGCTGTCGCTATGCTCCATCCCGTCGACGAGTTTGAGTTGCTGGGCCTGTCGCTTGACTCTGTGCAAGGCGATGCCGTGATTGCCCGATGGCTGGCGCCCCTGGGCGTTGCGAGTGTGCAAACGAATAGGGGAGTGCGCATCGTGGCGAACCCGACCGCACACGCGACCGCGGCCTTTGACGTGGCCGACTATCCCGACCTGGTGCCCGTGCTGGCCTCGCTCGCGTGCCTCCTGCCTGCCGACTTCACCTTCAAACACGTTCATAACCTGCTGTTTAAGGAGTCGAACCGCGCCGAAGAACTGGCCCGGCAACTGGCCCCTTTCGCCCAAGCGGTGGAACTTGACGACAATGTGCTTCACGTCAAGGGCAAGCCGCGCGCTGAGTGGCCTGCACCGCCGTATTGTTTCCAGACCAAGCACGACCATCGCCTGGCGATGGCGTTCGCTCTGTTCGGCAAGGACGCTCGACTGGACGATGTGAACTGCCTGAGAAAATCTTATCCGGGACTGATAGAATTATTGGACTAAAGCGTCTTTATCGCTTGGCGGATTCGCTCGAGTGCCTCCAATATGTTGGCTCTCGGTGTGCCAATGTTCATCCGCATAAAACCCTCTCCGTCAGTACCATAGTCTAGGCCACTGTTGAGACCGACTTTAGCTTTGTGGATGAGCAGGTCCACCAACTTGTTGTGCGGCAACCCCAACTCGCGGAAGTCGAGCCAGAGCAGGAAAGAAGCCTCGGGGCGCATCATCTTGATCATCGGCAGATGCTCTTGCAGATATTGTTCCGTGATGTCGATGTTGCCTTGCAGGTAGGCGAGGAGCTGCAATCGCCACTCCTCTCCGTAGGCGAAGGCGGCCTCGGCGGCAATGTAGGCAAACAAACTGCCGAGCGACAACTCGTTGGCATCCAAGAATCCGAAGAACCACTTCTTGATGTCTGGGTCCGGAACATAGCAAACGGAGGATGCCAGACCCGCCATATTGAAGGTCTTGCTGGGCGCGATGAACGTGATGGAGTTGTGCAACGCCGTGTCGGAAACGGTGGAGAAAGAGGTATGCTCATAGCCAGGCAGCGTCAGGTCGGCGTGGATCTCGTCGGCGATGACGAGCACGTGTTGGCGCTGGCAGATGTCGGCGATGGTGGCAAGTTCCTCCTTGGTCCAGACCGTGCCTCCCGGATTGTGCGGGTTCGCGAGGATCATTACCTTGCACCCGCGTGCCTTTTCCTCCAAGTCGGCATAGTCGATGACGAAGCGTCCGTTGACGGTCTTGAGACTGCTGCTGACAAAGATCCGGCCGCTCCGGTGCGGCACGTTGAGGAAGGGCGGGTAGACGGGCGTGGTCACCAAGACCTTGTCGCCCGGCTGGGTGAAGGCCTGCAATACGAAGGCGATGCCCTGCACGATGCCTGGAATGAAGTGCATATTCTTCCATTTGGTCTCGATATGATAATGCGTCTGCAGCCAGTTGAGCACGGCCATCTTGTATCCTTCAGGCGCGAAAGTGTAGCCGAAAACAGCGTGATTGCAGCGCTCACGCACCGCATCCACGATGAAATCCGGCGTCTTGAAGTCCATATCGGCCACCCACATAGGCAGGAGGTCTTCGGTGCCGAACACCTCGTTCAGCATATCGTGTTTTACACAATAGGTACCTCGTCTGTTGACGATCTCGTCAAAGTTATAAATCTTCATAGATAAGTTATTGGATTTCAGTTGGTTGATAATTACATGATGCAGTCTATAACACAAGAACGGCAATGACCCAACGTGGAGGCAAGCCGTCGAAGTAATAGACTTTCTCGCCCCATTTGTCTTTGAGCCGTATCGTAGGGCCGTCAATATAATACAATGCCGCCCCCCATTGATCCTTGAGACGTACGCTATTACCATCAAAATAGAGCAGCTTTTCCCCCCATCGATCTTTCAGTCGTACCGTGCTGCCATCCATGTAGAACAATTTTTCTCCCCATTGGTCTTTTAGGTGAACGGTGCTGCCATCGAAATAAACGAGCTTTTCACCCCATTGATCTTTTAGCCGTAATGTCTGATTGTCAATATAATATAGTTTCTCGCCCCATTGGTCTTTTAGTCGTATGGTGGTCTGGGCCGAAAGAGTAAGAACCATTGAGATGACAAAACAGATAAGAAATGTTTTTTTCATGTGGCGTCAATTGGCTGCTATTGGTTTTATATATGAGGCAAAAATACATTTTTTTTGTATCTTTGCAGGCTCTTTCTCACAGATATTAAAGTGTAATCTACTATGATAAAAATCACATTGCCTGACGGCTCATTTAAAGAATTTGAAAAAGGGATAACCCCTTATGAAGTTGCTCAAAGCATAAGCGAAGGCTTGGCTCGGAACGTGCTCGTGGCCAAGGTCAACGACTCGATGGTCGAGTTGGACCGCCCCATCAACGAAGACGCTTCCCTCACCCTCTATACGTGGAACGATCGCGAGGGTAAAGAGACCTTCTGGCACAGCTCCGCTCACCTTATGGCAGCTGCCATCGAACAACTCTACCCTGGCGTCAAATTCGGCATCGGTCCACACGTGGAGACCGGCTTCTACTATGACATCGACTTTATGGACTATCCCATCTCCGCCGACGACTTCCCGAAAATAGAGAAGAAGATGCAGGAGTTGGCCTCCCAGAAGATCCGCTTCGTGCGCAAGGAAGTCTGCAAAAAAGACGCTATCGACTATTTCACCAAGAAGGATGACGAGTACAAGCTGGAGCTCATCGACGGATTGGAAGACGGCAGCATCAGCTTCTACGAGAGCGGACCGTTCACCGACCTCTGTCGCGGACCGCACTTGCACGACACTTCCGTCATCAAGGCCATCAAATTGCTGAAGACCGCCGGCGCCTATTGGCGCGGTGACGAGACCCGCAAGCAGTTGACCCGTATCTATGCCGTCACTTTCCCCAAGAAGAAAGAGTTGGACGAGTACCTGGCCCTCCTCGAAGAGGCCAAGAAGCGCGACCACCGCAAGTTGGGCAAGGAGATGGAGCTCTTTACCTTCTCGCCGCTCGTCGGTGCAGGCCTGCCGTTATGGATGCCCAAGGGCGCCGCATTGCGCGACCGTCTCGAGCAGTTCCTGCGCAAAGTGCAGAAGAGATACGGTTACCTGCAGGTCATCACTCCCCACATCGGCAATGTTAACCTCTACAAGACTTCCGGTCACTACGCCAAATACGGCGCCGACTCGTTCCGTCCCATTACCACCCCGCAAGAGGGCGAGGAATTCTTCCTCAAGCCGATGAACTGCCCGCACCACTGCCAGATATATGCCGCACGCCCGCGTTCCTACAAGGAGCTGCCCTTGCGTCTGGCCGAGTTCGGAACGGTCTACCGCTACGAACAGAGTGGTGAATTGCACGGCTTGACTCGGGTGCGCGGCTTTACGCAAGATGACGCCCACCTCTTCTGCACCCAAGACCAAATAAAGGAAGAGTTCTGCAAAGTCATCGATATCATCCTCTATATCTTCAAAACCCTGAAGTTCGAAAACTACAAAGCCCAAGTCTCCCTGCGTGACCCCAACAACAAGGAGAAATACATCGGTACCGACGAGAACTGGGAGAAGGCGCAACGTGCCATCATCGAGGCAGCCGCCGAGAAGGGGCTCAACACCATCGAGGTGGAAGGCGAAGCCGCTTTCTATGGTCCAAAGCTCGATTTTATGGTGAAGGACGCCATCGGCCGTGAGTGGCAACTGGGTACCGTGCAGGTGGACTACAACCTGCCTGAACGCTTTGAGTTGGAGTACACCGACGCCGACGGCCAACGGAAACGCCCGGTGATGATCCACCGCGCCCCGTTCGGCTCTATGGAACGTTTCGTGGCCGTGTTGCTCGAACATACCGGCGGCAACTTCCCGCTGTGGCTCACCCCCGACCAGGTGGTCATCCTGCCTATCAGCGAGAAATATATGGACTACGCCCAAAAGGTCAAGGCCGCCCTCGACGAGTACGACCTTCGCGCCTATATCGATGAAAGAAGCGAGAAGACCGGCCGTAAGATTCGGGACGCCGAAACCGCCAAGGTTCCCTTTATGCTCATCGTGGGCGAGAAGGAAGAGGCCGACGGCACCGTATCTGTCCGCCGCCACGGCAACGTCAACGACGGTACAATGCTGCTGGACGAGTTTGTCACGCTTATCCAAAACGCGATCAAAGCGGAATTGGAAAACTAAGTTGATATTTAACAAGTGAATTGTGGGGCTGTCGCATTTGCGATAGTCCCTTTTTTATAATTATTTGAATGTACAAGACTCGTCGCTAATTAATTGTGTATTTTTGCGATGAGATTTCGGCACGCCAGAACGAATTTGTCTAAACATTTAACCCATGGATATCATAAGGGGAGTTCGTGCAATCAGACGACTGGCTGTCCCGTTTAAGACGGCGGGGTGGTGGCTTGTGTTATGGATGCTCATCGGGCAGGTGTCGGCACAGGAACTGAGGGGAAGAGTGTTCACGACGGATGAAAAGGGTGACACGGTAGCGGTACAAATGGCACGATTGCAATGGCTCCATGCAACGGTGGGAACCTATACCAATATTCGCGGAAACTATAAACTTCCCTTTGCGAACACCGATACACTAGTGATTTCTTATTTCTTATATTCGTCAGATACTGTGATTGTTAAGAAAGGAGAGCGGCAACGGGATTTTTTTATCAATGTGACACAATCCTTGCAGGAAGTGGTGGTCTCCAAAAAACGAAAACCGAGATATTCACGCAAAGGGAATCCCGCTGTGGAATTGTTGGAAAAAGTGATTGATCACAAATATGAAAACCGCATTGAATCAGTCGGGGCTTATAAATCAAAGATTTACAAGAAAATGGTGATGTCGTACGGGCGGTTTCACATGAATTTCCAAAAAAACAGCTTTAACCGGCAACTCTCTTTCTTGGCAAAATACGTGGATACCATTCGGACAGATACCATGCCCGTGTTGACATACTCTCTTCGGGAGTCACTGACAGATCACTACTATCAAAAATCACCGCGCAAGAATGTGAACTATGTAGTCGCCAGACGAATGCAAGGTCTTGATGAATCTTTGGACGATGAGGGTCTCGGCACCAATCTGGAAGCCATGTTCACGGATGTGAATATCTTTGATAATGATATAGAGTTGATGCTCAATAAGTTTGTGAGCCCACTCTCATCTTCGCTCGCCACAACGTATTACCATTATTATATTACCGATACTGTGACAGTAGACAGTGTCTCATGCATCGAGCTCACGTTCTCGCCTGTAAACAGTAGGAACTTCGGATTCACCGGCCGACTGTATGTGGTGAACGACAGTACCTATGCTTTGAAGAAATATGCCATTAATGTGCCGATTCTAATCAATATGAACTTTGTGAGGCAATTGATTGTTGAGCAGGATTTCATGAAGATTGACAGTGGCTGCTGGGCACCAAAGTCGGCACAAACCCTGGCCTCTTTTTCCTTGGTTAAAAGAAAGAAGCAGCGGCAGATTTATATTCGTCAGAATACAGTGTGGTATCAATACGAGATGGGGACAACCATCCCGGATTCATTATCGTCGGCGGGACAAGAGACGGAAGCGGCGAATGTGCGATATAGGAATTGGCAATGGAAGAAGATGAGACCGGAACCGTTGACTGCCCAAGAGTCTGTTCTGGACAGCATATCGACCGAATTACGCCGACTCCCTTTTTTCAAGGCATTGGAAAAGACAGCGGAAATCCTTGCCTCTGGCTATATTTCCACAACGAAGGAGCGGAAAAACAGTCTCTTTGACATTGGCCCGGTGTACAATATGATCAGTCGCAATCCCATTGAGGGACTTAGGTTTAGAGTAGGTGGAATGACAACCGCCAAAATGAATGACCGCTGGTTTTTGACAGAGTATGTCGCCTTTGGATGCAAGGATTTGCGCATCAAGTACAATGCCACTTTGATTCATAGTTTTGTTAAAAAATCGCGCCATTTCAACGAATTTCCGCGAAACGCACTATCTCTCAGCACAAGTTATGATTTGGAAATGCTTGGGCAGAGTTTCACTTATATGGATCGAGACAATTTTCTTATGTCTTATACGGTGGATACCCTGGCCGCTGCGGCGCAATATGTTCGTCGTGGCCAGTTGCGCTATGTGTGCGAATGGCCAAGCCGTTTCAGTGTGGACACATGGTTGCAATATGATCACTGCGAGGCTGCAGGAGCGATGAACTATTTTCGGATCAATGCTGACGGGACTACCACCCGAATGGTCGATTTCCACAATTGGGAATGGGGTTTGAAGTTGCGCTGGGCACCAGGGGAACGGATTTATAATAATCAGACAGGAAAGGATAACCTGTTGAAGCTCTCCAAAAACGCTCCGGTTTTGCAGATTACGCATACGTCGGGCCTTTTGGACGGACGGACATGGTACCATCGGACGGAATTGTCCATGGAAAAGCGCTTCTGGCTCTCAGCGTTCGGGCATATTGATGCAAAGATTCAAGGAGGAATTGTGTGGAACAGAGTACCGTTTACGAAGTTGTTCACACCACCCAGCAACCGATCTATGTTCCTTGCACCCAATACGTTCTGCTTGATGCGGCCGATGGAATTTATTATGGACAAATATGTGGCGTTGTACGCTACTTACCACCTGAAAGGATGGATTTTCAATCGCATACCTCTCTGGAATCGGCTGAAACTACGCGAGGTGCTCTCGTTCAGTGGCGTTTACGGCGGGCTTGCCCCCCGCAATATACCCGATGCCAGTACACCAGGACTGTATGTGTTGCCTGACGGTTGTTCTCCGATCGGGAGACTACCGTATATGGAGATTACGGCTGGTGTTGAAAACATTCTCACAGTGTTGCGCATTGACTATGTCCGTCGTCTTACCTATGCTCGTGACTTGAAAAAATGGGGAAAAAACGGTATTCGGGTATCCCTGAATATTTCCTTCTGATACGTCAGAGGTGTGGTCCCTGTATCATTGATATAGATGCGGCTGTTTTTTTGTTTTTTTGCGGGATGTAAGGTGGTGGGTAAAATTCCTCCCGTTCGTATTCGTAATTTGCGTATCTTTGCAGCTTAATTTGTGAATTGAAAATCATACTAAAATATTGTAGTAGAAATGTTTGAAAGCTTAACCGACAGACTAGAAAGAGCATTCAAGATCATCAAGGGTCAAGGCTACATCACCGAAATCAATGTGGCGGAGACGATGAAAGAGGTGCGTAAGGCGCTCTTGGATGCCGATGTCAGCTATAAAATTGCCAAAGATTTCACCGATGACGTTAAGAAGAAGGCGCTGGGCATGAATGTGCTTAAAGCCGTTTCTCCTAGTCAGTTGATGGTGAAGATAACATATGACGAGCTCATCAACTTGATGGGTCGAGAGGCGGTCGATATTAACCTAAAAGGTAATCCCGCCGTCATCTTGATGGCCGGTTTGCAAGGTTCCGGTAAGACCACCCACGCCGCCAAATTGGCCAATATGCTCAAGAGCAAGCGCGGCAAGAAGCCGTTGCTCGTGGCCGGCGACGTATACCGTCCCGCTGCTATCGACCAGCTCAAGGTGCTGGGCGAGCAAATCGGCGTGGAAGTGTATAGCGAGCCCGATAGCAAGGAGCCCGTCAAGATTGCCAAGAATGCCGTGAAGCACGCCAAGGATTATGGCTATGATGTTGTATTGGTTGATACCGCCGGCCGTTTGGCTGTCGATGAAGAGATGATGACGGAAATCGGCAACATCAAGGATGCCGTTAATCCGCAAGAAATCCTCTTCGTGGTAGACGCTATGACCGGCCAAGATGCCGTGAATACCGCCAAGGCCTTCAACGACAAGCTGAACTTCGACGGTGTGATCCTCACCAAGATGGATGGCGACACCCGCGGTGGCGCCGCCCTGACCATCAAGGCTGTGGTCGACAAGCCCATCAAGTTCATCGGTACAGGCGAAAAGATGGAAGCCCTTGACGTGTTCCATCCCGACCGCCTCGCCGAGCGTATCCTTGGCATGGGCGACATTCGTTCCTTCGTTGAAAAGGCGCAAGACCAATTCGACCAGGAAGAAGCCGCCAAACTGCAAAAGAAGCTGGCCAAGAACCAATTCGACTTCAACGACTTTCTGGCCCAGATCCAACAAATCAAGAAAATGGGCAACGTCAAGGACTTGATGTCGATGATTCCCGGTATGGGCAAGGTCATCAAGAATATGGATATCGACGACAACTCCTTCAAGAGCGTTGAGGTTATCATCCAATCCATGACCCCCCAAGAGCGTGCCAATCCCGACATCATCAACGGTTCCCGCCGCAAGCGTATCGCCAATGGTAGTGGCAGTGACATGCAAGATGTCAACCGCCTGCTCAAACAGTTTGACGAGATGCGGAAGATGATGAAGATGGTGAACAGCGGCAAGGCAAAAGGCCTGATGCGTGCCATGAACGCTCCGGGACGCCGACCGTTGTAGGATCCCGTATAGACGCACGGCCGTGCGTCTATATCCCCCAAAAATAAATAAACAGAACACCTCCAAACCCCAACCAAAAATGCCCAATATCATCGACGGAAAGGCAATCGCCTCCACAATCAAGACAGAAATCGCAACTGAAGTAAAGTCCTTGCTGGACCATGGGAAACCCGCACCGCACTTGGCGGTCATCATTGCCGGCGAAGACGGTGCTGCACTGAGCTATGTGAACAGCATTGAAAAACAGTGCAAGGGTGTGGGCTATATTTGCTCAGCGTACAAGTTTCCGGCCAATGTGCCCGAAAAGGACATCTTGGACACCATCGACTTCCTAAACAGCGATGACGAGGTGGATGGCTACATCATCCAGATGCCTCTGCCCAAGCAGGTTTCCATAGACAAAGTGGTGGCTCACGTGGATCCGCGCAAAGATATGGATTGCTTCCATCCCGTCAACATGGGCAACCTGGTGTTGGGCAAAGATTGCTACGCACCAGCCACGCCCCACGGCGTGATGGAACTCTTGCGCCGGAGCAACATCAATACCACAGGCAAGAATTGTGTTATTGTGGGTAGAAGCAATATTGTGGGTAAACCGTTGGCTATGATGTTGTTGCGGAAAGACGCCAACGCCACGGTCACGGTGTGCCACAGTCGTACCAAAGACCTCAAGAAAGTGTGTAGTCGCGCCGACATCCTCATTGTGGCCATAGGTCAACCGGAGATGATAACCGCTGATTATGTCAAAGAGAAAGCCACCGTTATCGATGTGGGTATTCACAGAATCCCTGACCCGGCGCAACCCAACGGTTACCGCGTATGTGGCGATGTCAAGTTTGACGAGGTGAGCAAGAAATGCGAAGCCATTACGCCTGTCCCCGGCGGCGTGGGCGCCTTGACAATGGCTTGCCTGCTCCAAAACACGATGAAAGCGTATAAGAGTAGACAGTAGTCAGTGAACAGTAAAGACGCACGCCCGTACAGTGAAGACGCACGGCCGTGCGTCTCAACAATAAAAAACAATACCAATATGAAACTATTACTTATCAGCAATTCCACCAATTACAAGGAGCCCTATCTGGGCTGGTGTACCCCATTAATCGAGGAATTTCTCGACAAGAAAGTGCGCAAGATCGTCTTCTTGCCTTACGCAGGCGTAGATGTGGCCGGCAAGGTCTACCCCGATAGCTATGACGCCTACACCGCCCGCGTGCAAAAGGTGTTCGACCAATTTGGCAAGAAAATCGTCTCCGTCCACAAAGCCAAAGATCCCGTGGCGTTGATCAATGATGCAGAGATGATCATGGTCGGTGGCGGCAACACCTTCCATCTTGTGGCCGAGATGCACTGCAACAAGCTCATCGAGCCCATCCGTCGCAAGGTGATGGAAGGCACGCCCTATATGGGCTGGAGCGCTGGATCCAATGTGGCTTGTCCAACCTTGTGCACCACCAATGATATGCCCATTGTGATGCCCGAGAGTTTCAAGTGCCTGGATTTGGTGCCGTTCCAGATCAACCCTCACTATATTGATCCTTATCCACAAAAGATCAACGATGCCATCCGCCATGGCGGTGAGACCCGCCAGGTGCGTATCAACGAATACTTGGCCGTGAATCAGCACATGACCGTGGCCGGCCTTCGCGAAGGAACCGCGCTTTGGGTAGAGAATGAACGCATCACCCTTAAGGGCACGCGCAAGATGATTGTCCTTCGATATGGCAAAAAGCCTACCGAAAAGAAGCCCGGAGACACCTTCGGATTCAACTTGAAATAAATACACGAGGCGGTTCCAATAAGAACCGCCTTTATTTTAGCACAATAAACGACCTGGTTGTTCGTTAGCATAACGCAATTTTACGGAGGAAAACACTATGAAAAGAAAAATGACAAGATTCACTACACTCTTTACCATGTTTTTTATGATGTGCACGATCTCCTTTGCCCAGAATGACGATGCGTGCCAAGCCAAGGCCCCTTCAGAAGTGGCTGTCGGTAAACAATTCAGATATACGGTAACCACAGAGGAGAAAGGCGAGATTATCTCATCCGATTTTGGTAAGTTCGAGCTGGTAAGCGGCCCGAGCATTGGATCGAGTACGTCCATCTCCATCACTAATGGTGAGATGAACCAGACAACCACTTATACTTATACCTATTATTTAATAGGACACAAAGAGGGTGAGTTTACGATTCCTGGCGTTTCTTTGTCCGTGGATGGTCGTGTGTTAAAAAGCAACTTTGTGACCGTCAAGGTGGTCAAGGCGCCGAAGATAGCCCAGGAGCAACAAAACGTGCCGGGTGACGACTGGTTCCACATGGATTTTCAGATGCCCGAGTGGCCATTCGGTTTCCAGAGGGAAGAGCCCAAAAGTAA
Organism: Bacteroidales bacterium; assembly: GCA_024685175.1. GTDB lineage: Bacteria > Bacteroidota > Bacteroidia > Bacteroidales > WCHB1-69 > F23-D06. Next base: position 37,683 of record JAIKWD010000018.1, read on the forward strand.
GGGTAAAGTGAAGGTGGACGAAAAGATCGGCAAGGACGATATCTTGCTCAAAGCCAGTACAACGCAATTGGAAGCCAACCAAGGCGAAGGAGTGGTGGTGACCCACAAATTGTATATAAGTCAAGAGTTCAGGGGCTACGACATCACCAACGCCTATTTCGATGATACGGAGAACTTCTGGATTGAGCCCCTAGACCTGTCCAATCGCGCCCAAGCGAGCGAAGAGACGATCAACGGCAAGACCTATAACGTGTATGTCATCAAGCAAACAGTGGCATATCCGACCAAAACGGGTAAGCTGACGATTCCCAAGCTGAACTTGGGCTTGAGGGTAAGGGTGCCCGCTCAAGTTGAAGACCCGATATGGGGTATTTTCTCTTCGATGCAGCGTAAGAATGTGAATGTCGCCTCGAACGAACTCACCATAAAAGTCAAGGCATTGCCCGGCGCAAATTCGACGGAAAAGACGGAAGTTGTGGGTAATTTCACGATTAGTAGCAATATCAACAAAACGGAGACGCATGTCAACGAACCCGTTACCTTGACAGTGACGGTTTCAGGTACGGGCAATCTGCATCATATTGCTTCCGAAGATCTTGGCATTGATTTCCCGGCGGATTGCGACATAACCTATCCGCGGGTCACGAGTCATATTTCGGCTCGTAATGATATGCCCACGGGTACCAAGACTTTCAGGTATACCATTATCCCAAGGTCGGAGGGTACCTTCTTGATTCCTGGCGCCACATTTACATATTATAACTATGAGACAGGTACTTACAAGACCCTTTCATCACAAGATTTCCAAATTGAGGTGTCGCCTGCCAAAAACAACGTGCCCTCTGATTCTGACGACAACGAAAAGAAACCGAAGAGCAATGTCAGAACCTATAAAATCTGATGTTTTTATCTTAGTTTAGATTTTCTTGAAAAAAATATTCATTTACAGTTTGTTGGTATCAAAAAAAGTGTATTTTTGCCGACCTAAAAAAACCGATTATTGTCCTGAATGTTAGTAAAGGAAAATTAATTAGAAATCAGGAAGATGAGGGTGAAGTCATCTTCTACAAAAACAAACAACAAACTGAAAAATGGATGCAGTAAGTTACAAAACAATTTCGGCGAACGAAAAAATCGTCAAGAAAGAGTGGGTCTTAATTGATGCACAAGAAATGGTGGTCGGTCGTTTGGCTACCGTTGTGGCCCGCATTTTGAAGGGAAAGACAAAACCTTATTACACACCTAGTTTCGATTGTGGTGACAATGTGATCATCATCAATGCGGAGAAGGTACGTTTTACGGGTAACAAGTGGACGGAGAAAGAATACGTTCACCATACGACATATCCTGGCGGACAACGTTTTGCCACTCCTAGAGATTTCATGCGCAAATATCCTGAGCGCATTCTTGAGCACGCCATCAGAGGTATGCTTCCCAAGAACAGACTCGGTGATAAGTTGTATCGCAACCTTCACGTTTATGTCGGCCCCAACCATCCGCATGAGGCACAACAACCCAAGTTAATCAATGTCAAAGATCTCAAATAACGAAACATGGAAGTAATAAACACATTAGGCAGAAGAAAAACCGCTGTTGCCCGTTTGTACATGAAGAACGGTAGCGGTCAAATCATGGTTAACAACCGTGACTATAAAGAGTATTTTTGCGTACCTACTCTGCAATATAAAGTTGAACAACCTCTTCAGTTGGCTGAAGTCATGGGACAATATGACATCAAGGCTAACTTGGACGGTGGCGGTGTAACCGGTCAGGCAGAAGCTCTGCGTATGGCTATCGCCAAGGCTCTCGTTGAGATCAACCCTGAGCTCCGTCACGCCATGAAGGTGCAAGGCTTCCTTCGCCGCGACCCGCGTATGGTCGAGCGTAAGAAACCCGGTCAACCCAAGGCTCGTAAGAGATTCCAATTCAGCAAACGTTAGTATTATATCCCTATATTTGACGTACGCTTGTTTAGTATCGAAACTGGGAAGATTTCATTCGAACTACTCCTCAGTTGCTTTTAAGAATGTAAACAATTAAAAAAATCAAAAATGTCAAGATTACAATTTGAAGAATTATTAGATGCAGGTTGTCACTTCGGACACCTCAAGAGAAAATGGAATCCCGCTATGGCTCCTTACATTTTCATGGAGAAAAACGGTATTCATATCATCGACCTCTACAAGACGATGGACAAAGTGGAAGAGGCCGCCAACGCCGCTAAGCAGATTGCTAAGTCCGGTCGTAAGATCCTCTTCGTCGCTACCAAGAAACAGGCCAAGGAAACGGTTTCCTCTATGGTTAAGGAAGTCGGCATGCCTTACGTTACTGAACGTTGGCCTGGTGGTATGCTCACCAACTTCTTCACCATCCGCAAGGCTGTCAAGAAGATGAGCGATATCGACCGTTTGATCGAAAGCGACCAATTCAACAATATCTCCAAGCGTGAGAGACTGCAAATTCAGCGTGAACGTGCCAAGTTGGAAAAGAACCTGGGTTCTATTTCTGATTTGTCCCGACTCCCTGCCGCCGTCTTTATCGTTGACGTGATGAAAGAGCACATCGCCCTCGCCGAGGCTCGCAAGCTCGCCATCCCCACCTTCGCTATCGTGGATACCAACTCCAACCCTAACGATGTGGATTATCCTATCCCCGCCAACGACGACGCTTCTAAGTCTATCGCTGTTGTCCTCAAGGCCATCTGCGGAGCCATCAAGGAAGGTCTCGACGAGCGCGCCATGAACAAGGATGCCCAAATGGAAGAGGAAATGGAAGCTGCCAATGTAGAGGATATCGCTGAAGAAGAAGCCCCCGAAGCTAAGGAAGGCAAGCGTCGTAGAATCTCTACCAGACGTCCTGCAAAAGAAAATAATTAATAACCCTTAAAAGAATTTCAATTATGGCAATTACAGCTGCTGATGTAAATAAATTGAGACAACAAACCGGTATCGGTATGATGGATTGCAAGAAGGCTTTGGTTGAAGCCGACGGCGATTTCGAGAAAGCTATCGATATCCTCCGCAAGAAAGGCCAGAAAGTGGCCGCCAAACGCGCTGACCGCGAGTCCAATGAGGGCCGCCTCATCGCCAAGACCAACGCTGACCACACCAAGGGCTATATGCTCTTAGTGGCTTGCGAGACCGACTTCGTGGCCAAAGGCGAAGAATTCGTTACTTTTGTTGACAGCCTTCTCGACCAAGCCATGGCCAAGAACATCAACACTCGTGATGAACTCCTCGAAATGGACTTCAACGGTATGAAGGTCTCTGAAAAGCTTACCGAACTGACCGGCAAGACGGGTGAGAAGATTGAACTTCCTCACTACGACACACTGGAAGCCGCTTACGTTGAGGCTTACAACCACATGGGCAACCACAAGGCTACCCTCGTGGGCTTCAACAAGAACGACGACAATGCGAAGGCCGCTGCTCACAATGTGGCTCTTCACATCACCGCCATGAATCCGCTCGCACTCGATGAGAACGCTATCCCGCAAGAAGTGAAGGATCGCGAACTCGCTGTGGGCGTTGAGAAGACCCGTCTTGAGCTGATCAACAAGGCCGTTGACGCCGCTTTGAACAAAGCTGGTATCAATCCCGCCCACGTTGACAGTGAGGATCACATCAACTCCAACATGGCAAAGGGTTGGATTACCGAAGAACAGGCTAATCTTGCTCGCAAGATCAAGGAAGAGGAAGCCGCCAACAAGGCCGCCAACCTCAACGAGGCCCAGATCCAACAAATTGCCCAAGGCCGTTTGGTGAAATTCTTCAAAGAAAGCACGCTGATGTATCAAGTTCTGGTTATGGGTGGCGACGGCAAACAGAATGTCCGCGACTACATCCACGCCAATGACAAAGAACTGGAATGCACCGCTTTCATTCGTCGTCAGATCGGCGAGTAATCCGCACCGATTACGGTTCCGTTACAGAGCAGACTCTCATTCGAGGGTCTGCTTTTTTTATGGGTAATAATATAGAAGATTAGCGTTGAGCGGAAACTGCTGCATAGCCGGGTTTACTTCGATATCATCGCCCCGATGGACTCGGGTTTTTCCGTCTTTGGTACCTCTGTTGTATTCTCAATAGTGCTGACATGAGTTTTGTGTGGTTGGATTTTGTCTTCTTGTTTCATAGAAATGGTTTAATAAAAATTGTTTTTGTTTTCTTCATCGTCCGCCTTCCGCCCGTTCGGGGCATCGGGCAGACAATGGGGCAAAGATAGGTTTTTCCCACCATTCTAAGGCGGTTGCAGCCATCGGGGAGGGCCAGAAAAATAAATTTTAAACTTTCATTAGATTTTTGTATCTTTGCAACGCTCTAAATATATACACTAAAATGCGCAAAGAAGTTGATTTTCTCGTCATAGGCTCCGGAGTCGCTGGACTCACCTTTGCTCTCAAGGCTGCTAACTTTGGCAGTGTATTGGTAGTTACCAAAGCCCAAATGGACAATGGATCGACCCGCTATGCCCAAGGCGGCATAGCCTCCGTGGTCTATCAACCTGATACTTACGAAAAACATATCCAAGACACGATGGTGGCAGGCGACGAGCTCTCCGACCGACATATTGTCGAACTCACCATTCGCGAATCTACAGAACGAGTCATGGAACTGGTGGAGTGGGGCGTGGATTTCGATAAGAACAAGGATGGCAGCTTCGCACTTGCCAAAGAAGGCGGCCATTCTGAGTTTCGCGTGCTTCATCATAAGGACATGACGGGTTACGAGATTGAGGAGAAACTCATCTTGGCAGCCAAACGGCACAAGAATATTGAGATTATCGAGAACCGCATCGCGTTAGAGATCATCACTCAACACCATCTTGGCGTCGAAGTTACGCGTCGCTCTTCCGATATTACTTGCTACGGAGCGTATATCTACAATCCCGATAGTAAGGAGGTGGACACTGTGCTGGCCAAGATCACGATGATGGCTACCGGCGGCATCGGCATGGTGTATGAACATACCACCAATCCCGTAGTGGCTACAGGTGACGGCGTGGCTATGGTATACCGCGCCAAAGGCGCCGTGCGTGGCATGGAGTTCGTCCAGTTTCATCCGACATCCCTCTACAACCCTAAAGAGTCCCCTTCTTTCCTCATCACGGAAGCTATGCGAGGAGCAGGTGCTATCCTCAAAGACGCTAATGGCGTGGCCTTTGTGGACAAGTATGATGAACGAGGCTCTTTGGCCCCCCGCGACATCGTGGCTCGGGCTATCGACTCTGAAATGAAACGCCAGGGTGTGGATCATGTGTATCTTGATACGACCCTCATTCCGAAACAAGAGATCTTCGACCATTTCCCCAATATATACGCCAAATGTCTAAGCATTGGCATTGACATCACCAAAGAGATGATTCCTGTGGTGCCAGTGGCTCACTACTCTTGCGGCGGTATTCAGACCGATGAATGGGGCGCAACTACTATTGCCAACTTGTATGCTTCCGGTGAATGCGCCTCCACAGGCTTGCATGGAGCCAATAGATTGGCATCTAATTCTTTGCTGGAGGCTTTGGTCTTCTCGCATCGCGCCTGCCTCCATGCCATCCGCAATCTCCCTAATCTTACATTCTGTAATGAAGTACCGGACTGGAATAGTGAAGGAACAGTACTTAACGAGGAAATGGTGCTTATCACTCAATCTCGTAAGGAGCTGCAGACCATCATGAGCAGCTACGTGGGCATCGTGCGTTCCAACCTTCGTTTGCAACGCGCTTTTGACCGTCTTGACATCCTCTATCGTGAGACCGAAGACCTCTACAAAAAATCCATCCTCTTCCCTGAGATCTGTGAGCTGCGTAACATGATCAACGTGGGCTACCTCATTATCAAGAATGCCATGGATAGAAAAGAGAGTAGAGGACTTCACTATTCTCTCGATTACCCTCCTTTTCATAGCAAAAAATAATACGCCATATCATGAGAAATTTCGAGATCCACACATTAGGTTGTAAGTTGAACTTCAGCGAGTCAGCCGCTATTGCCGCCAAATTGGTGGAGAACGGTTGGAACCAGGGAGGCATCCCCGAAGTCATCATCATCAACAGTTGCGCAGTGACAAGCTCTGCGGAAAAGAAGACCCGCAATTTGGCTTCCAAACTGCACCGCGACAATCCATTGGCCTCATTGGTTGTGGTGGGTTGCTACAGCGCCCTCAAACCCGACCTTCTGGAACGTTGGTCAGGTGTGATCAAGGTGTTTGGCAGCCAAAACAAGATGAGTGTGGTGGACTATCTGATGCAACGCGATATTCAGCCTGCACCTAACTATTTCGATGCTTATTCGGTACACGATCGTACCCGCTCATTCCTGAAAATCCAGGATGGCTGCAACAATCATTGTACCTATTGCACAGTGTGGATTGCTCGCGGCAAAAGCCGGAGCGATACTATCGACAATGTGCTGAAAAACATCAAAAATATCCATGAGGCTGGCGTCCATGAAGTGAACCTCACAGGCGTAAATGTCGGCGACTTTGGCCGCGGCACCGACGAGAACCTGTTCAAGTTGTTGAAAGCCATTGTGAAACAAAACTTGATGGAACGGGTGCGAATCTCATCTGTGGAACCCGATCTCCTTTCTGAGGATATCATCAAGCTGGTGGCCAAGACGCCCATGTTGATGCCTCATTTCCATATTCCGCTGCAGTCAGGTTGCGACCGCATATTAGGACTGATGCGCCGCCGCTACAAAGCCCAAGACTACGCCGACAAAGTGGCTTTGATCAAAAAACTCATTCCCGATGCCTGCATCGCTTGTGACGTGATTACCGGTTTTCCAAGCGAGACCGACGAGGATTTTGAAGAGACCTACAAGTTCTTGGAAAAACTGCCCATCAGTTATATGCACGTGTTCACCTACTCGCGTCGTCCTCGTACCTCTGCCAATATGATGGAAGACCAAGTCTCCGAAGATGTCAAGAGCGAGCGTACCGATCGTTTGCTAGAGTTGTCGCACGCCAAGAAGACGGCCTTCTACAAGCAGTGCGAAGGCCAGACACGTCCCGTTTTGGTAGAGGCAGAATTGGTGGAAGATCATCTCTGTGGATTTACGGATAACTACATTAGGGTTTCCATCCCTTACGACGAGAACCTGGTCAATACCATTCAAAAGGTTACCATCGATCCATGCCGCACAATATTGTAAGACTGAGTAACGGTCTTCGTCTTATCCATAAAGAAATCGACTCCCCGATTTCTCATTTCGGCGTACTCGTCAATGCGGGTACACGTGATGAGACGACTACCCAGATGGGTCTGGCACATTTTGTGGAACACACCATCTTCAAGGGTACGGAGAAACGCAACGCCTACCATGTGCTGAATCGCATGGAAACCGTGGGCGGCGATCTCAATGCCAGCACATCGAAAGAAGAGACCTATTTCCATACCTCTTTTCTGTCACAAGAGTATGCCCGAGCCGTAGAATTGCTATCGGATATCTTTTTTCATTCTGTTTTTCCTGAAAAAGAATTGGAAAAAGAGAAGTCCGTGGTGTTGGAAGAGATTAACTACTATCAAGATTCGCCGGCAGAACTTATCTTTGACGACTTTGAGGATTTGGTGTTCCGTGGACACCCATTGGGCAAGAACATCCTTGGCACGCGGGATAGCGTCAAACACATGACCCGTGAGGGTATCCTCGGTTTCATCGCGCAAAACTATACCTTGGATCATATAGTGCTCGCTTCGGTGGGCAACATCAGCCTCAAACGGCTCGTGCGTCTCTGCGAACGCTATTTCGGCCATAATAATATCCCTGCCATTGAACGTACTCGTAACCCTTTTGATAGTTATCATCCTCAATACAAGATTGTCACCAAAAAGACTTCCCAAGCGAATGTGATGACGGGCAATTTGGCGTATTCCATCAAAGAAGACAAGCGGACGCCCTTCCTCCTGATGACCAATATCTTTGGCGGACAAGGGATGAATTCCCGCCTCAATATGGGCATACGCGAGAAATACGGCCTGGCATACACCATTGAAGCCAACTATACTTCATTTTCCGATGTCGGTTTATTCGCCATCTATTACGGCAGCGATCCCCAAAATAAAGATCATTGTCTGGAGTTGATCCAAAAGGAAATGAAAAAAATGCGAGAGCATAAACTAGGAACTATGCAACTTTATTATGCCAAACAACAATTTGTTGGCCAGCTGAATCTCTCATACGAGACGAAACTCAATGAAATGCTCTCCATTGGTCACTCCGCTTTGTTTTTTGATGAGGTGGACACGGTAGAAGAGAGCCTTGCTGAGATCTGTGATACGACGGCAGAAGACATTATGGAGGTGGCCAACGAGATTCTCGTGCCCGAGAAGTTCACCACTCTTGCATTCACCCCAAGATAATAATCCTAATCACCATACCTATGTTGGAACTCTATTCACAGAACCTTGAAAATGCGGTCAACGAGATTGCCAAACTACCCGGCATCGGCAAGCGAACGGCCCTGCGTCTGGCTTTGCACTTGCTCAAGACGCCCTCAGAAGATGTGACGTTACTGACAGACCGCATCAACAAGCTCAAGACTCATGTCTGCTATTGCAGCAAGTGCTTCAATGTGTCCGACCAAGATATTTGTGGTATATGCAGTAACCCAAAGCGAGATGCTACAACCATCTGCGTTGTGCAGGATATCCGGGATGTGATTGCCATCGAGAACACGAACCGCTACGAGGGCGTCTATCACGTGTTGGGCGGCGTCATCTCGCCTATGGATGGCATCGGCATCCATCAACTCAAACTGCAGGAGTTGTTCGATAGGGTGAAGAATAATGAGGTGAAGGAGCTGATTTTGGCTCTCCCCGCTACCGTGGAAGGCGACACCACCAACTTTTACATCTACAAGAATGTGAAAGACGATGTGGCTCTGGTGAGCACCATCGCCCGCGGCATCGGAGTGGGGGAGGAACTGGAATACGCGGATGAGGCCACCCTCGGTCGATCTCTGATGACTCGCGTGGACTTTGACAAGGCTTATAAAAAATAGCTTTTATCCTATTGATTATGAAACATCTGAAAGGTATATTACCCCTCGCCTTGGTGTTGTGTTCCGTGGTGACGGGCCAGTCTCAAGTGCGCCCTGTGGAGGCCCTGTGCCACCGGGTGCTCGGCGATGCTGACACCAACTTCATCTTTGCGCAGAAAAACGACACCCTTGACTTTTTTGCCATCGAACAGGCAGGAACAAAGATAAGAATCACAGGCAATAACGACAATTCCATGGCGATGGGTCTTAACCATTACCTGCGCCATTGTGTCGGCGTGCACGTGTCGTGGTTCGAGCGCGAGCCCGTGGCCCTGCCGCAAGTCCTGCCTCCGGTGCAGGCACCCGTGCGCAAGACCGCCCTGGTGAAGGAGCGCTTCTTCCTGAACTATTGCACTTACGGCTACACGATGCCTTGGTGGCAATGGCATCAGTGGGAACGTTTCATCGACTGGATGGCCCTGAACGGCATCACGATGCCGTTGGCAATTACGGGCCAAGAGGCGGTCTGGTATGAGGTGTGGAAGGAATTCGGCCTCACGGATGAAGAGATTCGGGGCTATTTCTCTGGTCCTGCCCACCTGCCTTGGCACCGTATGGCCAATCTTGACGGCTTTGGCGGCCCGCTGCCGATGTCGTGGCTCACGAGCCAAAAGGAACTGCAAAAACGCATCCTCGCCCGCGAGCGCGAGCTCAATATGACTCCCGTGTTGCCTGCCTTCGCCGGACACGTGCCCGAACAATTGACCGTGAAGTACCCGAATGCCGACATCAAGCAACTTAGCGCCTGGTGTGGCTTTGAGCCTACCTACTTTCTCAATTCCACGGACCCACTTTTCGCCAGGATCCAAAAGAGTTTTATGGAGAAGGAAATGTCTATGTTCGGCACCGACCATATCTACGGCGTGGACCCGTTCAACGAGATGGATCCGCCACATTGGCAGCCGGAATATCTTTCCGATGTGGCTGAAAACATATACTATTCGCTTCGCGACGTGGACCCCGAGGCCCGTTGGCTGCAGATGACCTGGGTGTTTTACTACAAGCGCAAGTCGTGGACGCCGGAACGCCTGCGCGCCTATCTTACCGCTGTGCCCAACAATAAATTGGTCCTGTTGGACTATTTCTGCGAGAATACGGAAGTGTGGCGCTCAACAGAAGGCTTCTACCAACAGCCCTATATCTGGTGTTATCTGGGCAATTTCGGCGGCAACACAATGCTGGTGGGCAACATCAACGAGTTGGATAAAAAACTATCGTCCGCGTTGGAGGAGGCCGGACCCAATATGCTGGGCGTCGGCTCTACGCTCGAGTCCTTCGACGTAAGCCCCCAAATCTACGAGTATCTCTTCGACCGGGCTTGGAACCCTGCACTGACGACGGACGCTTGGATTGCCGACTGGGCCCGCAGAGTGGGGACCGACGACTATATCTACACGTGGCAGATGCTTAACGACAGCGTCTATAAAGACTGGTCGTTCTACGGCCTGGGCACCCAACTGGTGGCTCGTCCCACTCTCGAAGGTCACGGCACCTATTACACGAAACCCTATTATTCCTATAGCAACGACTCCCTTAAAGCTGCCTGCAAATCGTTGATAGTCCTGCATCTGAAGGATCTGTCTAAAGAAAGTGTGGAGGAGTCCAAGGCCCTGCGTTCCAATCCGAATTATCAGTATGACTTGGTCAACTTCTATTCCCAATGGCTAGGCAACTATTTTATGGATGTCCGAAACGACTTTACCCAAGCATATAAACAAAAGGATATCCCCGAGATGAAACGTCAGGTGAAGCGCGCCAACGAGGTCTTCGAGGATGTGGACAGATTGCTCTCCACGCACCCATCCTTTATGTTAGGTCCTTGGATTTCGGATGCCCGTGCGTTGGGTATCAATGGCAAGGAACGCAACTATTACGAGCGACAAGCCCGTACCATCCTCACGATTTGGGGCGGACCGGTGCTCAACGACTATGCCAATAGATTGTGGGGCGGACTGGTGAAAGATTACTACGCCAAACGCTGGAACCTGTTCTTCAAGGCCGTCCTCGACGACGTGAAGAATGGTCGGGAGTTTGATGCACAGGCCTTCGACCAAAAGTTGTCCGAGTTTGAACAGAAATGGCCGCAGATGCACGGCCGTTATCCCTCGGTCCCGCAAGGCGACACCTACGGCGTGGCCTCCGAGATCTTCCAGAAGTATTTGCAGGAGTAGGATGATTACTTGCCTACTTTCTTCAAGTCGCGGATGCGACTGCGCCCGAAGGGATGCTTGGGCGCGGCGGGATTGTAGTAGGTCTCGTCAATCTGGAGTTTCTGCCCGCCGAAGACCATCTCCTCCAGGAACTTGTCGATGACGTCGAATTGGAACATATAGGCTATTGCAACCTCGTGCCCGAGGTCCACATAGCGGCGGATATGATAGGGGTAGCCGTTTTTCTTGAATTGTTTAACGATGTCGCTGCTTCCATGAATGCCTAAGTTGCAGAATGTGATCTTGTTATACGGAACCAAACGATCTTCGATGCCGTGACAGAACAGGGTGGGAGCGGGCGCTTGCTTGGTGTACTTGATCTTGCCTTTGTGAGAGAAGATACCACCAGCAAAGGGCATCACGCCGGCGTAACGGAAGGTGTCGGGCAGTAGCTCGGTTCCGTGAGTGCGGTTGCCGAGAAAATAGTCGGCTTGCAGGACGGTAATGGCGCCAGCACTACTGCCAATGGTCACGATATGCTTCGGATCTATGCTGAACTGCGGGGTGTTGAGCAGGTTCTTCAAGATGTAGTCTGTGGCGCTGACCAGGTCTTCGGCCGCCATTGAGATGGCATTGTCAAACTTCTTGATGCCCGAGATGACGCTGTAGTTGGAGAAACCCTTGAGCCCTAAGCGGTAGTCGATGGAGATGACCACCCAGCCCTTTTCGGTATAGTACTTCTGCAAAGGCACTATCTGTTTATCGTTGCGGGCGCCTTCAATATAGCCGCCACCAAAAACGAAGATCATACAACTGTGCTCGGGGTTCTGTTCCTTGGGTACATAGACGTCCATCAAGAGATGCTGGGTGTCCTTTAACGCATATTCGTATGTCAGCATCTGCTGTGCACTGGCGCCGATAACAAACGACAGGAATAAGAGCAGCAAGAGATTCTTTTTCATAATGGATGTATTAAAAAAATGGCCATCAGTATAACGCTGACGGCCATTTGATTATTGCAATATTTATTGTTTGATGACCTTCTGCGTCGAGACACCGCGGTCGGTGATGACTCGCATCAGGTAGGTGCCTTTGGCCAGACCGCCCATATCGATTTGTGCGCTGTTGCTGTTCACTTGGACGCTCTTGACGATTTTGCCGTAGAGGTCGTAGACAACCACATTCGCAATGGCTCCGTCCTCTGAGGTAACGGTGCATTGGTCGACAACCGGGTTCGGATAGATGACAATGGCGGATTCGTAATCGTCAATGCCGTCGGGTGTGTAGTTGTAGGTGACCACAGGGCTGTTGGCCATGCCCTCCTTGACAGCGATGGCTTTAATAGTGAAATTCATGTCGCTGAAGGCAATAGGGCCGGTGTATGTGGTGGCGTTTTCATCAGGATCGGCGGACTCGAAGGTGTAGTGAATAGTGGCGCCGCTGGTGGCACAGGTTATCTCGATGCTGACCATATCGTTGGTGAGCGGGTAAACGGTGATTACGGGCGTTGCAACTGTATCCATCTCCACCGTGGAGATCTCAATGTCATCGTTGTCGCGCGGTGCGATTTGATAGTTGGTGTTGTAGCGCAGCACGAAACCAGTGACATCAGCCGTGGCACCTGCGTCGATAGTCATATCCAAAGTCTTGAATACATTGCGAACTTGCATGGATTCACCGTTCTGTTCAATGGCTATGTTGCTGGCGGAAGCGGTGGTGAAAGTGCCGCCTTGGGTGAAGGTCACATCAGACAATTTCACCAACTTGGATTCCAACTGATTGTAATTTGTGCTGATATCTGCAATGGTTGCTATGACAGGAGATACAGTGCCAGTGTTGCTGGTAGCGGCTGCGAGGTCGCGGGTGGGAACCATTTCTACAAGACCGTTGTACAGCGTGTATGTGCCGCATACGCCGCCGGAGATGACATCACCTTCGGTGTATGTTCTTGTGATGACATTGTTGTTCTGGTTGTCGTAAACCAGCAAGCCGCCAGTGGCATCCTGGATGTAGAAGTTGGCGCCATTTTCAAAGACGAAGGTCACGTCGCCCGTGATCTTGTAAACCGTGGTGTCTGTGGCGCTGTTGGCTGCCTTGAAGGCGGCAATGTTGGGCACTTCGACGGGGAAGGTGAAGGTCGCGCTGACTGTCTCACTGGCAGGTCTGTCTCTACTGAATGCCTTGGCGGTCACGATGGTTTCGGCGTTCAACGTGAACGGACCGGAATAAAGTGTGGAGTTTTCGGTCGGTGTGGTGCCGTCAAGGGTGTAGTAGATGTTTGCTGCTTCGGTGACACAGGTGATACTTACCACAGCGCTGTCATAGAAGAAGCCGCCGTTCGGCGTGATGACGGGCGTGGCCACAGGCTCTGGAGCCATGACCGTAAAGGTGGCGGTGGCTATCTCGCTATTGTCCCAGTTGGGGCGCGTGGCGATGGCATTGACCGTGTAGGTGCCGGGCAAAGTCAAGTCGAAAGGTGCTGTGTAGAGCGTGGAACTCTCGCTCGGCGTAGTGCCATCTGTGGTGTAATAGATGGTGCTGTTAGGGGTGGAACAATCAATCGTTACATAGATTCGCGTGTCTTCGGTACCATCGTCAGGGGTGATCGTCGGCCTGGCTACCATGTAGTGATACACGTCGTAACGAGCTATGGCCACATCACTGTTGTCCCAACCGCTCAGGATGGCGATGGCTTTGATGGTATAGTCGCCAACAGCGGTCAGATCGAATGGACCCATGTAAAGCGAGGAACTTGCGTCAGGTGTGGTGCCGTCAGTGGTATAATAGATAGCGGCGTTGCTGTTGGAGCAAGCCATTGTCACCGTGATTAAAGTGTCGGATGTGCCCGACTCTGGTGTGATGGTCGGTGTGGGCAGCGTGACGGTGGCGGTAAGTGACACCTGCGTAGTCAATGTGCCACCCGTGATGGTCACAAGTCCTGTGGCAGGCTCTTGCCCGTCAAAGGTTACCGTCACGATGTGATTGCCATTGGCTGAGGGGAAGGAGGTCTGCGACAAGTTGAAATGGGCATTGTCGCAGGTCAGCGTAAGCGGACCCGCAAGGAAGGCGGCACTAACGGTGAAGGTTCCTGTCAAGTTCGAGCTACTGAAAGTGAGAGCGGAAGGCGTGACCGTCAGGATGGGCTCGTTGACGATGGTGTAGGTGGCAGTGACTGTATTCGATGCGTGCCAGCCTGCCTTGAAGGCCTTAGCCTTGATGGTGGTAGTCGTCGAGATGCTGAAAGAACTCGTGTAAATGGTAGAAGTCTCGGTAGGCTCGGTGCCGTCAGTGGTGTAGCGCACAGTGGCCGAGGTGTCGTTGTTCACGATGAAGATGATCACGTCATCGGTGAAGACGCCGCCCGCAGGGGCCAAGGTCGGCGCAGCCACGGTGGGTGTGTCGATGACGATGGTGGCGCTGGCCACGGCACTGTTGGCATAGAGCGCTTTGGTGGCGATGGCTTTGACGGTGCAAGATGTGGTCACGTCAAAAGGAGCCGTGTAAAGCGTGGAGGTCTCGGTGGGCTCGCTGCCGTCTGTGGTGTAGTGGATGGCGGCTCCGCTTACGGCATCAATGGTTACGTTAGCGGTAAGATAGTATGTGTCCGCCGTGCCAGTGGACTCGCCAGTAACGGTGATGGTCGGAGTGGCCAAAACAGGAGCTACGACTGTAAAGGTGGTGCTGGCACTGATGGGGGTGGATAACGGCTGATGGTCAAGACCCACCAAAGTCAACGTGGCTTGGTAGGTGCCGGCCGGGATGTTCGAGAGCTGCAACTCCTGGAACATATTGAACCCTTCATCGTCCAAATAACTGGGATTGGGCATATTGTAGGCGGGGAGCAACGGACACTCCACCTTCAGCAGACCATCGGTGCCTAAGGTGAAGTCCAGAATCTCGATTTCGATGGTGATGTTTTCCAACGTGGAGAAAGTGGAACCGTCAGCAGGAGAAACAATGTTCAATTCGGGTTGGGGCGCGGGCGGAACACCGAGTGCGATGTCGCGGTTGTAACGCGGCTGGATCTGGATGTCGCCGTTATGGATACCGGCGAATCCAGTGACATTGGCCGTGGCTCCGGCGGCTAAGGTCGTGTCCAAACCAAAACGGTTGTAGATGGCACTCGTGCTACCGTTTTGCGTGATGGTGGTGCTGACAGCGTCGGCCATACCGTTGGGGAAGGTGACGTTCTGCAAGGTGATGAGCTGTGCGTCGTATTGCTCGTAATTGTCAAGTAATTCCTCCATGGTAATCACGATCGGAGAGACTGCACCAGTGTTGTTGGTGGATGGCTCTGTGTTGAATGAAGCACTCATCTCGATCTGGTCGCTATAGACGGTGCGCTTGCCCACCAAGTTGCTGATCTGGTCACCTTCGTTGTACGAAGTCGTGATGGTGTTGCCGTAGATGAGCAAACCGGCAGAGGCATCCTTGACGTAAGTGTAGGCTCCCGACTTGAACACGAAGGTCACATCGTTGCCGATGAGAAAATTCGTGTTGTTGTCAGTCTGCGACTTGAAGGCGGCGATGTTAGCCAATTGCGTCGGGAAAGTGTAGGTGGCGGAAGCCATAAAGCTGGTGTCGGTGCCGTTGACGGCAATGGCCTTCACTGTGGTGTTGCTGGAAATCGTAAGCGGGGTGGAGTAGGCAATGCCATTGGTGGCTGGATCGGAACCATCAACAGTGTAGAGGATGGAAGCACCTGCAGTGGCGCAACTGATGGCAACGGTTTGAGGCGTTGCATATAGACCCGCAGGTACGGAGAACGTAGGCGTGGCTACTGTAATAGATGCAATCTCAGTGTATTTGTAGATGGTGACCAAATTGACGATGGAACTGCTGCTTTTGTAGCAACTGAAAAGCGGGTCTCCATTATCGGTGTTGGGGTTGTAACGCATGTGTGTGCATGTCGTTGCGGTGGTTTGGGCGATAACAGTGGTCGCTCCACTTTCATCAATGGTGATGGCAAAAGAAGCACGATCATTGATCATGGACTGGGTTTTCAGATAATTGCCGCTGGTGCCATTGCCTGCAGCGTACAGATACCCGGTGCCCACGTTGAAAGCGTAGGTGCCAGTGGAAACACCTGCTTCCAAAGTGATGATTTGCACATCATCCGTCAGCACGACCAGATTGCCGCTTTTGGTGATGGCTGCAGCTGCACGGTTGTTGGCCTTTTGCGTGGTGCCCAGCGCATAGTCAAAATCCGCAGCGACAATGACAATGCTGTCGCCAATGCTCAACTCGCTGGTGTTCGTGACCAACTGCCAGCCTTTCTCCGCGTGCACAGAACCTGCCGTGAACAACAAAATACCCAAGAATGCGAACATATACGCAATCTTGCTGATGTTGAAGGAGTTTGTCTTTTTCATGTTTCTTGTCTTTTAATGATAAATATTAATAATTTCTAATTTGCTTTATGACAATGGTTTGTATAGACAAGTCGTGAGTCTATACATAACCCGCAAAATTAATCTTTTTTCTGAAATAAACACTACGTTGTGAATAACTGTTTAAAAGTAGAACAGAAGGCCGTTAGTGCAGGACGGTGGCTAAGATTTCTACAGACTCAATGTCTTTGAGCTGATCGTTGTGGATCTTGTAATACTCAATCAGATAATGCAACAAGGTGTTGCGCGTCTGTCGGTTAGGAATGAACTGAACATTATTGTTGAGCAATTGTGAAAGATAATGACTTTCCGTGTCGGGCATTTCGGTTCGCTCATCGATGCGGAGATGTTGGAATTTGCACTCTGTGAGCGAGAAATAGGGTGTCGATTTGGAATAATTATTCTCCGGAAAGAAACCTAGAATGATACTTAACCGAATGAGGAAACGAAGTGGCAAATCTGGAGGGCACGTGTCGGCTTCGTTGACTTTCGTGATCTCCTCTTTCAGAAAATGAAACAGCACAGGGTCGGGGCTGGACTCTAGTAAAATTTTATAGATCAGTTCATTATAAAAAAGCAGCAGGGCACTTTTCACAGGGTCGAAGCTGACACTGGAGGCCGGGTCCTCGCGGGAGATGTCTTTGATGAACTGCAGTTGATCGTTGGAACGTTCGGCGTATGTGAGGTGAACCAAGGCCATCGGCGCGAACATGGAAGCCCTTATCCGGCTCTTCTTGCCAAAGGCTCCTTTGACAATGAAGGATTGCGTACCTTGCGCCTCCGTGAAGATCTTCACGATGAGAGAGGTGTCGGAATATTTGGTGCTGTGAAGAACGATGCCGGATGTGGATACGATCATGGGAATCGTTTTAATGGATGAACAAGAACTTGGTCACGATCTTTTCCTTACCCTCTTCATCTGATGCCATGACATAGTAGACGCCTGTGGCAGGGCGCTGTCCAAAGTGATCTAGGCAATCCCACACAAGCTGTCCTCCATCACTGTAGCCTTGCCATACCAGTTTGCCAGAGGCATCAGTAATCTTGCACAACGAATTGGTCTTGAGCCCTTTCACGGCAACCTTGCCCCTATAGTCGTGACGTACGGGGTTGGGTACGACGGGCAGGTCTTCGTAGGTCTCATAACCTTGTGTGGCTGTGCCACGATAACTGACGAGTCCTTTGGCGGTGGCGAAATAGACTTCACCACTCAGCTGGTCAATGTTGATGCTGTTGATCTGATTGGAGAACAAAGGGTGGTCTTCGGCGGTGAAATGGAGCAGTTGCTCCTGGCCGTTCTCGCTCATGAGAAAGACGCCGGCCTTGTTGGTGCCGATCCATTTGCGATTGGCTCCATCCACGGCAATAGCGGTGATGGCCTCATATTCAAGAAGCACGGATACATAACCGTCTTGCTCAAGTAGGATGTTGTTGGGGTTTGCTGAACCTTCAAATATCTTTTGGGGGTAATAGATGACCTTTATGCCTTTGTCGGTACCAATCCAGATCTCCCCATCAAGGTCTTCGGCTACGCAATAGACGGTGGATGAGTTGACTCTGGCAGCGATGTTCATGTCCACACGCCGGAACTGGTCATCGCCGGGGTTGTCGTATGTGCCGTTCTCGTTGAAGGCGATAAGGTGGTATTTGTTGAAGTTGTCGTCACGGGGAAAGGTGACCCACTTGATGTTGCGAGAATCAACGAGCACTTGGTCGGCGGCCACTCCCTGCGGCGTTCCGGTAATCACGCCACTAGTGATGTTATAGTTGTGCCATGTGCCATCAGGCTCCATCATCTTCAGCATGTGACTTGTTTGGCTGTTGGTGACCCATAAGTTACCCTTCTTGTCATACGCTAACCCAGAAACAAATGTTGAACCGAGATCCGTAGAGTCCAAGGCACTGTTGCTGGCGTTGAAATGTTGCACGATATGCTGGTTCTTGCATTTGAACAAACCATTGCCCCAAGACGCAATATACCACTCGGTTTCGTCTTTGGGGTTGATGATGACATTGACGAAGTCCATGGTGAGATGGTTGGGATCATAGTTGTAAAAGTCCCATGCATTATAATACCATTTGTTGTTGACGAACCAGCTGACAGATGGATATTGATAGCTGGGAGAGAACGAAGCATTGTGGGCGCCAGGTACAACGGCTAATATGCCGTTTTGACTGCATAACCCGAAAGAATTAGTGGTAAAAGGACCATTGGCATTATAGATCTTGTTGTAGAAGAATGTCCTGTTGGCAAGGATAAGTCCATAGTTGTCATCAGCAATCCAGATGTTGTCATTGTCGAGGTTGGCCTCTTTGGCGTAAGGATAGCTGTTGTCGTCTTGGTACCAAGTGCCCTTGAACTGGTGCTCGAAGTTGGAATTGAAGACATCGACGTAAAACTGGTTGCAGATGGCCATCTCTTGGTCGTTCCCAGAGATGTCCATCACGTTGTCGTAGACTTGTGTGGTAGCCATCCACTCGCCGTTGGTATGTACGAAGATAGTGTCTTTGATGTTTTCGTTGACTTCAAGGGTGGAGTTTTTGTTGGCATACACGTAGCCCCCAATGGCGAACAAGTTGTCAAAGTTGTAGTCACCTAGAGGTTCTTTTCTCCATTCAAGGAAATTGGATGGTACGGGGTTGCTTCGAGCAATGCTGAATATGCCCATGTTGGTGGCCAAATAGTAATGGGTGTCGTCCAGGGTGAGGTCCTGGGCTATGTAGGAAGTGTCCGTCCCTTGGGTGAACCATGTCTCCTCGATAAGCCGATCATTAATGTTAATGACCACTACGCCAAATGGATACACAATATAAGCCCGATCCCCGTATATGCGCACGTGGGAAGGTGATTTGGAACCCGTCAACTGTTTGTTTTTTACATCGCTGACATTGTATAGCTTATCACCCTGAATGAAATCCAGATTGCCATTCTGGTAACATACAATCAGGGTAGCACTGGTTTTGTCATAGCAAATTTTAACAAGATCCACATCGGAAAGGCCGTCTACTTTAGTCCATGAAGATATGGCTGGACTTTCGTCCAGGTACGTTTTCTTTTCCAACAGCATTATGCCGTTAGTGGTCGCTGCGTATATGTAGTCGTCGGCTACTGCCACGGAGTGGAATCGGTGTAGCGGGATATGACTGCGGAACTTTCCGATGGGCGTTTGGCCATGGAGGCTCGCGAACAGCGTCACTGCGAAAGTGAAGAGGAGGATTCTTTTCATAAGCGGTTGTTTTTTAGGGACGCTTTGCGCAGCGCCAGGGCTGGTATCAATGAAGTGAGTAGACTGATGGCAAGAATAGTAACACCCACCCATAGAAAATCGGTGAATTGCATTTGGACAGGATAGTATGGGATGATGTAGTTCCCGCTGCCGCCACCGAGCTTAACCACGTGGAAGACTTGTTGTATGAGACAGATTATGGCGCCGAGTGCCATGCCGACTGCTCCTCCTGCGCATGAAGTGAGAATGCCCTCATAGACAAACACTCTTTGCAGAAGTGAGTTTGAAGCCCCCATGCTACGCATGACCGATGTGTCTTCACGTTTTTCCAAAATCAATATGCCTAGAGACCCGATGATGTTGAAAGCGGAGATAAGCAGGATGAAAGCCAGGATGACATAGATGACCAGCTTCTCGGATTGCATTGTCTTGAACAGCGTCTCTTCTTGTTGGTACTTGTTCTTTACTCGATATGACGGACCTACAATGTGCTGGATTTTATCTTGACATTTTCTATATTTTGCGGGGTCCTTGAGCTGGATCTCCACAGAGGTGACTTCACCTTCATACAACATCAAATCACGTACGAAGTCGATGGAACAAAAGACATGATTTTGGTCATGGGTGGTGTTGGTGTTAAAGACGCCAGTGGGGTAGAGGAACTGGGTGGTGAAGGCGTCAGTGGGGTTGGCTAGGTTTTTCTTGGTGCGTTTGGGATAGTAGACCTTCATGAGGTCGTAGCTCCGCAAGTTGAGTTGGAGAGTGCCCGCAGCGATGTTGCCCACTACCGCGCAGGGCTGTCCCCCCCTGTATAGATCAAAGGTTCCATCAATCAGTAAGTTGTCAAAACCTTTGCGTTCTATGTATTCCTTGGACACGCCCTTTAGCCGAAGCAACTCTTGCCTGTCGTTGTATGTGGTAAGCACCATGTCACTGACCACTTCGTCTACAGCTGCCACTTCGGGCAATGCCGCCAGCTTCTCCTTCGGAAAGGAATCGACAGGAAAGGATTTGCCCTCTACCAGCGTGATCTCGAAGTCGGGATTGAAGGCGTTGAACCATCCACCGATGGTTTGCTCCATGCCGTTGAATACGGAAAGCACGACGATGAGCGCAGCGGCGCAAACCATGATGCCCAACATTGACACCAAGGAGATGACGTTGATGATATTATGTTGCTTTTTGGAAAACAAATATCTCAACGCGATGTAAAAGGCCGTTTTACGCTGCTCTTTTTTCAAGATTATTGTTTCAAAAGACGGTCGATGTTCTCCATGTAATCCAAAGTGTCATCAATGAAGAATTCAAGCTGAGGCACCACCCGAAGCTGATTCTTGATTTTCTGTCCCAAGCGGAAACGGATGTCTTTGGTGTTGGCTCGTACGGCCCCGATAACAATGTCTTTGTCAGGAGCCATGTATATGCTTAGGTATGCACGTGCTATGGAGAGATCTGAGGTGATGGTGACTTGGGTCACTGTGATCATACAATTGTATATGCTCTTGCTGTCTTGTAGCAGGATGTTGGCTAATTCTCTCTGAAGCAGTGAGGCTATTTTTTGTTGTCTAGTGGAATTCATTATTTAAAAGGGTCTCAATATTTTGCAACTGCAAAAATAACAAAAACTTCCGATTTTTTTCTATTTTTGCAGCCGTTTAGAAAAGATAGATTAAGATGTTGTTATACAGTATGATGAAAGAGAAAAACATGAAAAACAAATCCATGCTGATCATCCCTTTGTTCCTGCTGTTCGCTTTTGTGTGTACGAACGCTGCGGATGCTCAGTTCAACCTCGGACTCAAAGTAGCCGGCAATGCCACCAATTACAAAAAGCTGTCCTCTATGGATCTGGGTTTCGACGCTGGCCTTTTTATGCGTCTCGGCGATCAATTCTACTTCCAACCAGAGGTTAACTATTCATTTAAGTCTACGAGACTCACTAACTTGAGCGATTTTGTTGGCGAAGTGCACGAGAATGTCCGACTTAAACAACACTTTGTCGATTTACCCCTCTTGCTGGGTTTTCACTTTATAAACAATGACAACTTTAAGGTTCATCTGACGGTAGGCCCGCGCTTTGGCTTCCGCATCGGGAGCAATCTGAAAGAAATAGATCCCGAGATGGACGAAGGTGGCAAATTGCAATGGGCCGGCCAGTTTGGTATAGGTTTTGACATCTGGCGTTTTACCTTGGATGCCCGTTACGACCTTGCTTCTGATAAGTTGTTCAACCGTGAGAGTTCCAGTACGGCCAATTCCCGCAATAACTGGACGCAGAACATGATTGTGGTCGCTTTAGGCTTTAAGTTTATTAAATAATTCGAACTTTTTTTAGATAAGACCCAAAGTTCGATTCTTTTTTTCCGTTATTAATAATGAGCGAACGTCAAAATGCTATGATCATGCGTTGGCTGGAGGGTTGCCGAAAGGGCGACCGCCGTGCGCAACAGCAGTTGTTCAAGCATTTCTACAGTCCGATGTTCCGTGTATGTATGCGTTATGCAGGCAGTACCGATGAAGCGGAGGATATGCTCAACGAGGGCTTTTTGAAGGTGTTTTCCAACCTCGACAAATACGAAAACACGGGTTCTTTCGAATCGTGGATGAAACGGGTGATGGTCAATGCGGCCCTGGACCACCGGCGTAAGTACGATCCCAAGGTGGCTACGACTGACCTGGCTGAGGTTGCCGATACGGTGGAGGTGGGCTACGATGTGAACGCCGCCATCGGGCGACTCTCTTCGGAGGCCATCATCGCGCTGATACAACAGTTGCCCCCGACCACGCGCACGGTGTTCAACCTGTTCGTGTTCGACGGCTGCTCCCACGCGGAAATCGCGCAACGGCTCGGGATGAGCGAAGGCACGTCCGCCTGGCACGTCAACGCGGCCCGCACCCGTCTCAAAAACGAGATTGCTAAAATGAATAACGAATAGTCTATGGCAGATTTTGACCAATTGATAAAAGAGAAAGCCGAACAGGCAGAATACACCTACAAGCCTGCTGCATGGCGCGGCTTCGCCCGCAGCGCCGGCATCAAGGCCGGGCTACCTGCGTGGTCCGTGGCCCTTATCTCGGTGGCGACAGTGGCTCTGGTGACCCTCGTCACCGTGACCCTCGTGCGTCACACCCAAGGAACAGGACAGACGCCAGACCCTGAGCAGACTGTGGTGACGATGACGGAAGACACGGCAACGGTGGATTCTACGGTCATAACGGACGCTCCCGTGACGGCTGAGAGGCCCGCGACCAAGTCCGTCGCCATTCCGACGCACAAGCCCCTGGCCGACACGCCGACCACCAGCACCGTGGCCAAGCCCCAAAAACCGCGACAAGTCTACTACGGCCGGCCCGTGGAACTCAACGTCGACACCATCACGCAGATGGAACCCACCGACGAACAGTTGCGCCAAGGCAACAGTAGAATTTTTTAATCTCGCTTTTGCGAGATTTTTTTTTATATTTGCCACGACTTTATGTTTCATTAAACCCAAAAATCTATGAACGTATTAAGTATTATTCTTTATCTTTTGCTTGGCGCTTGTGCCGGCTGGTTGGCTGGCAAGATTGTCCGTGGCGGCGGCTTCGGCCTGATCGCCAACATCATCATCGGTATCGTCGGCGGTTTCCTCGGCGGCTGGCTGATGAGTTTGGCGCATATTGAAAAAGCAGGTCTGCTTTGGGAACTCATCGTGGCCGTTATCGGCGCGGTTGTGCTCCTGCTCATCTGCTCCCTTTTCAGAAAGAAAGCATAAAGAATTAAAAAAAAAGGCGCTCGTTCGAGCGCCTTTTTTATGATGGTAAGTGTCGACTATTTCTTCGTCGGCACGTTCTTGAGCACTTCCACGAGGAAGTCGAAGAACTTGCCCACGCTGTCAATGTTGACTCTCTCGACGGGAGAGTGCGGGTGCTCGATGGTGGGGCCGAAGGAGACCATATCCCAGTCGGGATAGCAGGAGCCGAAGAGACCGCACTCCAAGCCGGCGTGGATGGCCATAACTTTGGGTTCTGCCTTGAACTTGGCCTTGTAGACCTTCTGGCAGGTCTTGAGGATAGGAGACTCCATATTGGGTTTCCATCCCGGATAGGCACCGGTGAGCTCGATGCCACACTCGGCCAACTCCGCGATGGCGGTCATCTTGTCGCCGAGGGCTTCCTTGGCGCTGTCGACGGAACTACGCAGCAGACAGCAGGCGCTCATTGTGCCGTTCTCGGCCTTGATGTTGGCCAGGTTGTTGGAGGTCTCCACCAAGTTGGCCATAGAGTCGCTCATACGGATCACGCCGTTGGGGATGGCGAAGATCATATTGAGGAACTGCTCTTGGGCTTTGGTGCGGATGACCTTCTTGGGCGTGTCGACGGCTTTGACGCCGACGGCGAGGCCGTCTTCGGTGGCGGAGAACTCGGCCTTGACGGTGGCTTCGAACTTCTTGACGAAATTCTTGAACGCGGTGGCCTTTTTGGCGGGCACGGCCACGATGGCTTCGGCCTCGCGTGGGATGGCGTTGCGCAAACCACCGCCGTTGATGGAGGCGACGCACAAACCGTACTCCTTGGCGGCACGGGAGAGGCAGCGCACCAGCAACTTGTTAGCATTGGCGCGACCCAGGTTGATGTCCATACCGGAGTGACCGCCGTGCAGACCCGTCACAAACACCTTGAAGCCCTTCGTGTCGTCGGGTGTGGGCATCGTCGCGTATTTGCGCTCGAAGTTGGCGTCCATACCGCCGGCACAACCCACGTAGAGTTCACCTTCGGTCTCGGAGTCCAAGTTGATCAAAATCTTGCCCTTCACAAAACCTTTCTTCAAACCGAAGGCGCCGGTCATACCCGTCTCTTCGTCGATGGTGACGAGGATCTCCATAGGACCGTGCTTAACGCCCGGAGTGGTTACGCAGGCGAGGGCGGCGCATACGCCGATGCCGTTGTCGGCACCCAATGTGGTCCGGTTGGCACGCACCCAACCCTTGTCGATGATGGGCTGGATGGGCTGTGTGAGGAAGTCGAACTTGGGATCGTCGGCTTGCGGCACCATATCGGTATGACCTTGCAGGATAACAGGGACGCGGTTCTCCATACCCTTCGTGGCGGGGATGGTGAACAACAAATTGCCGGTCTTGTCTTGCTCGACTTTGACCTTGTGCTCGGCGGCCCATTTCTTCATCCATTCAACGGCCTTTTGTTCGTGTTTGGAAGGATGAGGTGCATCGCAAAGGTTTGCGAAGTTTTCCCACAAATCGTGGGGATAGAGTTTCAAAAGATCTTTGTTCATTTTTTTATTGGGTTTAAGTTTTATATTGATTTAAAATTGATAGTGGCAAAGATACGTTATTTTCTTCGAGTATGGGCTATTTGTCTTCATTTTTGTTGATGGTGGGTTTGCCCCAGAAACGAAGCACGGCGATCTCGGCCAGGAAGCAGAGCAGAGCGAGGATGAGGAAGTACATCCAGAGCGGCCGGCCGTTGAGCTTGTCGGTGACGCTCTTGGCAATGTCGTGTGTGTCGGCGCTGATAACGTCGATGTTGTCTCCAGCGGCGTGGGCCATGTTGTCAATCTCATCTTTGTCGTAACAGTCAAGGTTGGACTCCTTGCGGTCTTGGTTGAAGGCCAGGGTGCCCACTACCGCACCGTCCTTCACGATGTCGTAGAACCCACTCTCCTGCACTTGGTTGTGGAAATAGAGGGCGGTTTCGTTGCCGAGACTGCGTTGCTCGGGGATGAACTCGTCCTTGGAGTTGCGCGCCTTGAGGGAAATGCTGCCGTCGCCGGTGGCACTGCGCAAGGAAATGGCTTGCATCTGGTCGATGCCGATGGTGTTGTATAACTTGCCTTGCAGGGAACTCATCAGGCCGATGTTGTGCAAGGCCACGAACTCGATTGCGTGGCGGTGCGCGTTCCCGAAGTCGTCGTTCATAGCTACGGACGACAGGATTACTTTCCCCTTTTCCACAGGATAGCCTACCAAAAGCGGGTCCCCATTCTCCAACATCATAATGACTTCGTTACCGTGACTGCCACCACCAATGGAATAGTGCTGCAAGGTGACCGGCATGTCAAGTTTCTCGTTTTGGTTGCTTAAAGCGCCTTTGAAATAGACACTCTCGGTATTGATGGCACTGCACTTGAGCTCGCGTTTGGACAATGCACCGAAGGTTCCAGTGCCAAGACTGCGCAAGAACTGGTTCCAGCTGTTGTCCATCTCCTTGGCAGGAAATACGAGCAATGTTCCACCTGCTTTGACAAACTTGCCAATCTCATCCGCTAACCCTGAGGAGAGTCTCGGAACTTCGCTCATCACTACGACGTCACATCCCTTGAGTTGCGTGTAGTTGACTTGCGTATACATCATAGGCATGTAGTTGAAAACGGAGTCTTTGCCGTACAACGACTGAAGAAAACGGTTGTTCTCCTTGTCCTGAATGACTGCAATGCTGGTGTTGTCAGTCACTTGATAGGTGAAAAACAGCTGATCGTCAAAAGTGATAGGCGCATCTTCGATAACGAGACGAGCGCATTGAATGCCTTTCTCATCTATGCTGTAGGCCATACGACAGTCGATGTAGTCGCCGCCCTTAATGTCAATGGCGGCTATGGCCTTCTGCTTGTCGTTGACGTACAGTTTAACAGGCAACATATTGAGGTCCTTGTCGCCGTAGTTGTGTATACGAGCCATCAACGTTACTTGGTTGCCGACCTTGAAGACGGGCGACATGAACCAACAACTGTCGATGCTTACGTTATTTCGGTCCTCTGAAGGAACGGGTACGAGAAAAGTGTGCGTGGCACTGTCGACCTTTAGTTGAGCAATGTTAAAGTTGTTCTTTTGATAGTCGGAAATATAATAATGAACCACATGGCCCTTTTGCGAGTTGGTGCAAGTGTTCTTTTCAAAGGCGAGGATCTCGTTGAAAGAGTGACTGTTATGAGAAATCTGAACTTTGTCCAAAAGCTCTAACATCTGGTCTTTGTTGAGGATGTGAGACTCCTCTCCAGTGAAATCGTGCGTGGTGAGTACGAAGTCGTCAGAGAAATCGAAGGCGTTGACGATGGACTTGGCGGCGTCGACAGCCTCATAGAGCAGGGCGCTGTTCTCGCTGTTGGCCTCCATAGAGTAGGAGTTGTCAAGGAAGACGGTCACGAGATTGCCGTTTTTGTTCTTTTGTCCTTTGGCGGGGATGAAGGGTTGTGCGAAGGCGAAGACAAGGGCGGCGATGCCGAGGATGCGTAGGGCGAGGACCACCAGCTGTTGGATAGTCTGTTCGCGGCGCGTCTTCTTCTTGATATCCTCCAACATCTTTACGTTGGAGAAGTATATGGTCTTGTAACGCCTGAAGTTGAAGAGGTGTATGATGATGGGGACCAGTATCGCGGAGAGGCCTATCAGGAGTAGAGGATTTGCGAATGCCATAATATGATTTCTCTATTAAAGGCCGCAAATATACAAAATAATATGCTGTTGGGGCACATAAATACGGGAGCAAGACTCTTCCCACTCCCGTATCCGCAATTTTTTCAGGAAAGGTTACCCTTTCCACACATTCGTTGTTTGGATGGTTTAATTGTACCATTGTCTGTTAGCGCTGAATTTCCTTTTGGGATCTGTCCTGTCGTTGTGATTTTGTCTTGAAGCAATGAATATAGGCAATCTCCAGACCAAGATGGTCATGCCGGTAGTTCAATGTGCCTCCGGCATTGTGCTCCTTTTGAAACTGATAAGCTCCCCGTATTCCGTCGCGAAAAGCGATATTGGCGGCAACACTTCCTCTAATCATATCATTATAGGGAAGTCTGTAACAGACACCAATGTTCATTTGAAAGTCCACACGAAACTTGAGAGGCTCTTCCATCTCAATATATAGTGACTGGCCGTTAGGCAGTCCGCCATAGTTGTGGCGTGCTATTGCGCCTTGTGGGTAATGAAACATGTTCGCCAGATTTACTCCTGCTGCGCTGTAAAGCATGATATTGTTGGAAATTGGATACTGGAACATCATCTTGACGGGAATGGAGAAATCCCACAACCCAACTTGATTCTGCAATCTGCCGCGAACATTTCCAGTCTCATCATACTCTTTCAAAGTGTATTGCATACGTGAACCAAAGTCCATGCCGACCTGTACTCCAAAATAATCGGCGAAACAATAGGAAAACTCTATGCCAACATTTCCTCCCATGGCAGGAAACGCCTTCAGGGAACTTTGGCCGTTGCCTGTTGGCAACAGGCTCATCGCCGGGGCCACATTCGCCTCCCCCGTGATTCCAAGACGGAACCCATTGAGATATGATTTGTTGTCGCTTTGAGCATTGGTTATTGTCCCTCCCAAGAGGATCCAAAAAAGAAACTGAGCTAATGACTTTCTGAATGTTTTTTTCATAGCAACAAGTTTTTGAATGTTTGTTAGTTTGTGAATTGTGTTTAGAATATATGTTTGTATTGTATGTTTCCTAATCATTATTATACCACGGTTTTGCGGAGTAAGTCAGCCCGGTGAAGGTGAACTGGAGGGTGGCGGTGTCGCGCTCCACCAACTGTGCTGGGATGTTGAGATAGGCTGTGCTCCCTCCCTCGCCCGTGCCCAGCGACCGCGCCGGCATGTTGAAGAAGTCCTCATTGGTCAGTCCGAACGTGTCCGTGGTCGTGGCCGTGATGGCCGTGCCGACCTGCTGGAGTGTGACTGCCGCCGAAGTGTTGCACTGATGACCGAATCCCTGACAATCCACATGGATACTCTGTCCACTGACCACAACACACGAATTCTTACAGTCGCTCGCCTGATGACCGATGTTGACAAACATCGTGTAATTCTCCGATCCTGTTTTTTCCCCATTGGAACATACGACAATGATGTTCTTCCATGTTTGGGGTTTGTCCACGCACGAAACAAGCGCGACGGACACGAACATTGCTAACGCAATTTTTCCTGAAAGGGTTTTGATCCTTTTTTTCATAATCGTTTTGGTTTGGTTCGCTTACAAATTTACACCTGTTTTTGTCCCGAAAAAAAAATGTGACGAAATTTTTTGGCGGATTTGCTATTTTTGCAAAAAAACGGGTATGAATAAACATTTGCAACCGACCAGACTTGTCTTTGAAATCCTCTTTTGGGCCGCCGCTCTTTACTTTTTCCTCAACAACGCATTCCTGCGCCCCATGCAAAGCCAGGCGGTCGAATGCGCCATCTTGGGGATGATTGCACTCGTC